>JAJDTN010000240.1 GCA_022827165.1 Candidatus Latescibacterota bacterium
CCCCTGAAGGGGCCGTGAATGGAGTCTCGCCGCAGCAGACTGGCCCGCTTCACCAGGTCGTCCTCCGAGCCCGTGCGCACCACCACGGCCCGCAGCCGCCACTTGTCGCCCCCGCCGCTGCGAGCGATCAGGATCCGCGCCAGTATGCGTCCGACCCGGCCGAAGCCGTAGAGCACCACGTCCTGCGGCTTGCCGGGCAGCGTCTTCCCGCCATTGACTTCAGCCAGTTCCCGGCGCACGAAAGCGTCCACATCCCCCTTCGCTTCGCTTTCCTGGAACCTGGTGGTCAACTTGCCGATATCTATCCGCGTCGGGGCCAGGTTCAGCCGGGACAGGGCCTGGAGGACCGCAGAGCTCGAAGACATGCAGAGTTCGTCCTTGATCACCTGGCGGGCAAAGCGATGAGCCTTGAGGATGTCGATGGCGGAGTTGTGCACCAGGGA
The DNA here is from genome assembly GCA_022827165.1 of Candidatus Latescibacterota bacterium. The sequence continues at coordinate 444 of JAJDTN010000240.1, forward strand.
GCGGCCGTAGATCGTGGTGACCACGCCGCAGTCCCGATAGAGTTTGCCGATGAGGGGGACCATGGACTCGGCGACCTCCTCCCGCCTGGCCCAATCGGCAAAGTAGCTTTCCATCTTCTCGTCGGTCACTTCTGCCTTCCTCTCTGCGGAGCCACGGCGCCAGTCGGGCATGGCATTCGACGTTAGCGCAGCGCACCCGCAACGGCAAGGTTCGATCGGAGCCCCAACGGCCATGGCTGAGACCCCCCATCAGCAGCTCAACGTCTACGCGCCAACCACGCTTGACATCTACGTGAACGAGCCGCGGATCGCGCCCGAGCGCGCGGCCCCGGCCAACCTCCTGCGCCTGTGGTTTCCAGAGTCGCTCCAGGCGTACGACGCGGGGGACAACCTGCTGTGGGAGCACACCTTCGAAGCCCAACCCTCGTGGCGCTACGTGAACGAGTCCATGGGAGACATGAAGGGCGGCAGGGCAGTCCGCAAGGCCCTGCGGAGCGTGGAAACGGTCGACGGACTGGCGCTGATCGATTGCAGCGTGCGGTGGCGGGGCGTCGACATCGATCTCGACCTCACGATCACCAACGTCGGGCCCATGGCCTGGGAGCGCGTGATCACCAGCACCTGCCTGCAGCGGCCGGCGGCCCCGGACTACCTGGACGCGGACGACACCCGCACCTGGCTCTGCACCGACGAGGGCTTCGTCTCCGCGGCCGAGCTGGCCTTTCCGCCGCGGCGCGACTCCCTCTACGGCTGGGTCGGCGAGGAGTTGCCGATGAAGAGCGGCGCCCGGAGGCGGCTGGTTGAGCCGCCGGTCTTCGCCGTCTCCCTCGACGGGCGCTTCGTGCTCGGCTACGCGTGGCGGCAGGCGCGGCGGCTCTTCCTGGGCGCCGGGCGCGCCCGCTGCCTGCACTCGGACCCCGAGTTCGGGACGGTCGAGCCGCAGCGCCAGGTCCGGCGGCAGGGGATCCTCTTCGTGCAGGAGGGCACGCTGCAGGACGCCTACCGCCGCTACTGCTCCTGGAGTGACGAGCTGGGGGCGAGCGACGGGTGAGGTGCCGGTCCGCAGGCGCCGATGGCCAGGGCCAGGACGGTCAGCCGGTTGCGGCGCGAGGTCCACGCTTCGACGGCCCGGACCCGTACCCCCTCTCATCCCATGCCGGGTTCGTCGGGCGGCCGGGCCCAGGGCCGGTCCCCGCCGTCGTCCAGCTCGGCCAGACGCCGGCGCTGCCCCGCCAGGTCGACGCCCAGGGCGAGGAAGACGACGGTGGCGGTCGTGGCCGCCGGGACGAGGAACATGTCCGGGTAGGAGAGAACGGCCTTCAGGGGCCCCAAATTCCCGGAGCCCGCCGCCGTCCCCATGTTGAAGATCGCCATGTACAGGGAGAACTGGGTGGCGCCCACCCGCTGCCAGCACATGGCCATCATCATCGACAGGAAGGAGATGGTGACGAGCACGTCGATCAGCAGGTAGGCGGCGATGTAGGCCTGCGCCGTCAGCCTGTGAGCCCACAGCTCGGGCATCAGGGCCATGGCCACCGAGGCCAGGCCGAGGAGGGCGGCGCCGGCGGCGATCGTGCGCTGCCGGCCGAGGAGCTCGATCAGCATCCACCCCGCGACCATGCCGATGAGGGCGGAGACGAAACCGGCCCTAGCGTTGAGCTTGGAGTAGTCGGTATGGTCCCACCCCAGCTCCTGCACGGTGAGCACCGGCAGCAGGGCGTCGAGGAATCCGGTCCCCAGGCTGAAGACGAACGTGCAGGCCGCCGCCCGCAGGCTGCCGGGCCACACGACGACCTTCAGCAGGCTCCGTCCGATGTCCCGCCAGCCTTCCAGCTGCAGGTGACGGGCCATCTCCGACGCCTGCCCCCGGGTCCACGGCAGCAGGCGCTCGCCCGGGCGCTCCCGCAGCAGCAGGGGCACCAGCATCACCACGCCCACGGCCGCGGTATGGGCCACCATGGCGCCGGACAGGCCGTAGCCATCCAGCAGCCAGGAGCCGGCTTCGATCGCCCCGGCCTTGCCCAGGGCCTTGCCGCCCCACATGAAGCTGTTGGCCCGCGGCTGGTCCTCCACCGGGACGATCTCGATGGCCATGCCGTCGGTGGCCACGTCCTGGAAGGCGGTGAAGAAGTTGATGGCGAAGCCGCAGGCCGTGAGCAGGGCGAGGTGCTCGAGCGGGTCGGGCAGCAGGACCAGGGCCAGCGAGGTGCCGATCATCCCCGCCTGGGCGGCCAGGACCCAGGGCCGGCGGCGGCCCATGGCCAGGAAGCTCCAGCGGTCCATGATGGGGGCGTTGATCAGCTTCAGGCTCCAGGGCAGCACGATGATGGCCAGGTACGAGCCGATCTGCGCCGGCGTGAGTCCCTGCTGGGCCATGTAGGCCGGCATGGCGACGGAGAGCAGGCCGTACGGGAATCCCTGGGCGGCGTAGAGGAGGGTGAGGGCCGCGTAGCGGAGCAGGCTGTGCTCGGAGAGGACGGAGCGGTGCCTGGCGGCCCTCCACCTTCTGACCGTCCGCTTCGCAGGGGCGAGGCACAACTCCAGGACCCTCGAACAGATCTTCAGGACCCTCGAGTACATCTCCTTAGACCGCCGTGTTCGCCTCGTCGCGGTACTGGTTGATCCCGGGGACCTCGCTCATGCCGTGCCAGACGCCGCGGAACAGGGTCTGGCGCTTCGGCGGCATGGCGGCGATCACCTCGGGCGCGGGCCTGCCCTTCCCCCACTTGGCGTTCACCGTGTTGTAGCAGGTGAACAGGCTCAGCCGCGGATTGGCGCCCGTCCACTTGGTCCCGGAGTGGCACAGGGCCTCGGTGAATACCAGGGCCGATCCCGCGGGACAGCCGTAGGTCTCCCACACGGGGCTGTCTCGTCCGCTGAGCCCCTCGGGGCGCGGGAAGGCCGTCTTGTGGCTGCCCGACAGCAGCAGCGTGCCGCCTTCGCCGTGGACCACTTCGTTCAGCTCCCACACGACCCGCGTGAGCCCGGCGTGCACCTTGCCGGGCAGCATCTGGTAGATGTGGGAGTTGCCCTCGAAGTTGAAGTAGCCGCCGCCCCCGTGGGGGCTGAAGTTGTCGTGGCCGGTCTCGCGGAAGCTGGTGTAGGTGTGGTCGTAGCGGAAGCCGTAGCAGTCGGCCGTGGCCAGGGCCTGGTGGGAGAGGATCTCGTTGAGCACGCCCACCACGGCCGGGTGGTCCACCAGCACCTGCGACGGCCCCCCGTGGTTGTCCCGCTCCTCGGGCGGCAGCGACTCCCGGTCCTTCAGGAACCGCATCTGGTGCTCCCGGATCGGACCGAGTTGCTCCTCCGTCAGCAGCGAGGGCAGCAGCAGCCACCCCTTCAGGTCGAAGAAGTAGCGCTGCTCGTCGGTCATGGGCACCACGGGCAGTCCGTCGGCGTTGGTGTCAGGCAGAAATCCCTTCATCAGGTTTCTCCGTGGATGGTTCTCACGTCTCGCTGGAGATCCTCGAGGTCGTATTGGACCGGCACCTTTCTGGCGCGAGCGTAGTCCATCATCTCCCACAAGGACACCCCGGCCTCGCGAGCCGCTCGTGCAAGGGTGAGCTTCCCATCCCCATACAGCCGGACGTAATGCTCCAGCTTCCATTGCTGGATCGCTTTCGACAACAGCCGGCGCACCGTGGTTGAGCGATCGGCCTGCTCGACATTCTCGATAAGCTCCAATTCTCGGACCAAATCCAAAGGGAGCCTGGTCCCCACCATCCGATCCTTCTTCATCTGTCGGTCTCCCGGGCAAGTCTCAAGATTTCCGCAACGACGGCGGGGGAGAGCCACAGGATCTGACCGAGATCCCGCACGCTCGCCAGCGCGATCGCCTCGGCTTCGCCCTGTGTCCAGCCGGGAGCGTCCCGCCAGACGGTTGCCCCTCAGGGGAAGTCTTCGCGCCCGGCCTGGGTGGGCGGAAGGGGGGCGAAGCCAAACCAGACGTTGGCCAACTGCTCGTCGCGGCGCCGGCGACAACTCCGGGTCGGCCTCGTCGGCGGAGCCGGGGGTGGTGGGCGAGGTGGGGGAGAACCGCAGGCCCTCGGGTAAGTTGGACGTCCTGCGGCCTTACTCCGCCGCCTCCCGCGCCCGCCCGAACAGCGCCTCCCGCAGGCCGTCGAGGACGCCTTCGAGGCGGGCCATGCGCTGCTCCAGGGAGTCGAGACGGCTCTCCATGCCGTCAAGGCGGGTCTCCAGGCGGTCCAGCCGGGCATCCAGGCGGTGGATCTCCTCCCGCAGGCTGCGCATGCTGGCCATGTGCAGCGCCGCCAGGGCGACGCCGACGCTCAGGATGCCGATCAACTCAGCGCTCATTGTCACTCGTCCTTGCCGTAGACGCCGGCGTCGGGGTCCTGGTGGTGCGGTGCTGAGACTCGGTGGCCCTCTGCTTGCATGGCAGGAATATACCGAGCCGAGGGGAACCGAGACAGCGGAGGAATCCCGAGAGTGCCTGGCCACTCATCCGGCCTGCGACTCACCCCTCAGCTCTCTCCGAAGTAGACCTGCCGCGCCGTCTCCCCCAGCACCAGGGCCTGGTCCGCGGCGGGCAGGTGTTGCGTGTGCAGCCGCGCCAGGCGCAGCAGCTGCGCGTAGTTGAGGTGCGACAGCATCCCCGGCTGGTCGGTGCCCCACATGATCCGCTCCGCGCCGAGGCGCTCCAGGCCCTCCCGGAGCCACCGCGCCGCCGAGGGATAGGGGAAGTCCTCCAGCCCCGACAGGATGGCCGGAAAGGAGGCGAAGTCGAACCAGACGTTGGGCAGCCCGCCGAGGGCCAGCTGCTCGTCGCGGCGCCGGCGCAGCTCCGGGTCGGCCTCGTCGGCGAGCCGGGGGTGGGCCAGGTGGGTGAGGACGACGCGCAGTCCCTCGTGCCTCGCGGCGATGGCCCTCACCGCCGCGGTCTGGTAGGCCTCCTGCGCCGGCGGGCCGAGGTCCAGGGTGAGCACCATGCCGCGCGCCTCCAGGGCCGGCCACAGCCAGCCCACCTCCTCGTCGTCGAGGCGCGCCCCGGGGTGCACCCCCGTCAGCCCCGTCTCCTCGGAAAACTCGATCTTGCCGGCGGCGAAGGCCCCGCCCTCCACCTGCTCCTCGAAGTAACGGCGGAACCCCGGCCGCCAGGGGTCGCACCACAGGGCGCCGACGAGCCGCCCCGGGTTGGCGGCCACCGCCTCGGCCACGTAGCCGTCGCACTCCCCGTAGTAGGTCCCCTGGAGCAACACGGCCCGCTCCACCCCCGCCCAGTCCAGGTTCGCCAGCAGCATCTCCGTGGTGAACTCGGTCCGCGGGTTGAACGGCGGCAGGAGCTGCATCAGGCGTTCGCCCACCCGCATGCGGCCGTAGCCGCCGCCGCGCGTCGGGCCCTCCCGCACCTGGCCCCGCGGCTCGGGGAAGACGTGGCTGTGGGCGTCGACGATCATCAGCCTCGCGAGGGCTCCCCCCGCTCGCGGCGGGCCTGCTCCGACAGGCCCGGCAGGTGGTCCTGGTTGGCCAGGGGCTGCTCCAGGTGGCGCATGCGCTCCGGCGTGGCGGTGTCGACCATGGCCGGCCCGTACACCGAGTCGGTGAGGAAGCGGGAGAAGTTGGCCACCTCCCGGCGCATGATGGGCAGCTCCTCCTCGGTGTGGCGGCGGGTGCAGTTCAGGGTGAACATGCGCCGCCGGTCGCCGCCGCCCCAGGCGGAGTGCTTGGTCCCCTGGTGGAAGACGACCACGTCGCCGGGCGCCGTCTCCACCGCCACCGCCGGCACCTGGTCGCCGGCGACGCCCCAGCTCTCCTCGGACTCGCGCACGGCGGCCTGCAGCGCCTCGGCGTAGCCCTCGCCGTAGCGGTGGCTGCCCGGGATCACGCGGATGGCGCCGCTGTCGCGCGTCAGCCGGTCGAGGTAGAAGGCGATCTTGTAGTAGACGATGGGCCGCGGCCAGCCGCCGTCGGAGTGCCAGCCCGTGTCGCCCACGTAGTAGTTGCCGTCGCTGCCGAGGTAGACGTAGTCGTCGCCGAGCAGGCTGCCCAGGATGCCGTCGATGCGCGGGTCGTCGAGCAGGCTGGAGAGGTACTCGCTCTGCCCGGCGAAGGGCACGATGCAGGAGCGCGCCGTGCCGTCGTGAGGCCGGCCGTCGTGGCCGCCGCCGTGGCCCGCCCAGATCTCCTCGAAGGCGTCGATGACGGCCTCGATGCGGTCCTCGATGAGGCCGGGGAAGTGGAGGAACCCGAAGGTCTCCATGAAGTTGAGCTGCTGCGGTGTCAGTCGCATGGGATCCTCCTTCAGCGTTCGTACGCCTCGTCGCGGCTGCGGGCCTGCCGGCCCGTGCACAGGGCCTGCATCCGGGCCGGCATGCGCGCGTACGTCTCCGGCCAGACCGGCTGGTGGTTGTTCTCGACCCAGTTGTTGAACCACCTCGGGTAGTAGGCCACGTTGAGGCCGACGCGCACCCTGGTCCCGGTGTTGCCCCGGGCCATGTGGAAGGCGCCGCCGTGCCACATGAGCAGGCTGCCGGCGGTGCCGGTGACGGTGCGCACGAGGGGGCCGTCCACGTCGAGGTCGGGGGGCGGCGACCGCAGGCCGGAGCGGTGGCTCATGGGCACCACGCCGGTGGCGCCGTTGTCGATGGTGAAGTCGGTGAGCATCCAGATGGAGTTGATCATCCAGGGCACCCCGGGCAGTTGGTGGAAGTGCCCGGACGAGTCGACGTGCAGGGGCTGGTGGGGGGCGCCCGGCCAAGTCGGCTTGGAGCACGCCTCCACCACGCGGCAGCGCGGCCCCAGAAAATGGCGGGCCACGGTCACCGCCGCCGGATGGAAGGCCAGCTGCCAGGTGCGGTCGTCGAGGTTGAGCATGCCGAAGAGGGTCTGGTAGTGCTCGTCGCCGACGACGTATTCCTGGCAGCGCTCCTCGGCGTGCAGCTCCAGGCAGCGTTCCGCCAGGCCGCGGGCCAGCTCGCCGGGCACCAGGCCGGGGAGCAGGCAGTAGCCGTAGGTGTCGAGGTGCTCGATCGCCTCGGAGGTGTCGGGCGCGGTCATGGCGCGAGGGTAGTCAACGGCGCGGGGCCGGGGCAAGGGGACGCGGAGCGGACCGCCGAGGCATTGGGGCGAACCTCCCGGCGCCGCGGAACAACGGGGACTTCGCGGCAAGGGGCCTTTCCGGCCGGCGCAGGGCGGGGTATCGTGAGGACGCGGAGTAGAGAGCCATGGGCCTGACACAACGACAGCGGCAACACTACGACGAGCATGGATACGTCGTGGTCGAGGGCGGACTGACCGCCGCCGACCTGGCCCCGGTGATCTCGGACTACGAGCGCTTCATCGACGAGGAGGCGCGGCGCCTGCACGCGGACGGCGTCCTGCCGCGCCTGTGGGAGGACGAGCCCTTCCACCTCCGCCTCGCCCGGATCTGCGAGCACGAGACCAGCATCTACGACCGCATCGACCTGATGTACTGCCGGCTGCGGGGCGTCTTCGAGTTCCTGCGCAACGAGCGGTTGCTCGACCTGGTGGAGGCGATCGTCGGGCCCGAGATCACATGCAGTCCCATCCAGCACGCCCGGGCCAAGCTGCCCGGGTCGCTGCTCCCGGCCGCGGACGGCGAGGAGGCCCGCCGGAAGCGGGATGCCATGGTGGGCGAGAACGTGGCTCCCTGGCACCAGGACGCCCAGGTGCACCTGGAGGCCGCCGACCCGCACGCCATCGTCACCGTGTGGGTCCCCCTGGTCGACGCCACCCCGGCCAACGGCTGCCTGCAGGTGATCCCCGGCGTGCACCATGGGCGCCGCGTCTACTGGAGCGCGGGCTTCGGCGTCAGCGACGATCACCTGCCCGAGGGCGGGGCCGTCACCCTGCCCATGGCCGCCGGCGACGTGCTGCTCATGGACAAGCTGATCCCGCACCGCTCCACGCCGAACCGCACCGGCGGCATCCGCTGGAGCCTCGACCTGCGCTACCAGCGCGCCGGCACCCCCACCGGCCGCGACGACTACCCGGCCTTCATCGCCCGCAGCCGCGCCTGCCCGGCGTCGGAGCTGACCGACTTCGAGCGGTGGCGCCGCGAGTGGGTGGCGGCCCTGGAGCGGATCCCCCTGAACCAGCGGCCGCGGCGCCGGGACCGCCCCACCGAGCCGCGGGCCATCGAGATCCAGCCGTGAGCGAGGCCCGCCTGCTGCTGATCTCGGGCTCCTTCGAGTACGACTCGGAGGAGTCCCTGGTCATCCTGCGGGACTACCTGCTGGCCAACTCGCGGTGGTCCTGCGAGCTGCTGGTCTTCCGGAGCGAGGACGACGATGTCTCCCTCGAGCCGCTGGAGAGCGCCGACGCCGTGGTGCTCTTCACGCGCCGGATGCTCACGGCCGGCGCCGAGCTGGAACGCTTCCGGCGCTACTGCCGGGACGGCCGGCCCGTGGTCGGCCTGCGCACGGCCAGCCACGCCTTCCAGCACTGGCTCGAGTTCGACGCGCAGGTCCTCGGCGGCAACTACGAGGGCCACTTCGGCGCCGGCGAGATCACCTGGGTGACGGTCGCCGACGGCGCCGCGGGACACCCGGTCCTGGAGGAGGTGGAGCCCTTCGAGGCGTACGGATCCCTCTACCGGAACACGCCCCTGGCGGCGGACACCACCCCCCTGCTCGTCGGCCGGGAGGGGGAGCATTGCGAGCCGGTGGCCTGGACCTGCGAGCGCGCCGGACGGGCCTTCTACACCTCCCTCGGCCACCAGCGCGACTTCTGGGAGCTGGACTTCCTGCGCCTGGTGCGCAACGGCATCGCCTGGGCCCTGGGTCAGGCGAGCACGCCCCGGTAGATCCGCTCCGCGTCCTCGGCCGTCACCTCCACCGGGTTCGGGTCGAGGAGGCGGCGCACCTGCAGGGCCACCTCGATCATGCGCGGCAGGTCGTCCTCGCCGAGGCCGGCGTCGGTCAGGGTGGCGAAGGGGGTGTGGCGGCGGCGCACATCGTCGATCCAACTGGCGGCCAGACGCGCCCCCTCCTCGCGGCTCTTGCCCGCCAGGTCGAGCCCGGCGGCGCCGGCGGCGTAGTAGTACTTGTCGGCCGCCGCCGGGGCGTTGTGCGCCATCACCCCCGGCAGGACCAGGGCCACCGCCGTGCCGTGGGGTACGGGACGGCCCTTCTCGTGGGAGAGCTTCTCGATGCCGTAGCCGAGGGCGTGGGCGGCGCCGGTGTTGATCGGGCTCAGCAGCAGGCCGGCCAGCAGGCTGCAGCGGCACATCCGGAGGCGCGCCTCGGGGTCGGCGGCGCCGTTGGCGATGGCCCGAAGCAGGTGGGGCATCCCCGCCGCCAGCGAGGCGCGGGCCACGGCGTCGCCCAGGGGGCCGCTCTTCTTCGAGGCCGTGCACTCCAGGGCGTGACCGAGGGCGTCGAGACCGGTGGTGGCCGTCAGGGCCGGGGGCATGTCCGCCGACAGCCGCGGGTCGACGATGGCGCCGGCCGGATGGAGGTGCTCGGAGTAGACGGCCTGCTTGCCGCCCTCGGCCACGACCACGGAGACGCAGCTCGCCTCGGCGCCGGTGCCGGCGGTGGTGGGCAGGCAGATCAGCGGCTGGAGCAGCCCCCGCTCGAAGAGGTCGAAGCCGAAGTAGTCGGCGGTGGAACCGCCGTTGGCGGCCACGCACAGACCGACCTTGGCGGTGTCCATGGTGCTGCCGCCGCCGATGGCGATCACCGCCTCGGCGCCGCTGCGGTTCGCGGCCTCGGCCAGGGCGTCGACGGAGGCCACCGTCGGGTTGGGCACGATCCCGGTGAAGGTGGCGGCGATGCGGATGCCCGCCTCCCGCAGCCCTTCGACCACCGGCGCCGCCACCGCCTCCAGGGCGGCGTCGCGGACGACCATCACCGACCCGGCGCCGAGGCGCCGGCACTCCTCCGGCAACCGCGCCGCCGCGCCCTCCCCGAGCAGCAGCCGCCGCCGCTCGAAGCCGAACATCTCCCTCGTCTCCTCCCTTCGCCCGGGGGCGGCGAAGTACTCCTCGTGCTCCAGCAACTGCTCGTTCACCAGCGGTTCCGTGCTCACCTTCCTCCTCCTTTCCCTGCCGATCCCCGGCGCCTATACTCGCCGTGCTCACCCCCTCGCAGGAGCTGACCTCATGACCGTCACCACCACCGACCTGGCCGCCGCCTATCAGCGCGACGGTTTCGTCACCCGCCTCGACATCTTCACCGAGCCCGAGATCGCCGCCTTCCGGGACCAGTTCGACGAGCTCGAGGCCCGCGAAGGCCGGGAGAAGTGCCAGATCGGCCTCCAGGGCCGCCACTTCGACGACGAGTTCATCTGGCAGATGGCCTCAGACCCCCGCATCGTCGAATCGATGGCCGCCTGCATGGGCGGCGACATCATGCTGCTGTCCACCCACTTCTTCTGCAAGTACCCCGACCCCGACTCGACGAAGTTCGTCGCCTGGCACCAGGACATCACCTACTGGGGGCTGGAGCCGCCCGAGGCCCACACCGCCTGGATCGCCGTGGACGACGCCGACGTGGAGAACGGCTGCATGCAGGTCATCCCCGGCTCCCACCGCGACGGCATCGCCGAGCACGGCACCGCCGAGCGCGGCGGCAACCTGCTCAGCATCAACCAGGAGATCCCCGACGAGCTGGTCGACTCGAGCCAGGCCGTGCCGCTGGAGCTGAAGGCCGGGCAGATCTCCATCCACAACGGCCAGCTCTTCCACGCCAGCCAGCCGAACAACTCCCGGCGGCGGCGCTGCGGCCTCACGGTGCGCTACATCCCGCCCGAGGCGCGCCAGGTGCGCCCCAACTCGGTGGGCCTCTCGTGGCGGCCGGTCCTGCTGCGGGGCGAGGACGCCTTCCACCACTACCCCGACACGCCGGCGCCGTTCTGATGGCACGCTACGACCGCATGACCGTCCTCGGCGCCATGGGCGACATCGGCGTGGTGCCCGTGTTCTACAACAAGGACCCGCAGACCGCCATCGACATCATCAAGGCCTGCGCCGACGGCGGCGCCCGCTGCGTCGAGTTCACCAACCGCGGCGACCTGGCGTGGAAGGTTTTCCTGGAGGCCATGGAGCGCATCGTGGCCGAGGACCTGGACATCATCCTGGGCGTGGGATCCATCGTCGACGCGCCCACGGCGGGCCTCTACATCTCCAGCGGCGCCGACTTCGTCGTCGGCCCCCTCCTCAACCCCGAGGTGGCCCGCCTCTGCAACCGCCGCAAGATCGCCTACTCCCCCGGCTGCGGCACCGTCTCCGAGATCGCCCAGGCCGAGGAACTGGGGGTGGAGATCGTCAAGGTCTTCCCCGCCGGCGAAGTGGGCGGCCCCGCCTTCGTCAAGTCCGTCCTCGGCCCCTGCCCGTGGACGCGCATCATGCCCACCGGCGGCGTCGACGCCACCCGCGAGAGCCTGGAGGCCTGGTTCTCGGCGGGGGTCGCCTGCGTCGGCATCGGCTCCAACCTGGTGACGCGGGAGATCGTGGCCAGCGGCGACTACGCCGCCCTCACGGCCAAGGTGAGGCAGGTCGTCGCCTGGATCGAGGAGATCCGCGGCGACCTCGGCTAAGGGGACGGATACGTCGCCCTGTGTCCCGAGCTGGATGTCGCCAGCCAAGGCGACACGGTGGCCGAAGCGCGCGACAACCTGGCCGAGGCGCTCACCCTGCTCTTCGAAACCGCCTCCGCGGGTGAAGTCGACAGGCGCCTGCGCAGCGACATGCTTCAGTCTTGACCGCAGGCGGCCGCTGTCGGCATGCGTCCAGTAGAGCCAGCCACGGCCACGCGCGGTCTGTTGGCCGGCAAGGTCACCGCCCCCTAAGCCAAGACGTAGAGAGCGCGCCCAAGGGGCCCGTTCTGAAATCGTCCTCCCGGGCACTCCCGAAGCAGTCCACACGGCTCTGAACCTGTCTTGACGCAAGGGGGGCCGGGTTTCTACTTGAAGCCAACTCTTGGCCAATAGTTGGTTCGCCGACTGGGCAGCCAGTCAGCGCGGTCCACGGGCATCGAGAGTGCGACTGCACCCGTGGAGGACTCCCCTTACAGTCCTACGCAGAAGGAGTGGAGAATGAACCACGAGCAATGGCCTGACAATGAAGTCCGGCTCTTCCCTTCGGTTCACATCAAGGGCCAACGAGAAGCCGAACTCCGGGCCACGGCTTCCCTGCTGGCTGTCGTGCGGGCAGTCTCCGAATTCGGACGCAGAATCGTACGACTGTCGCATGGATCCGCTGGCCGGTTGGCCTGCTACACGGAGGTATCCTTCGATGTCACGAACGACGGCAAGGTGGAACGCATCCGTCCAGACGGTGTCCTACGGGTCCAGAGGGGAAACAACGAGTGGGTTGCGTTCCTGGAGGTCAAGGTAGGAGCGGCCGAACTCGATCAGAGCCAAGTGGACCAATACCACAGGCTCGCCAGGGAAAGAGGCGCCCAGGCTCTCCTGACGGTCAGCAACCAGCCGGCCCGGTCCGACGGAAGCCCGCCACTGAACATCAACCGGCGGTGGCGAACTGTTCCCGTCGTGCATTTCTCATGGGAGCGACTGCTCAGCGAAGCCCAAACAATCAGTCGCCGGAAGGAAGTCTCCGACCCCGACCAGAAGTGGATGTTGGACGAATGGATCCGCTACGTAGAGGATCCGGAGTCCAGCATCATCGTGCCGCCGGACTTGGGAGACCGCTGGCCCCAAGTCCTGAAGGCGGCCCGAACCAACGAACTCAGCCAGGCACAAGCAGATCTGGCGGACGTGGCCCAGCACTGGGTCGGCTACCTGCGTAAACTCGGGTTCCGGCTGCGGGCCAAGTTGGGCGCGGACGTGGAGGTCCGGCTATCTCGAAAGGAAAGGACTGACCCAGACCTCCAAGCGGCCAAGGCCATCAATCTACAGGATGGCAGCCTGTCCGGAGCCCTTCGTATTCCCGGAGCCGCTGGCGACGTCAGTCTCCGGGTCCTGCTGCCCAGCCGGACGGTTCAGTATGTGTTGGAAGTCCCGTCTCCTACGGAAGGTCGGGTCGTCACCCGGTTGAAGTGGCTGGCGCGATGGCTGAGACCGGAGAACCTGCCCAGTGACCTGGAAGTGGCAGCCGATTGGAGGCTACCGGGAAGACGCCAAGGATTTACGACCACTTGTAAAGTCGGGGAGTATCTGGAGGAGCCAAGCCGCTTGGGATCGGATGCCGAGGGCTTGCCTGTGGCAAAAGGAGCAGAACCACGGAGTCTTCGTTTGACGTGGAACCGCTCCCTGACGACAAGGCGTAGGTCCGCCCCGGTCTTGGAGGACATATCGCGCGGCCTGGAGGACTTCTACCACAAGGTCGTTCAAGATGTGAGGCCATTCGTAGCGCGAGCGCCCAAGATGGCCGAAGAAGAACAGCCAGCCACTATCTCCACAGAACCCGATCAGAAGCAGGAAACGCCAGAAACAACCGCCCCGACTGGGGGGCAGCCTGGGAGTGCCGAGGCCCAGGACGCGCCGGATGAAGAGTCGGGCTCGGCGACCTCGTCCACGGCACCTTAGGACGCCTTCACGGACGCCCATCCCCTATCCGAACGAGATCCCTCCCGCCCTGTCGGGTCATCTGCTGGATACAACAGACGAGTAGCCGGCAAAGGGTCGCTCTCAAGCCTAGGCAGATAATCAGAATCCTCCCTCATCTGCGTGAGAGCAAGTAAACGGCTCGGCACCAGTGGCGAATTGGCCGGCGTCTCCGGGAGCCGCTTCTCCGTCACGTCCGTCCCCGCCTGAGGTGGCCCCTGTCCCTTCCCGGCGGACCCCCTACCATCGATACATCAATAAATCTTGATATATAGCTTCATCTGATCTACATTCAGCCTCCCGCCTCAGGGACCCCCAGCCCACCCCCCCGAATCCCCGTGCCCGAGCTGCTCCAGATCCACAAGGCCCTCGCCGACGAGACGCGGCTGCGCCTGATGCGCCTGCTGGCGCGGGGGCCGCTGAACGTCAACGAGATCCTGGGCATCCTGCGCATGGGCCAGAGCCGGGTCTCGCGCCACCTGCGCATCCTGGCCGAGGCGGGGCTGGTCACCAGCCGCCGCGAGGGCACCTGGATCTACTACGAGCGCGTCTCCGAGAGCGGATCCCCGCTGGTGAGCGACACCCTGGCGCTGCTGGACGGCCACGAGCGCGGCCTGCCCCACTACGAGGCCGACGTGCAGCGGCTGGAGACCGCCGTGGAGCGCCGCCGCGAGCAGACGCGCAGCTTCTTCGACAGCCTCTCCCCCGGCGACGAGCTGCGCCACCGCTCCCTCGACGGCACCTACTACCGCCGGGTGGCGCTGGCGGTCCTGCCCGCGGAGGCCGGGACCATCCTCGACCTCGGCACCGGCTCGGGACTGATGCTCCCCGGCCTGCTCGAGCGCGCCAGGCGGGTCATCGCCGTCGACTCCAGCACCACCATGCTCGACCTGGCGCGCAAGTCGGCGGGCGCCGAGGCCCACCGGTGCGACTTCCGCCTCGGCGACCTGGAACACCTGCCGGTGGCCGACGGCGAGGCCGACGCGGTGCTGGCGTGCATGGTCCTCCACCACGTCTCGGCGCCCCCCCAGGCGCTCGAGGAGGCGCACCGGGCCCTGGCCGCCGGCGGCGAGCTGGCGCTGATCGACCTGGCCCCGCACACCGACGAGAGTCTGCGCGACCAGCTGGCCGACCTGTGGCTGGGGTTCCAGCCGGACCAGGTGCGCCGCTGGCTCGAGGCGGCCGGCTTCGAGGTGATCGAGGCCGGCACCACCGCACCGGATTCGGAAGCCCTTCAACTCATCACATTCAGAGGACGGAAACCATGAGCAAGACCGCGACCCCCGCACGCAGGACCCGCAAGGCGAAAGGCCGGAACGGACGCGCCGGGGACTTCAAGGTGGCCGACATCGGGCTGGCCGGATGGGGCCGCAAGGAGGTCCGCCTGGCCGAGCGCGAGATGCCAGGCCTGATGGCCCTGCGCGAGGAGTACGGCGAGGAGAAGCCGCTGAAGGGGGCGCGCATCGCCGGATCGCTGCACATGACGATCCAGACGGCGGTCCTCATCGAGACGCTGCAGGCCCTCGGCGCCGAGGTGCGCTGGTGCTCGTGCAACATCTTCT
>JAJDTN010000389.1 GCA_022827165.1 Candidatus Latescibacterota bacterium
CCATCCCGTCGGCGCCCGCCACGGCGTTCATCACGGGCTGGCCAACGCCGTCATCCTGCCCCACGTGATGGAGTACAACCTTCAGGCGCGGGTCCCCGAGTTCGCCGCCATCGCCGCCGCCCTCGGGGAGAATACCGACGGCCACGGCGACTACGACGCCGCCTGCCTGGCGGTGGAGGCGGTGCGCCGCCTCAACGAGGATCTCGGCATCCCCGGGCACCTGTGCGACGCCGGGGTGGAGGAGCCGGACATCGAGGGCCTGGCGGAGGCGGCCATGCGCAGCGGCAATGTAAAGGTGAACCCGCGCAAGACGACCCTGTCCGACATGGAAGAGTTGTTCCGCAAGTCCTGCGGACCCTGACCTTGGAGGAACCATGCCATTCCCGAGAATGATGAAGGTGCGCCAGCACTTCGAGGCGCCGGAGGTCGGGGACATCCCCGGCACCGTGAAGGAGCGCATCAAGGCGCTGGACCTGTCCCGCAAGGTGGCCAGGGGCGACTCGGTGGCGGTCACCGTGGGCAGCCGCGGCATCAACAACATCGCCGTCATCACCCGCGCGGCGGTGGAGGCCCTGAAGGAGCTCGGCGCCGAACCCTTCATCGTGCCGGCCATGGGCAGCCACGGCGGCGGCACCGCCGAGGGCCAGCGCGAGATCGTCGAGAGCTACGGCGTGACGGAGGAGTTCGTCGGCTGCCCGATCCGTTCGACCATGGAGGTCGTGCAGGTCGGCACCGTCGAGGGCGAGGTCCCCGTCTACTTCGACAAGTACGCCAGCGAGGCCGACCACGTGGTCGTCGCCGGACGAGTCAAGCCCCACACCGGGTTCGTGGGCGAGATCGAGTCCGGCCTCCACAAGATGATGCTCATCGGCCTCGGCAAGCACCGGGGCGCCGCCGTCTACCACCAGGCGATCGTCCAGTACTCCTTCGACCGCATCATCCGCGCCGTGGGCCAGCAGGTGATCGACAAGGGCCGGGTCCTCTTCGGGCTGGCCATCGTCGAGAACCAGTACGACCAGACGGCCGAGATCGACGCCGTGCCGCCCGAGAAGTTCGTCGAGCGCGAGAAGGAACTGCTGGTGCTGGCCAAGCAGTGGATGCCGCGCCTGCCCTTCGACCAGGTCGACCTGCTCATCGTCGACCAGATGGGCAAGAACATCTCCGGCTCCGGCATGGACACCAACGTCGTGGGCCGCAAGTACTACGACCACTGCGCCGCCGCCAAGGAGTTCCCCAAGGTGACGCGCATCTTCGTCCGCGGCCTGACCCCGGAGACCCACGGCAACGCCGCCGGCATCGGCATGGCCGAGTACTGCCACCAGCGCCTCGTCGACGCCATGGACGTGAACGCCACCGTCATCAACTGCATGACCGGGAACGCGCCCTCCGGCGCCGCCGTGCCCGTCCACTTCGCCACCGACCGCGAGTGCCTGGAGCAGGCCCTCACCACCGTCGGCTTCGTGGAGCCCGCGAAGGCGAAGGTCCTGCGCATCCGCGACACCCTGCACCTCGGCGAGGTGCTGGTCTCCGAGGCCTACGCCAGGGAGGCGGAGGCGCGAGCCGACCTTTCCGTGCTGGAGAAACCCGCTGACATGAGTTTCGACGAAAGGAACGATCTGCTGGAATGGTGAGCCCCGAAGAGTACATCGGCATGCCCGTCGCCGAGATCGACACCCCCGCCCTGCTGGTCGATCTCGACGACCTGGAGTTCAACATCAGGAAGCTCGCCGGCCACTTCGAGGCCGCGGGCAAGCACCTGCGCCCCCACACCAAGTCCCACAAGACCCCCGCCATCGCCCACATGCAGCTGCAGGCCGGCGCCATCGGCGTCACCTGCGCCAAGGTCGGCGAGGCCGAGGTCATGGCCGAGGCCGGCATCGACGACGTGCTCATCGCCAACGAGGTCGTGGGCCGCCGCAAGGTGGAGCGCCTCATGGACCTGGCCCGGCGCTGCGACATCATGGCCGCCGTCGACCACCCCGACAACCTGGCCGACCTCGACGCCGCCGCCGGCGCCGCCGGCGTCACCCCGCGGATCCTGGTGGAGGTCAACATCGGCCACAACCGCTGCGGCGTGCTGGCCAGCTCCGACGAGGCCCTGGAGCTGTGCCGCGCCGCCCACCGCGCCGAGCACCTGCGCTTCGCCGGCCTCATGGGCTACCAGGGCCACATCGTCGCCCTGGAGGACGCCGGGGAGCGCGAGGCCGGCGCCCGCGAGTGCCTGCAGCGGCTCTCCGACTGCGCCGGCCGGGTGAAGGCCGACGGCCTGCCCGTGGAGATCGTCAGCACCTCGGCCACCGGCGACTACTACGTGAGCACCACCTACGACGCCGTCACCGAGGTGCAGGCCGGCTCCTACGCGCTCATGGACGCCGCCTACGGCCGCCTCGGCCTCGGCTTCCGCAACGCCATGACCGTGCTCACCACGGTCACCAGCCGGCCCACGCCGGAGCAGGTGATCACCGACGCCGGCCTCAAGGCGGCGACCCCCGAGCACGGCTTCCCCCTCGTCAAGCTGCCCTCGCGGGAGGGCGTGGAGGTCGGCTGGGACCCGCAGGGGCTGCGCCACCTGGAGTGCGAGTCCCTGTCGGAGGAGCACGGCCGGCTGCGCGCCAAGGGAGGGGACTGCCACCTGGAGTGCGGCGACGTGATCGAGTTCATCCCCGGCCACGGCTGCACCACCGTCAACCTCTACGACGACCTCTACGCCGTGCGCGGCGGCCGGCTGGAGGCCGTGTGGCCCGTCGCCGCCCGCGGCAAGGTGCGCTGACCATGGCCGCCGTGAAGGCCGCCGTCATGACCGGCCCCGGGGCCGTGGAACTGCGCGAGTTTCCCAGGCCCGCCATCGGCGGCGACGAGATCCTGCTGAAGGTGGAGCGCGCCGGCATCTGCGGCTCCGACAAGCACATGTACGCCGGCCACATGCCGCTGCAGTTCCCGGTGATCCCCGGCCACGAGCTGGTCGGCGTCATCGAGGAGCTGGGGCCGCAGGCGACCGAGGAGATGGCCGTCATCGGCGGCCCCATCGCCGAGGGCGATCTCGTCACCACCACCCCCAGCTCCCAGGCCTGCGGCCGCTGCTGGTACTGCCTGCACCAGCCCCAGCGCCCGGCCCTGTGCGCCAACCGCTACGTCCACGGCTTCGTCTCCAGCGACGCGGCCCCGGCGCCGCGGGGCGGCTTCTCCGAGTACATGCACCTGACCCCCCGCTCCTGGATCTTCAAGATCCCCGAGGGACTCTCGCCGGAGATCGCCGTCCTCACCGAGCCCGCCGCCGTCGCCACCCGAGCCGTGGAGCGCGCCCTGGCGCCGGGCATCCCCCACATCTCCGAGGGCCTCGGCATGGACAAGTCGGTCATGGTCCTCGGCGCCGGCCCCATCGGCCAGCTCGTCATCGCCGCCCTCGCCCACGTCGGCACCGACTGCATCATCGCCTCCGACCTGAGCGCCTCGCGGCTGACCCTGGCCGAGGCCATGGGGGCCCACCACGTCATCGCCGCCGACGCCGCCCTCGACGAGCGCCTGGAGCAGGTGCAGGAGCTGACCCACGGCGTCGGCCCCGACATCGTCATCGAGACCGCCGGCGTGCCCGTCGTCTTCAAGGAGTCCCTCGACTTCGTGCGCCGCGGCGGCATCGTCGTCGAGGTGGGCCACTTCACCGATCCCGGCGGCGTCGAGATCCGCCCGAACCAGGTCTGCTTCAAGGACCTCGACATCCGCGGCATGTGGGCCTACCCGGCGATGCAGTTCAAGACCGCCCTCTCCTTCCTCAGGAGCACCCGCGCGCCGCTGGACCGCTTCATCACCCACACCCTGGGCCTGGACGAGACCGAGAAGGGCATCGAGGTGACGGGCAGCGAAGGCTCGATGAAGGTGGTGGTGGTTCCGTAGCTCGGCCTGCACCACCCCCGGCGGTTCACCGACAACCCGTCTCGCCTTTCTGGGAGCAGCCTCGTGAAAGGCAGGATTCAGTTCCCCACGCTGTGGGTGCTGATCTCTCTCGGCGCCTTGTCGGTCTGCATCCAGTATGTCACGATGACCAAGCTCTGGGTGCTGTCACCGAGCAGGGGCTACGTCACGTGGGGCAATTTCCTGCGTGTCGTCGGAGAGGAACAGATCACTTTCGGCGCCCTCGATGGCCTGCTCGCCGCCCTGCTCGTCCTGTGCGCAGCGCCACTCCTGTACTGTGAGGCGCGCCATCGCGTGCTCACCGAGTTCCTTCAGGACTGCTTCGCCAGTCCTCGCAAGACCCTGTGGTTGCTCACGGCCTCTCTGTTCGTCTGCGGCCGGTTCTACTTCGCTCGCGGCGAGCCAACCTGGGCCGCTGACGCCTCCCATCACCTCGCTCACTCCTGGATTGCCTCCCAGGCCATCGCCGACAGCCAAGTGCCCATCTGGACGTTCTTCATCGGCACCGGCTCTCCCGTCTTCCAGACCTACGGCTTCGTGTTCTTCTACCTCGTGGGTCTGGTCAACCTGATCTTTGATGACTTCGTCCTGTCGTTGAAGCTGATCATGGGCACCGCCCACGTGCTCTCCGGCATAGGCATGTACCACTTGGCGGCCAGTCTCTGCCGCTCGCGTTCCGCCGGGTTCATCGCCGGACTGGCCTACGGCCTCTGCTTCTGGCATACCCAACACGTGCTCCTCATGGGCCGCCTGCCCCTGTCCCTGTTCTACGCGTTGCTGCCGTGGGCGTTCTACTGGATCGAGCAGGTGGTCCACAACCCCCGCAGGATGACGGCCGCCCTGCTGGGAGGAGCAAGCCTGGCTCTGCTGACCTTCACCCACCCTGGGTACGGAGCCTTCGCCATGGCCCTGGCGGGCTGCTACAGCGTTGTGCGCCTCTGGTCTTGTTGGGGTTGCTCGGATAGGGTGGCAATCCTTCGTGCTGGAGTCCTTCTCTTCGCGTTGGGGATCGCCTTCGGATCCTACATGAACGTGGGGATGTACTTCGAGCGTGCTCATACGCGCATGCACGACTTCGCCATGAGCCTGTCCAGCGTCCCTGACCCTACCTGGCTGCACTTGCTGAGTTGGTCGAACTACCGCTTCTGGCTGGTCCCCCCCGATGACATCCACTGGTACGGCGGGTACATAGGCATCTCATTGTGTGGCATTGCCATCGCCGGCGTGGCCGTACTGAGGCAGAAGAAGAGGCGCTTCGCCGCGTGCTGGTTGTGCCTGATCCTCACCCTCCTGGTCATCTTCGCCTATCGCCTGCCTCCCATCAGTTCCCTGCCGTTGATCCATGCCTTCAACGCCTCGCGCTACCTTCTCTTTCTGACCTTCTTCCTCGCCTTGGCAGTCGGCATCGGCGCCCATGCGCTCACGAGGAACTCTCCTTGGGGCATTGGACAAAGCCGCTGGTGCTCCCTGCTGCTCCTCGCGGTATTCGCCGATCTGTTTCCCACTACCTTCCTTCAGCCCTATTCCTCTCCTTCTGGGACACCCACTGGCTGGCCGCCAGAACTCTTCTCGCGAGTCAGGGAGGAGGCCAAGCCATTCGCGGAGCAGGGCGACCTGCCCAACTACCGGGCCCAGTGGATCGCCGAGGGCATCTACCCCTCCCTTCGGGTGGCGCGCATGCTCTACATAGGAGAGACCCCGGTTGCGGAGACCTTCCATCCTGGGGAACTACGCACTCTCGATACCTTCACCAAGCCATTCACCGAGTGGGCGCACGAACTGTTGCCTGAGATGGAATCGGTCGAACAGCTCAAGGGCCACCCTGACCGTCACTCTCTGTTGGCCGGTTTGCACCTCCTCAACACACGTCACTTGACAGTGACATCGGAGGAGAAGGCATCCGGCTTCGGCTTCTTTCTGGACAACTACGGCCCCATCAGGGTCTCGGGGCGGCTTGCCGGTTACGACGAGAGGGCCGTCGATCTCGCCGGCATCCGCTCTCGTTTCGGAGAAGATCTGGACGATCGGGTCGCCCTTGCCCTGTGGATCATCACCCGGACCGGCCTCCACTTCGGGAGTGACCTTTCCTGTGAGCGTATCCTCGTCCGGGACCTGGAGCGCGACGTCGACCTGGGGACGACGCCGACGGCGCAGGTCCTGGCCCACCGGGTGGACCATCAGCAGGTGGAGATGAAGGTGTCAGTCTCGGCAAAGTGTCATGCGCGCCTGGCCTACGGGTACTGGCCCTATCTGCAGGTCACCGTCGACGGGATGCCGGTGCAGCCGATGGAGACCGCCGGCCGCTTCATCGCCATCCCACTGGATGCCGGCGAGCACGAGATCGTGGTCACGGCGCGGCTCTCTCCTCTCCGCAAGGGCCTTCTCCTGCTCGCCGCGGTCTCCCTTGCAGGAGCTTTGGTCCTGGTCTTCAGAGAGCGTAGAGAGAACCGGAGTTGACCGGCTGCGGCAGCCACCGGACGCCGGTCTTGCGATTCTCGGTCCTTTCCGTTCCTTTCTCCTCACCATGAATCGACCCGTAGTCGTCTACGACGGCGAGTGCCGCTTCTGCCGGTGGAGCGTGACCCGCATCCAGCGCCTCGACCGCGACGGGCAGTTCGAGTACCTGCCGCGGCAGGCCCCCGGCGCCGAGGAGCGCTTCCCGCTGCTGAAGCACAGCGACTTCAACACCGGCCTGCGGCTCGTGCCCGACGCGGAGACCGTCCACGTCGGCGCCGACGGCGTCTACCAGATCTACCGGCGGCTGCCGCCCCTGAACCGGGTGGCCTGGCTCTACCGGGTGCCGGTGCTCACCTGGCTCTTCCGGCTGGGTTACGCCGTGATCGCCCGCAACCGCCACCGCTTCGGGCGGGTCCCGCCCGAGATGGCCTGCGACGACCTCTGCGACGTGTCCTACGGCGAGCGCCAGGCCCGGCCGCCGTCGGCCTCCTCCTGATGCGCTACCGCCGGTTCGGCAAGACCGGCTGGCAGGTCAGCGAGATCGCCCTCGGCGGCGCCTGGTTCTACGGCCGCCCCGAGTTCGGCCCGCGGCCTGTCTCCCACGGCGCCGCCATCGTCGAGCGCGCCCTGGAGATGGGGGTCAACTACATCGACACGGCCCCCCTCTACGGCAGCGGCCGCAGCGAGGAGGTCCTGGGCCACGCGCTGAAGGGGGTGGAGCAGCCCTTCTTCCTGGCCACCAAGGTCGGCTACCTCCCCGAGCCCTTCGACTACACGCGCGATACGGTGATGCGCGGCTTCGAGGCCAGCCTCAAGCGGCTGCAGCGGGACCGCGTCGACCTCGTGCAGATCCACGAGACCGAGAAGGCCGGCTGGGAGGGGGTCTTCGGCAAGGGGCGCACCCTCGAGGCGCTGGTCGAGCTGCGCGAGCAGGGCCTGGCGACCCACATCGGCCTCACCGGCGCCGACCTCGATCTCATGGTGCGCATGCTCGGCGCCACGGACGAGTTCGTCTCCGTCATCACCTACCTGAAGTACGACCTGCTGGTGCAGGACGCCCGCGAGGCCCTGGTGCCGGCCGCCGTCGCCGCCGACGCCGCCCTCATCTGCGCCTCGCCATTGCACGCCGGACTCCTCGGCTCGCGGCGGGACCACTGGCGGCAGCAGGGCCGCTTCGAGGAACGCTACGAGAGGCTGGAGCGGGTCGAGGCGGTCCTGGCCCGCCACGGCCTGAGCCCTGCCGACGCGGGGCTGCGCTATCTGCTGTCGGATGTTCGCGTGGGGACCGTCCTCTCCGGCGTCGACAGCATCGCCGAGCTGGAACGGTCCGTCGCCGCTTCGGATGCCGGACCCCTGGACGCGGAGCTGATCCGCCAGATCGAGGAGGCCTGATGGCCGCACCCGTGAGACTGGGATTCATCGGCGTGGGCTTCATCACCCAGCGCGCCCACCTGCCGGCCCTGCAGCCCCTGGTGGAGGCGGGCGAGGCGGAGTTCACCGCCTTCTGCGACGTGAGCGAGGAGACGGGCCGTGAGCAAGCCGCCGCCTTCGGCGCCAAGGCTGTCTACACCGATCACGAGCGCATGCTGGAGCGCGAGTCCCTCGACGCCGTGTACGTCAACCTGCCGCCGACCCTGCACACCGACCAGGTGCGGCTGGCCGCCGAGCGCGGCCTCCACCTCTTCGTGGAAAAGCCGGTTAGCCTCGACATCGCCCAGGCCGCGGAGTTCGCCGCCGCCATCGAGAAGGCCGGCGTCGTCTCCCAGGTCGGCTTCAACAGCCGCTACTGCCCGTCGTCAGCGGTCGTCCGCGAACGGCTCGCGTCCCTGACCCCGCGCCACGCCCAGGTGCAACTGCTCTACAGCGGCAGCCCCATCCGCTGGTGGACCAGCCGCTACGAGGAGTGCGGCGGCTCCTTCGTGGAGAACACCATCCACATGGTCGACCTCGTGCGCTACTGGCTCGGCGACATCGCCCAGGTCTCCGCCTTCTACCACTGGCGCGAGCCCGGGGTGGGGCCCGAGCCGATGAACCTGCCCCACGCGTACGACGTGAACTACCTCTTCGACTGCGGGGTCACGGGAAGCTTCACCACCTCGCGGGTGCTCACCAACGTGCAGGCGGGCCGGCGCGAGGTGCTGATCGTCTGCGACGACGCCCTGATCGAGTGGTCGGCGGCGAAGGTGGTGGAGAACGGCGAAACGGTGTGGGAGGAGAAGGCCGAAGGGCGGGCGTCCTTCGCGCTGCAGGCGGAGGCTTTTGTCGGCGCGGTGAAGGCCGCCGACCCGTCGGCGACGCTCAGCCCCTACGGGCCGAGCCTGAACAGCCTCGCCGCCGTTCTCGGCGCCAACGCCTCGGCCGAGCGCGACGGGGAGCGGTTGGCTTTGCAGGATGTCATGTCCGGGGCCGTGGCGTGGAACCCGCGCTTCGCGGCGGCCCACGGCGTGCCGCCGCTGGAGGGCTGATGCGTTTGCAGGGGTAGGGGGGTCCAGCGCCTTCCTGACTCTTGACCCTGCGATCATCCTCGGTAGGTTCGGTTCTCTCCGTACAAAGCGATGCCCCCGGCCCGGTGATCAGGGTCGGGGGCATCTGCCGCTTATAGCGGGGGCGAGGAGGCTGTCACCTCCTGCCCCCAAGGAGGGCAGCCTGCAAGACTCCATCCCACACTTGAACCCGATGGAGCGTGCAGAATCTCCATCCCAACCTTTCAACCCGATGGAGCGTGGCTACTCCTCCGAATCCAACTTGGGAGAGAGTACGGGCTGCACAAGCACCGTCAACCCCGCCCACACGAGGACGCCCTGACTGAACGGCAGCCGCCCGCTGCTCACCCCACCCGGTGCAAATCCACGTCCCGCACCGCCTCGTAGATCACCCCGCCCTCGACATCGCGCGGCATGGGCGCCCCCGTGAGGTAGCAGATCGTGGGGGCCACGTCGATGACGCGCACCTGGCGGTCGAGCCGGCCCCCCCGGCGCACGCCGGCGCCGGCGGCGATGAAGGTCGAGTGCTGGCCGGCCATGCCGAAGGCGACGGAGGGCAGCTGCTTGCCGTGGGCGCCGTCGAACTCCGGGCGCAGGGCGTAGACCACGTCGCCCACGCGGTCCGACCACAGGTTCACCATCTCCGCGTCCTCCCGGGTCAGGGCGAGGGCGAAAGGCCGCCGCCCCGTCTCCGGGTCCTGGTAGTCGTGGAGAGCCTGGATGATCTCCCGGCAGGTGGCGTCGTAGTCCCCGGGATCGACGATGCCGCCGGGCTCCCGCCCCTTGAGGTTCACGAAGATGTGCACGAGGCCCACGTCGGCCGCCCGGGTGCGCGTCCAGTCGACGCGCCGGTTGCGGCCGCGGCCCTCGTACTTCAGGAACCCAGCCTGCTCCAGTACCGCCGCCACGTTGACGACCGTGTGCTGCTGCGAGGTGCCGCCGTGGTCGGAGACCACGAAGAAGGCGGTGTCGTCGCCGGCGAGCCGGCGCAGGCGGCCGATCCAGCGGTCGATGGAGGCGTAGGTGCGCTCCACCCCCTCGCGGCAGCGCCGCTGCACCGACGGCGGCGCCCCGGAGTGGGGATCGGCGGCGCGCAGGAAGAAGTGGCTGGTGTAGTCGGAGGCGTGGGTCTCCGTCATCAGCAGGTCCCAGTCCCGGGAGCCGGCGAGGTACTCGGCCACGTCGGCGAGGCGCTCGTGGTGGAACTCCAGCAGCTCGAAGTAGGTGTCGTCGTCGATCAGGCCGAGGGCGTCGCGGGCCGGGTTCTGCAGGAAGTTGCCCACGTGGCGGTCGATCTCGCGGGCCACGGAGGCGGGCTTGGTATAGCCGTCGGGCGGCCAGATCTGGGGGATGAAGAGCTCGAAGGCGTCGGCCCGCGCCGACAGGGTGATCAGCTTGGCGCGCACGTATCCGCGCACCTTGCGGCCGTCGATCTCGAAGCGGTCCAGCCACCAGTCGCTCCACTCCCCCACGCCGAGGTCGGCCAGAGGCCGGCCCGCGTTCTTCGAGCGGCAGATGCGCACCCGGTCGTAGCCGCCACGGCCGCTGGCGTAGATCAGGGCGTGCAGCTGCATCGGCGTGCCCTCCCGGCCGCGGTTCATCTCCTCGCGGCCCCTGGCCAACGGCTGGATGGTGAGGGCCGCCTCCTTCGGCATCCGCTTCGAGGCGGGCAGTCCCATCCAGCCGCGGGCCTCTTCCAGGGTCACGGGATCGAACTCGCGCACCCCCTGCAGGGCGCTCGGGTCGAGGGTCTCCGGGTCGCGCTGGGCCTCCAGCCGCCGCGGCGCCCACTTGCCGCCCACGAAGAGGTGGTACCCGGCCACCTGGTGATGGTTGGAGACGCCGGGGCCGGTGCCCTCCACCTG
>JAJDTN010000250.1 GCA_022827165.1 Candidatus Latescibacterota bacterium
GCAAGCTTCCCAAGCTTGATGTCGCGGGTTCGACTCCCGTCTCCCGCTCCAATTCCTCTCCATCCTTCCGGCAGATCCCGTGAACGGCCCACAGCGGCCTCCCGGATACAAGAACCTGCTCCCGAACGTCTTCCCGCCTGAACGAGAGTCTCAAGGGCCTTTCCGTGGGCATCGGAGGGTTGAATGATCCCGGTGAGCGGGGTGGCATCCGGTTCCCTGGCCGAGCGTGCGGGGTTCGCGGCAGGAGACCGGATCGCCCGTGTCAACGGTGAGCCGGTAGGGGACCTGATCGACTTCCAGGTGGCCAGCTCCGAGCCGCGGCTGCTGTTCGAGGTCGAGCGGGAGGGCGAGCTGTACGAGGTGGAGGTGGAGCGCCGGGACGGAGAGTCCCTGGGCTTCGACTTCGAAGAGATGCGCCTCCGGCGATGCAACAACAAGTGCGTGTTCTGCTTCCTCCACCAGATGCCGGGGGGCATGCGGCGGTCCCTCTACTTCGAAGACGACGACTACCGGCTCTCCTTCCTCCACGGATCCTACGTGACCCTGACCAACGTCAAGGAGCGCGACCTCAGGCGGATCGTGGATCAGGGCCTGACGCCCCAGTACATCTCGGTTCACGCCACCGACCCGGCCCTGAGGCAGCAACTGCTCGGCCGCAAGGGGGGCACCGTGCCCATCCTCGAGCGGATCGGGTTCCTGGCTCGCTCAGGGATCGAGATGCACACCCAGATCGTCCTCTGCCCCGGCTGGAACGACGGCGACCACCTGGAGCACACATTGCGGGACCTCGAGGGCTTCTACCCTTCGGTCCGCTCCGTGGCGCTTGTCCCTGTCGGACTGACGCGTTTCCGGCAGCACCTGCCGGAGCTGCGGCCCGTGACGCCAGCCACGGCCGAGAGCTACCTGGCGCATGCCGACCGATGGGGGGTGCGCTGTGCCCGGGATCTGGGCGAGCGCTTCGTCTATCCCGGAGACGAGTTGTTCCTGATGGTCGGGCGGCTGCCGCCGGCGGCCTCCTACTACGATGCCTTTCCCCAGATCGAGAACGGCATCGGAATGGTGCGGACCTTCCTCGACCGCTGGGAGCGGGGACGGACGGATCTGCCGAAGGATCTCCACAGGCCGCTGCACCTCGCCCTGGTCACGGGCCGGCTGGCAGGCCCGTTCCTGACCCCCATGGTGGAGGGCATCGAGACCGCAGGCCTCCGGGCCGATGTGGTGGTGGTGGACAACGACTTCTTCGGGACCGGCATCACCGTCTCCGGGCTCCTCACGGGGCAGGATATCATCGGCGCCGTGCGCGGGGGGCCCTGGGATCTCGTCGTCCTGCCCCCCAACACCGTCAACGGCGAGGGCATGACCCTCGACGACATGACCGTACCCCGGATCGAGGCGGCCACGGGTATTCCCGTGACGGTCGGGGAGTACGATCTGGCGGCGACCTTGCTGCGCTGCATCGACCGGGAGAGCGTGGCCCACGGCCGAGGCCGCCAGCTCTCGGAACTCGGGTTCTACGTCGGGCGGAACCGGTGACGACCTCGGGATCCACCCCCACCGGCCTTCCCGTGGCGCCGGAAGGTCCCGTCGTCGCCATCGTGGGCCGGCCGAATGTCGGCAAGTCCACCCTCTTCAACCGTCTCACCGGCACCCGGCGGGCCATCACCGACGATCGTCCCGGCGTCACCCGCGACCGGATCCGCGGCACCGCGGAGTGGGGCGGACACCGATTCACTCTCGTGGACACCGGCGGCTACGTCCCCCGCGCCGGCGGCCTCGAAGGCCAGGTGCGGCAACAGGCGGAAAAGGCCCTGGAGGAGTCCGACCTCGTCCTCCTTGTCTGCGACGCCACGGAGGGGGTCTCGGCTGCCGACCGGGATGTGGCCGATCTCCTGCGGCGGAGAGATGTGCGGTGCCTGCTGGTGGTCAACAAGGTCGATCACCCCGATCCGTGCCGTTACGACATGGGGGAGTTCTTCGGACTCGGACTGGGCGATCCCCATCCCGTGTCGGGTGCAACCGGCCGCCGGTCGGGCGACCTGCTCCAGGCGATCGTCTCCGGCTTCGACGATCCAGCGTCCCCGGAGCCGGATCGCCCGCCCGAGGAGGTCCGCGTGGTCCTGGCGGGACGGCCGAATGTGGGCAAGTCGACGCTGATCAACCGGCTTTGCGGAGAGCGGATCTCCATCGTCCACGCCGAACCCGGAACGACGCGCGACTCCACCGACGTCACCATTCTCCGCGGCGGCCGGCGCTTCGTCCTCGTCGATACCGCCGGGATCCGCAGGCGCGCGCGGGTTCAGGATCCGGTCGAGTACTTCAGCACCCTCCGGGCTTCCCACAGCCTCGAGAGGTCGGACGTGGTCGTCGTCCTCCTGGACGCCGCCGAGGGAACCACCGCACAGGACGCCCGGCTCATGAGCCGGGTCATGGAACTCGGACGAGGCATGGTGGTGGCGGTGAACAAGTGGGATCTGGTGGCCGGGTCCGCAAGGGCCGACATCGACGCCTATCGCGACGGGATGAGACGACGGCATCCCTTTCTCCAGCACTATCCGATCCTCACCCTGTCGGCGATGACGGGCCGCCGAGCGGCGGCCTGTCTCGACACCTCGGCCGCAGTGGCCGGCCGCGCCCGCGCCCGGGTTCCCACCCCCAGGCTGAACCGGTGGCTGGGGGAGGTCACCCGGAGGCTGGCCCCGGGCGGCGGTGGGGAGGTACGGATCCTCTACGCCGCCCAGACCGGGATTGAGCCGCCCTCTTTCGTCCTGTTCTGCAATCACCCGGACCGGATCAGCCCGTCCTATCGCCGCTTCGTGGAGAACAACCTGCGAGAGAGCATCGATCTGGTTGGGACGCCGGTCCGCATCCACTGGCGAAACAGGCGCCCGGACAGGACTCCGGAGCGAACGGGGAAGAGGTCGGGATGAGTGAGCTCAAGCCGGGGATCGGCAAGTTGTACTACAGCATCGGAGAGGTATCGGAACTGACCGGTCTGCCGCCATACACCCTGAGGTCCTGGGAGAAGGAGTTCCCCTCCCTGCGCCCCAGGCGGGTCCGCGGCAAGAACCGGGCCTACCGTCCCCGCGACATCGGCATCATCCTGCTCATCAAGCGGCTCCTTCACGAGGAGCGCTACTCCACCGCAGGCGCGCGCCGGAAGCTGCGCAACGAGCCGGAGTTGGTTCAGCAGGCGGCCGACGGCTTCCCGGCGGAGTCGCGCGGCAGCCGGCTTCCCGAGGGGGGCGGGGAGACCCGGCCGCCGGCTCCGCAATCGGGCCCCGGAAGCGACGAGGCGCGGTCCGGCGACCTGCCCGGGGGGATCCTCGAGGAGCTTCGCCGGATCGCGCGGTTGCTGGAATAGCTGCAAGGGTGCCGGCCTCGGTACCCTCAACCTTGCTCAACGCCATAATTGTCTGTATTTTTTGGAACTTCGGCAGGCTCGGCGTGCCTGCTGGTGACCCGGGAGAGCCAAGGGCCATGGCCGAAGCAGAGGCAAGCGACGACCGGGCGGGCCGATCTGCGCAGCCGGAGGCCCTGCGCCCTCTGTTGTTCGAGATCGCGGAGCCCGTCGTGGCCGACCACGGCGCCGAGCTCGTCGATGTCGAGGTCTCCGGGTCGGGCAGCTTCAGCGTTCGCCTGGCGGTCTACCGCGACGCGGGCATCACCGTGGATCTGTGTGAGGCCATCTCCCGGGAGCTTTCGGATGTCCTCGATATCGAGGATCCCCTTCCCGGGCGCTACCGGCTCGAGGTGACTTCACCCGGCCTCGAGCGGCCGCTGCGGACCGACGCCGACTTTCGGCGCGCCCACCGCCGCAGGCTCAAGGTCGTCACCTGCGACGGTCGTACCGAATTCGGCCGTCTCACCGGGTTCACGGAGACCTCGATCGAGCTCGAGCGCAAGGCCGGCCCCCGGAGCGTCGCCCGCGGCGACATCGCCCGGGCCACCATCGAAGTGGAATTCTGAACGGAGCGGGATGAACGCTGAGTTCAACATCATCGAAGCCTTGGGCCAGATCGCGCGCGAGAAGAACGTGGATCGCGAGATGGTCATCCAGACCCTGGCCGACGCCCTCGTCTCGGCTGCCAAGAGGCGCTACGGCAACGTCGACAACTTCGAGGTCCAGACCGATCCGGCGAGTGGCCGCATGCGGGTGGTGGCCCGCAAGACCGTCGTGGAGGAGGTGAGCGTCCCCGAGCTCGAGATCGAGATCGAGGAGGCCCGCCATATCGATCACCAGGCCCAGATCGGCTCGGTGGTCTTCCAAGAGTTGAACCTCGCCGACTTCGGCCGCAACGCCATCCAGACGGCCAAGCAGATCCTGATCCAGCGCGTGCGCGAGGCCGAGCGCGAGCACATCTACGAGGAGTTCGCCAGCCGCATCGGCAAGATCGAGTCCGGCACGGTACAGCAGATCAGCCACGGCGACATCATCATGAATCTCGGACGCGCCGAAGCCGCCGTCCCCCTCAAGGAGCAGATCCGCCGCGAGCGCTATCGCCAGGGCGACACGGTGCGCGGCTACATCTTCGAGATCCTCAAGTCGAGCCGGGGCCCACAGGTACTGCTCTCCCGGACCCATCCCGAGTTCCTGCGCAAGCTGTTCTCCCTCGAGGTCCCGGAGATCGCGGAAGGGATCGTGACCATCCACGCCGTGGCCCGGGAGCCGGGGGAGCGGGCCAAGATCGCGGTGAGCTCCAACGACGAGCGGGTCGATCCGGTCGGTGCCTGCGTCGGCGTCAAGGGTTCGAGGGTACAGGCGATCGTCCGCGAGCTCTCCGGAGAGCGGATCGACATCGTCCCCTGGATCGACGAGGCCGACATCTTCATCTCCCGGGCCCTGGGGCCGGCCACGGTGTCGCGGGTCATCACCGACGGCCGCCGCCACCATGCCCAGGTGATCGTCGAGGAAGAGCAGCTCTCCCTCGCCATCGGCAAGTCCGGACAGAACTCCCGGCTCGCCGTTCAACTCACGGGCTGGGGCCTGGACATCATCACAGACGAGGAGTATCAGCGGCGCCTCCGCAGGTTGGAGGAGAGCAAAGTGGAGTTGCGACGCCTGGAAGGCGTCAGTGA
This sequence comes from Candidatus Latescibacterota bacterium, assembly GCA_022827165.1. The sequence continues at coordinate 5,077 of JAJDTN010000250.1, forward strand.
GCTCATCTCCCTCAGTCTGGCGACATCGGGCTTCATCTCCATCCGGGGCATCGCCCAGGCCGAGGTCGACATGCTGCGCACTGTCCCCGGCCTGGAGGGAGAGGGGGAAGCGGCCCGCTTGAAGGGGCTGGCGGTCGCCTATACCGAGCAGGCGGAGGTCTCCGGCGAGGAGCTCAGGCCGGCCACCCTCGAGGAGCTGGAGGCCGCCGAGAGGGCCGCCGCCGAGGCTCGGGCGGCCCAGTTGGCCCGGGCCCGTGGGGAGGAGGAGGCCGAAGACGATGGTTCGCCCGTGGAGGATTCGGGCGGCGAGGACGAAGAGGGAGGCGGGAGCGAAGCTGTGAGCGCAGCCCCCGGGGAGGCCGAGGCCCCCAGCACGCGCGGTCCCTTCGAAACCAGTTGACCGGGTAAGCGGATCGAGGAGCTCCTTTGGAAAAACGCCGGGTATATCAGGTAGCGAAGGAGAAGAAGCTCTCCAGCGATGCCCTCATCTCAATGCTGAAAGGGATGGGGCAGGAGGTGAAGAGCCACATGAGTGTGGTGACTCCCGAGATGCTGGAGGCGATCACCAGGAAGATCGACGAGGAGAAGCAGTCCTCGATCGAGGAGGTGCAGCGGCAGAAGGTCAAGGAGACCCAGCGCAAGGCCGAGGCTCGAGCCGCGCGCCAGCCCACGGATTCCAAGGAGGAGAGCAAGCCGCGGGACGGCCGCGCCACCGGACGCCGACCCGACCCGGCCCCGCGCCCCGGGATGCCCGCCCCGGCGCCCGAGCGCCCCGACGAGGGCCGTCGCCGCAAGCGGCGGGGGGGCAAGGTCGACGAGGAGATGCTCAACGAGCTGCGCGAGACCCACACCGCGGACCGGCCGGCGGAGAAGGCTCCCGCCAGTTCCGACGTCAGCGGTCGCTGGCGGTCCGGCGGAGGCCGCCAGAGGCGCCGCAAGCAGGTCGATTCGCAAGCGGTCCAGGAGAGCGTCCGCAAGACCCTGAGCCAGATCAGCGAAGGACGCACGCGCCGGCGCTACGACCGCTCGCGCGACGAGGGGGGGGAGGAGGACGAGTCTCCGGAGACCCAGGTCCTCCACATCAACGAGTTCGCCACCGTCGGTGAGTTGGCAGAGGCCCTGCACGTCCGGCCGGCGGAGGTGATTGCCGTCTGCCTGCATCTGGGCGTGGTGGTGACGATCAACCAGCGTCTCGACATGGATACCATGGTGACCGTGGCCGACGAGTTCGGGTACGAGATCAAGCGTCTGGAGGCCGCCGAGGAAGAAGAAGCGGAGGACTTCGGGGACGATGACCTGGCCGACGAAGGAGACGTGGGAGATCCCGCTCCTCGGCCGCCCGTGGTCACCGTCATGGGACACGTGGACCACGGCAAGACGTCCTTGCTCGACTACCTGCGCAAGACCAACGTCGTCAAGGGCGAGTCCGGGGGAATCACACAGCACATCGGCGCCTACTCCGTCCGGGTCTCCGAGGGACGGTCCATCACCTTCCTCGATACGCCCGGCCACGCCGCCTTCACCGCCATGCGGGCCCGCGGGGCCCGCATCACCGACCTCGTCATCCTCATCGTCGCCGCCGACGACAGTGTCATGCCCCAGACGATCGAGGCCATCGACCATGCCCGGGCGGCCCAGGTGCCGATCGTCGTGGCCATCAACAAGATCGATCTGCCCACCGCCGACCCGGAACGCATCAGGCGCGAACTGGCCGAGCACAACGTCCTCGTCGAAGGTTGGGGGGGGCAGGTCTCCTGCGCCGAGATCTCGGCCACCACCGGCGCGGGGATCGAACAACTCCTCGAAGCGGTTCTGCTCGAGGCCGACGTTCTCGAGTTGAAGGCCTTCCCGGAGAAACGGGCGCGGGGCACGGTCGTGGAGGGTCAGCTCGACCGGGGACGAGGCGCCGTGGCCACCGTTCTCGTCGAGGATGGCACCCTGAGCCAGGGCGATCCCTTTGTCACCGGCATGTACGGGGGCCGCGTGCGGGCCCTGATGGACGAGCAGAATGCCCGCCTCAAGTCAGCCGGCCCCGGGCAACCGGTCCAGGTCCTGGGGCTGGGCGGTGTCCCCCAGGCGGGCGAGGTATTCACCGTCGTCCCCTCGGAGCGCGATGCCAAGGCCATCGTCACCAGGCGCCAGCAGATCAAGCGGGAGCAGGACGCCCGCAGGAGGAGCCTGACCCTCGGCGACCTGCAGCACCAGATCCAGGAAGGCCGCATCAAGGACCTCAACGTCGTGGTCAAGGGCGACGTGGACGGTTCGGTGGAGGCGATCACCCAGGAGCTGGGCGGCATCACCCACGAGGAGGTGCGCATCGCCGTCATCCACGCTGCCGTCGGTCCCGTATCGGACAACGACGTGATGCTGGCCTCGGCCTCGGGGGCGGTGATCATCGCTTTTCATGTGACCATCGAGAGTTCCGCGGCGGCCATGGCCGAGGAGAACGGCGTCGAGATCCGCGAGTACAGCGTGATCTACGAGGTCGTGGAGGAGTTGAGGGCCGCCCTTGGCGGCCTCCTCGCCCCGAGCCTCGAGGAGCGCATCATCGGCACCGTCGAGGTGCGCCAGCTGTTCTCCTCCTCCCGGGCCGGCAACATCGCCGGGTGCTACGTGCAGGACGGCCGGATCGCCCGCAGCAACTCGGTCCGGCTGCGCCGCGAGGAAGAGATCGTCTGGGAAGGCCGCATCGCCTCGCTGCGGCGGTTCAAGGACGACGTGCGCGAAGTGCTCGAAGGTTTCGAGTGCGGGATCGCCCTGGAGGGACACAACGATGTCCGCGAGGGAGACCTGATCGAGGCGGTGGACGTCGTCGAAACCGTGCGGACCCTGTAGAGTTGTCCCTCGGGTGCCGTGGTCGTTCTGGTCAGCGAGGTGCAGTTGTATCTGCCCGACGCCCACTCCCTCAAGCAGAAGCGCCAGGTGCTCAACAGCATCAAGGAACGCCTGCACAACCGGTTTCACCTCTCCGTGGCGGAGATCGATCACGCCGATCTGTGGCAGCGCAGCACCCTCGGCATGGCCGTGGTGAGCAACTCCGGAAGGCAGGCCGACGAGGTTCTGGCCAAAGCGGTGAATTTCATCGAATCCGACGGTCGGGTGCAGATCATCGACTACACCATCGAGGAGCGCTGACCTTGGCAGGCACCCACCGCGTGCAGCGCGTGCGCCTGCAGTTGCTGCGGGAACTGGGCGAGATCGTGCAGCGGCTGCGGGACCCGCGCCTCGGGTTCGTGACCGTCATGGACGTGGAGATCCCCAGCGACGACCTGAGCCACGCCACTCTCTTCGTCAGCGTCCTCGGCGACGCAAGAGAGCAGGAGCATGCAATGGCCGCGCTGGAGAGCGCCCTCGGGTACATCCGCCGCGAGTTGGCCCGGCGGTTGACGATCCGGCACGTGCCCGAGCTCGCTGTCCGCTACGACCACACCTCGGAGCGCGCGGCCCGGGTCAACGCCATCATCGACGGGCTGCCCGGCACCGGGGGCCGCACGGCGGAGGCTCCGCCGCCTCGTGGATGACCGTGGAGGGGACCGGGGGCGTCCTCGTCGTCGACAAGCCCACCGGGCCGACGTCGCACGATGTCGTGGCCAGGACTCGCCGGGTCCTCGGGATCCGACGAGTCGGACACTGCGGCACCCTCGATCCCCTGGCCACGGGCGTTCTCGTCCTCTGCGTGGGCCCCATGACCCGGTTCAGCCGCTGGCTGACCGGCGGCGACAAGGAATACGAGGCCTGCTTCCGCCTCGGGGCGACGAGCGATACCGACGACGCCCTCGGCGAGATCACCGAAACGCCTGGCGCGAAACCGATGCCGCGGAGCGGGATCGAAACCGTCCTGAAGCGCTTCCTCGGAGTCATCGATCAGGTGCCGCCCGAGCACTCGGCGGTTCGTGTCCGCGGCGTCCGCAGCTACCACCGGGCCCGGCGCGGAGAGGCCACGGGGCTGGTGGCGCGGCCGGTCCGCATCGACCGGTTCGAGATCACCGGCTACGAGCCGCCCCGGTTGCGCGTGCGGGTACAGTGCGGCCAGGGCACCTACATCCGCTCCCTGGCGCGGGACCTGGGCCGGGCCCTCGGCTGTGGCGGCCTGGTGGAACAGCTGAGGCGCCTGCGCGTGGGTGCGCTGACGATTCGCGATGCCGTCGAATGGGCGGCCCTGGAGCGGCCGGCCGCGCCGGGCATGTTTCTGGACGCACGCAGGGCCTTGTGCGGAATCCTCGGCTTCGTCGAGATCGACGGGGGAAGGGCCGATTCCTTCTTCCATGGGCAGCCCGTACCGGTAGAGGCGTGCCCCGGAGAGAAGGCGGTCTTTCACGAGGCCGGTTTTCTCGGCGTGGGACAAGTCGACGAGGAGGGCCGACTGCGCCCCCTCAGAGTGGTGGCCGAGTGGCCCGCCCTGCCATGAGCGGGCCTCCGAGGGCGCCGCGGCAGGGCGCCGGCGGCCAGGGCCCTTCGGAGATGACCCTGGAGGGCACCGTCGTCCGGGGCGAGGGCCGGGGCCGGCGGCTCGGGTTTCCTACCGCCAACCTGCGGGTTGCGGCCGGTACGGAGCCGCCGCAAGGCGTCTTCGCGGCCCGGGTCCATCGGGCCGGAGTCGAGTTCGCAGCCGTCGCCAACATCGGCACACGCCCGACCTTCGATGGACAGGAGGTCGCGGTGGAGGTGCATCTACTGGACTTCGAGGGAGACCTGTACGATGAGCGGCTGCGCGTCACCCTCGAACGCCGTCTTCGGGGCGAAAGGCGCTTCGACACGGTCGAGGAACTGCGGCGCCAGATCGCCGGAGATATCCAGCAGGCCCGTTCCCGATGAGGGAGGGCTCACACAACAACATCGGAGGCAAGGACGTTGTCGATCACCGCTGAACGCAGGAAAGAGCTGGTTGTGAAGTTCGGAGAGAAAGAGGCCGACACGGGGTCGGCGGCGGTGCAGATCGCCATCCTCTCCGAGCGCATCCGCAATCTCACCGAGCACCTTCGGGTGCACGGCCGCGACTTCGCCACCCGGCGCGGCTTGCTGAAGCTCATCGGGCGGCGGCGCCGCTTGCAGCAGTACCTGCAGGGGAAGTCGCCCGAGGCTTACGCGACACTGATCAGGAACCTCGATCTGCGGCGCTGAAGTCCCTGGCGCCGAAGCCAGGTCCGGACACGAACGATCCGTCACCCTCCTTCTGCCAGGGATGGCGGGTCCCACCCAAGAACGCCACACAGGAAAGCACCGAGAGAGATGACACACAAAGTCGAGATGGACTGGGGAGGACGCACGCTCTCCCTGGAGAGCGGCAAAGTCGCCGCGAGAGCCAACGGAGCCGTGTGGGTCCGGTACGCGGACACCATCGTGCTGGTCACCGCATGCAGGTCCCATCGCGCCGAGGACAGGGGTTTTCTGCCCCTGACCGTGGAGTACCGCGAGAAGGCGTACGCCGCCGGCCACATTCCCGGGAACTTCTTCAAACGGGAAGGCCGCATGGGGGAGAAGGAAACCCTGAGCGCGCGGATGATCGACCACATGATCCGCCCCCTGTTCCCCAAGAAGTTCCCCCACGAGATCCAGGTCTTCGTCTCAGTCCTCTCTGCCGACGGCGAGAACGACGCTGACATCATCGGGATGGTCGGGGCCTCGGCGGCCCTTTGCCTCTCCGACCTCCCCTTCGAGGGGCCCATCGCCGCTCTCCGAGTCGGGCGCGTCGACGGCGATCTGATCGTCAACCCCACCCTCTCGCAACTCGAAGAGAGCGACATGGACCTCATCATCTCGGGTGACCGGGACAGCATCGGGTCCGTCGAAGGAGGCGCCGAGGAGATCTCGGAAGCCGCCCTCCTGGAGGCCCTCGAGTTCGCTCATGAGCACATCCAGGAGATCCTCGATCTCCAGGAGGACCTCGCCGAGAAGGCGGGGCGCCAGAAGATGGAGTACTCGCCGCCGGTCATCGACGCCGAGTTGGTGAAGGCGGTGGAGGCAGCCGCCGCGCAGCGGATCTCCGAGGCGAACCGCTGCGGAGACCGCGACGAGCGCGGCACCCTGATCGAGCAGATGGAAGCCGAGGTCGCCGCCGAGTTGGAGGAACGTTTCCCCGACTCGGGCAAGGCCATCGGCGAATTGCTCTACGACATGACCAAGGCGGACATGCGTAGAATGGTGCTGAGCGAGCAGCGCCGCATCGACGGCCGCAAGCTCGACGAGGTCCGGGAGGTGACCTGCGAGGTCGGAGTCCTGCCCCGGGCGCACGGCTCGGCCCTGTTCACCCGGGGCCAGACCCAGGCCCTGTGCACCTCGACCTTGGGGAACAAGTTCGACGAGAGGATGATCGAGGACCTGCGGGGCAAGGCCTTCAAGTCCTATTACCTCGACTACAACTTCCCCTCCTACAGCACCGACGAGGTCTCCTTTCCCAGGGGTCCCGGGCGGCGGGAGATCGGGCACGGCCACCTGGCCGAGCGGGCCCTGGAGCCCGTGGTCCCGGTGGTGGAGTCCTTCCCGTACACCGTCCGGCTGGTCTCCGACATCCAGTCATCCAATGGATCCACGTCGATGGCCACCGTGTGCGGCAGCTCCCTGGCCCTCATGGACGCCGGCATCCCGATCAAGTCCGCCGTCACCGCTTCCGGCGTCGGTCTCATCAGCGAGGGGGAGGAGTACGCCATCCTCACCGACATCCTCGGCGACGAGGACTTTCTCGGCGACATGGATCTGAAGGTGGCGGGCACCGAGGAGGGGATCACGGCGGTGCAGATGGAGAACAAGATCGCCGGCATCCGCCTCGAGATTCTGGAGGAAGCCCTCGAGCGGGCCCGCGCGGGGCGCATGCACATCCTCGATGTCATGAACGCCTGCATCGACACCCATCGGGCCGAGCTGTCCCGCCACGCGCCGCGTATCGAGTTCCTCAAGATCGACCAGGAGAAGATCGGCGCCGTCATCGGCCCGGGGGGCCGGACGATCCGCGAGATCGAGAAGAGCGGCGCCAGCGTCAGTGTCGAGGACGACGGCACGATCACCATCTCCGCCGTCGAGGCGGAGGCCGCGGACCAGGCGCGGGGGATGATCGAGGCGGTCACGGCGGAGGCCGAGATCGGCGCCGAGTACGAGGGCACGGTGAAGCGGATCATGCCCTTCGGCGCCTTCGTCGAGATCCTTCCCGGCAAGGAGGGGTTGCTCCATATCTCCGAGCTCGACCACCGCCGCGTCGACACGGTGGAGGACGTCGTCGCCGAGGGAGACCAGGTGGCGGTGAAGGTTCTCGACATCGACAACGCCGGCAAGATCCGGCTCAGCCGCAAGGCGATGCTGCCGAGGAGCTGACCTTCGGAAGAGGCGGCGCGACAGGCGCGGAAAGAAGACTACCGAAGCTCGCGGCAGGCCCTCGGCATCGGTAGTCTTTCTGTTGAAGGAGTGGACGATCGTGGGTGACGACCGTTCAGCACAGCCGGACGTGACCATCTGCCGGGTCGCCGAGATCGCGGAGAGGGAAGGGGAACGCGTGCAGCTCTCCGGCTGGATCTACAACAGCCGCTCCAGCGGCAAGCTTCACTTCCTGCAGGTGCGCGACGGCTCCGGCATCGTCCAGTGTGTCATCTTCCAGGGAGAGGTGGCGCCGGAGGTCTTCACAGGGTGCCATCAACTGCCCCAGGAGACGGCGGTGGTCGTACGGGGCCGGGTGCGCGCCGACCCGCGTTCGCCCCTCGGTTACGAGGTGGGGGTGGAGGACCTGGAGGTGGTCCATCGGTCCGAAGAGTACCCCATCTCGCCCAAGGAGCACGGCGTCGCTTTTCTGCTGGAGCATCGCCACCTGTGGCTGCGCTCGGTGCGTCCCAACGCCGTGCTGCGGGTGCGCGCCGTGGTCATCGACGCCTGCAGGGAGTACATGCGGCGCGAGGGCTTCCTCCTCATCGACGCCCCGGTCCTCACCCCCGCCGCCTGTGAGGGAACGACCACCCTCTTCGAGACCGACTACTTCGGCGAGACGGCCTACCTCACCCAGAGCGGCCAGCTCTACATGGAGGCTGCGGCCATGGCCTTCGGCAAGGTATACTGCTTCGGCCCCACCTTCCGCGCCGAGAAGTCGAAGACGCGGCGCCACCTCACCGAGTTCTGGATGATCGAACCCGAGATGGCCTACTGCGATCTGGCGGGCAACATGGAGGTCGCCGAGGGGTTGGTGACGCACGTGGTGCGAAGGGTCCTCGCCGAGTGCCGGCACGACCTCGAGGCGTTGGAACGCGACCCGGCGCCCCTGGAACGGACCGCCGAGGGACAGCCTTTCCCGCGGATCTCCTACGGGGAGGCGATCGAGATCCTGCGCGAGGAAGGAAGCGATCTGCCTTGGGGAAGCGATCTCGGCGGCGACGACGAGACCCTGCTGTCGAAGCGCTTCGATCGGCCCGTCCTCGTCCATCGCTATCCGGCGCAGGTGAAGGCCTTCTACATGAAGTCCGATCCCGAGGACCGGCGCCTCGCCCTGTGCGTGGACATGATCGCTCCCGAGGGCTACGGTGAGATCATCGGCGGCGGCCAGCGGGAGGACGACCTGCGGGTCCTCGAAACCCGCATCGCCGAACACGGGCTCCCAGCCGAGGCCTTCGCCTGGTACCTCGACCTGAGGCGCTACGGCTCCGTGCCCCATGCCGGCTTCGGCATGGGCATCGAGCGCGTCGTGGCGTGGCTGTGCGGCACCCGGCACGTGCGCGAGACGATTCCCTTTCCCAGAACCCTGCAGAGGCTGTACCCCTGATCGATGGCAAAGACGGCTGACCACCCCGGCTCGGCGGGATCCTACGACTTCCAGCGCATCGAGAAGCGCTGGCGCGAGCACTGGATCGCCGAGGGCACGTACCGCACCGCCGGCCCGGGAGAGGAGGGCTACGACCCGGAGCAGCCGCGGTGCTACATCCTCGACATGTTCCCCTACCCCAGCGGTGAGGGCCTGCACATCGGCCACCCGAAGGGCTACATCGCCTCCGACATCTACAGCCGCTTCAAACGCATGGCGGGATACAACGTCCTGCATCCCATGGGGTTCGACAGTTTCGGCCTACCCGCCGAGCAGTATGCCATCGAGCACAATGTCCATCCCGCCGTCTCCACCGATCAGTGCGTCGACCGCATCCGCGCCCAGCTGCAGTACCTGGGCCTCGGCTACGACTGGGACCGGGAGATCTCCACCTCCCACGAGGACTACTACCGCTGGACCCAATGGATCTTCCTGCAGCTCTTCGACAGCTGGTACGACCCGGAGCTGGCGTGGCGCGACGACTCGGGGCGGTCCGTCCGCGGGCGGACCCGCCCGATCTCCGAGCTCGTGGATTCCTTCGAGAGGGGAGAGCGGCGGATCACGGACCAGGACCGGCGGTCCCTGCAGGGACGCCCCGGGGGCGCCGTGGAGGCCGGGTGGCAGGAGCTGTCCGAGGCGCAGCGCCAGGCGGTCCTGAACAACTACCGCATGGCCTACCAGAAGGAGGTCACCGTCAACTGGTGTCCCGGCCTCGGCACGGTCCTGGCCAACGAGGAGGTCACCGCCGAGGGTTGCAGCGAGATCGGCGACCACCCGGTGTACAGGCGGCCGCTGAAGCAGTGGATGCTGCGCATCACCGCCTTCGCCGAGCGGCTCCTGGAGGACCTCGATGCGGGGGCCCTGCCCGACGGCCGCGGCGGCACCTTTGCCCTCGACTGGCCGGAGTCGATCAAGCAGATGCAGCGCAACTGGATCGGCCGCAGCGAGGGCGCCGAGGTCCGCTTCGACGTGCTCGACGCCTCGGGCCGCGCCCGCTCCAGCCTGGAGGTCTTCACCACCCGCCCCGATACCCTCTTCGGAGCCACCTTCATGGTCGTGGCGCCCCAGCATCCCCTGTTGTCGGAGGGCGACCAGATTCCGGAGGCCTGGCCGGAGGACACGCCTGGCGCCTGGAGGGGGGAGCCGGGAGCCTCCTCGCCCAAGGAAGCCGTGTCCCGCTACGCGGCCCAGGCGGCTCAATCCGCCTTCTCGGCGGCCGGGCAGGACCAGGAGAAGAGCGGGGTCTTCACGGGGATCTTCGCGCGCCGTCCCATGGACGGGCAGCGCATCCCGGTCTTCACCGCCGACTATGTGAGCATGGACTACGGCACCGGAGCGATCATGGCCGTCCCCGCCCACGACGACCGGGACTACGCCTTCGCCCACAAGTACGGGATCCCGGTCATCGAGGTCGTCGAGCCGCCCCCGGAGGCGGCCGGCACCTTCCCCTATACGGGGGACGGAAGGTCGATCAACTCGCCCGGCGCAGGGGCCGGCGATCCCGCAAGCGGCAGCCCCTTTTCGATCTCGGGTCTGGCCACGGCCGAGGCCAAATCGCGCATGGTCGGCGCCCTGGAAGCGGCCGGCGTGGGCCGAAGGGCGGTCACCTGCCGCCTGCGTGACTGGGTGTTCTCGCGCCAGCGCTATTGGGGAGAGCCGTTCCCCCTGGCCACCCATCCCGACGGCTACACGGTGACCACCGGCCTGCCCGTGGTCCTCCCCGAACGAGAGGACTTCCGGCCCAGTACCTCGGATGATCCCGACACCCCGGTTACTCCGCCCCTCGGGCGGGCGGGCAGGGAGTGGACCCAGGTGGCGGTGGGGGGAACCCTCTGCGACCGCGAGCTCAACGTCATGCCCCAGTGGGCGGGATCGTGCTGGTACTTCCTGCGCTTCATCGATCCCCACAACGACGGAGCCTTCTGCGATCCGGAGAAGGAGAAGAGCTTCATGCCCGTCGATCTCTACATCGGCGGCGCCGAACACGCGGTGCTCCACCTGCTCTATGCCAGGTTCTGGCACAAGGCGCTCTTCGATCTGGGGCACGTGAGCTCCCCGGAGCCCTTCAAGAAGCAGTTCAGCCAGGGCATGGTCACCGCCGACGCCTTCACCGACGAC
>JAJDTN010000431.1 GCA_022827165.1 Candidatus Latescibacterota bacterium
AACGCGCTGGAGCTCGGCATCGACATCGGCGGGCTGGACCTCTGTGTCCTCGTGGGCTACCCCGGGTCGATCGTCGGCACCTGGCAGCGCGCCGGCCGCGTCGGCCGCCAGGGCCGCGAGTCCGTCGTCGTCCTGCTCGCCGGCCGCGACGCCCTCGACCAGTACTTCGCCCGGCACCCGGAGCAGCTCTTCGGCCGCCAGATCGAGGACGCCGTGGCCGACCCCTCCAACCGCTACGTCCTCGACCAGCACCTGCCCTGCGCCGCCCGCGAGCGGCCCCTGACCCGCGACGAGCCGGGATACGCCGAGCTGGCCGGATACGCGCCGGCCCTGGAGCGCCTCACCGAAGGCGGCGAGCTGCTGCAGAGCGCCGAGGGCGACGCCTGGTTCGCCTCGCGCAAGCGGCCCCACCGGCGGGTGAGCATGCGTTCCATCGGCGAAAGCTGGTCGATCGTCGCCGGCGGGGCCGCGCGGCGTCGACATGAGGTTTCTGCCGGCAACGGGGCGGCCGGCGGGGCGGAGTCAGCGTCGACCGGCGGAGGGCGCGCCATCGGCACGGTCTCCGGCGGCCAGCTCCACGCCGAGTGCCACGAGGGCGCCGTCTACCTGCACCGGGGCCGACAGTATCTCATCGGCGGGCGCAACCCGGCGAAGCGGCAGATCGAGGCCCGCGTCGTCGATGTCCCCTATCACACCCGCCCCAAGAGGGAGAAGGAGACGGAGATCCTGGAGGAGCTGGCCTGCCGGCCCATGCACGGCTACCAGGCCAAGCTCGGGCGCCTGCTCGTGCGCTCCCAGGTGACGGCTTTCGAGAAGGTCCGCGCCGGCGACCAGACGGTGATCTCGCGCCACCCCCTCGACTCCCCGGTGGAGACCTTCGAGACCGTCGGCTTCTGGCTCGAGATGGACGCGCCCTTCAAGAAGCAGCTCAAGCGCCGGGGGCATCACCACATGGGATCGCTCCACGCCGTCGAGCACGCCGCCAAGTCGATCTTCCCGCTGCTGGCCCTGAGCAAGAGCACCGACGTGGGCGGCATCTGCTATCCCATGCACCCGCAGCTGCGCAAGGGGGCGGTCTTCGTCTACGACCACTACCCCGGGGGGATCGGCCTGGCCGAGAAGGGCTTCGACATGCTCGACCGCCTCCTGGAGCTGACCCTCGGCCTGGTGGAGGCCTGCGACTGCGAGGAGGGCTGTCCCTCGTGCATCCACTTCCCCACCTGCGGCGCCGGCAACCACCCCCTCGACAAGGCCGGCTGCGTGCACCTGCTGGAGCTGCTCTCCGGCCGCGCCAGCCTCGACGCGGAGTCCCTGGAGGTCGACGACCTCGAGGCGGAGCCGCCCCTCTTCGCCGACTGGGAGTCGGACGGCGGCGAGGGCGGCCCCGGGGCGACGGAGCCGGAGGAGCGGCACATCGTCGTCTTCGACCTGGAGACCCAGCTCAGCGCCGCCGAGGTCGGCGGCTGGAACCGCACCTACCTGATGAGGGTGAGCTGCGGCATCCTCTGGGACAGCCGCGGCGACGAGTTCGTCACCTATTTCGAGGACGGGGTGCCCCGGCTGATCGAGCACCTGCGGTCCGCCGATCTCGTGGTCGGCTTCAACTGCATCGGCTTCGACTACTCGGTCCTGCGCGGCTACACCCGCTTCGACTTCCGCGACCTCGACACCCTCGACATGCTGCGCGAGATCCGCGGTCAGCTGAACTTCCGCGTCAGCCTCAACAGCCTCGCCCAGGCCACCCTGGAGGAGGAGAAGTCCGCCGACGGACTGCAGGCCCTGCGCTGGTGGAAGCAGGGGCGTCTCGACCTGATCGAGGAGTACTGCCGCAACGACGTGCGCATCACCCGCGACATCTGGCGCTTCGGCCGCGACCACGGGTACCTGCTCTTCGACCGCCGCGGCGAGGGGCGGATGCGGGTGCCCGTGGACTTCCGGGAGAAGGTGACGGCGTTGGACTGAGGCGGGCCGAGCCGGCCGGGGTCAGAGCTGGGCCAGGGCGGCGATCAGCGCCGTCTGGGCGCCGAAGAGGGTGACCATGATCCCGATGGTCCAGTAGAACCGGGTGTCCATGGTCCGGCGCAGCTCGTCGAGGCGGCGATCGACTTGGGCGAAGCGCGCGTCTACCTGGGCGAACCGCGCGTCCACCTGCGCCCGAAGCTCACCCAGTTCCGTGCGCAGGCCCTGGATGTCCCCGCGGACCTCCGTGCGCAGCTCACGGAGGTCGTGCCGGTGCTGCTCGCGATGGTCCCGGACCTCCAGCCGGAGATCCTTGATGTCCTCGCTGATATGGATGGCCCAGTGCATCTCTTCGGCCGGGGGTTCCTGCGGCGGTCCGCCGCTCTCGGGCTGCGCCATGGCGTGATTCCGTGAAATGTAGGGGGCGGGCTGCACGCTTCACAGTGCAAAGGGGATGCCAGACCCGCCCTCTCCGGGACCCGCGGATTCGGCCCGCATCCGTGCTGCGGGGGCCTCGTCCCTGTGAGCCTCGGCACACGGGGGCGTGTGGGGCGCCGAGGATGCGCGGCGGTCGAGCCACGACGAGGGCGAAGGGTGTCGAG
>JAJDTN010000394.1 GCA_022827165.1 Candidatus Latescibacterota bacterium
GCCCCTGGATGACGGCCCGCGCCTGCCCTACGCGCTGCTCCTCGCCCCCCGACCGCTGCACTGGGTTGGGGCCGCGGCGCCCCCCGCGCCCGACGCGGTCGAGCAGCTCGGCGGCGCGCTCCCGGGCGCCGGGCTCGCCGCGCAGCTCCAGGGGCACGGCCACGTTCTCCACCGCGCTCAGGGTCGGAACCAGCTGGAAGGTCTGGAAGACGAAGCCGACGCGGTCCCGCCGCAGGCGCGCGCGGGCGTCCTCGTCGAGGCGGTCGAGGGGCTCGCCGTCGAGAACGACGCTTCCCGCCGTGGGCCGGTCGAGGCCGGCGCACAGACCGAGGAGGGTGGTCTTGCCGCTGCCCGAGGGCCCGACGACGGCGCAGGTGGTGCCCGCCGCGACCGAGAACGTGACGTCGCGCAGCACCGTCAGCTCGCGGCGGCCGCTGCGGTAGGTGCGGGTGAGGCCGCTCACCTCGAGGACGGCGGAGCTCATCGCAGGCCCCGCCGGCGCAGCAGCTGGATCAGGCGTTCGGGCCGGTCGGTCATGATGCCGTCGACGCCTGTCTCGATCAGGCGTTCCATCTCCTCGTCGCGGTTGACGGTCCACACCTGCACGGGCAGGCCGCGGCGGCGGGCGCGCTCGACGAACCGGGGGGTCACCAGGTCGACGGGGCCGGCCGACTCGGGCACGTGGTAGGCGTCGAAGTCCGGCTCCACGAGGCCGTCGAGGCGCAGGGTGCGCAGGCCCCAGTCGACGGCGACCTCGCGGGCCGACGCCGAGGTGGCGACCTCCGGGCAGGCCTCCCGGAAGGCGCTCAGGCTCCGGTGGCGGAAGGAGGCGACGATGGCCAGGGACTGCATCCCGTGGGACCGCAGCTCGCCGCACAGGCGTTGCGCCGAGTCCTCGTGGCCGCTCTTCAGCTCGATGAGCACGCGCCGCCCGGGGAAGGCGGCGAGGAACTCCCCGAGGGAGGGGATCCGCAGTCCCTTCCCCCGGTACGGGTGGGTGCGGCCGCCGTCCGGACTCCAGCGGTAGCCGGCGTCCAGGGCCTGGAGCCGGGCCAGAGTCAGCTGGTCGACGCGGCCCGTGTCCTCGGTGACCCGGTGCACGCGGCGGTCGTGGAAGACGACGAGAGCGCCGTCGGCGCTGCGGCGCAGGTCCAGCTCGAGTATATCGGCGCCCAGGGAGTCGGCGTGGCGGAACAGGGGCAGGGTGCTCTCCGGGGCCGCGTCGGCGCCGCCCCGGTGGGCGATGACCTGCAGGCCTTCGAGGCCGGCGAAGTAGGGATGGACCGGCCGCGGCGCCGGCGGCACCAGGGCCAGCAGCGCCCACAGGCCGAGGACCGCGGCCACACCGATGGCCGCCTTGCGGCGACGGCTCACCTCCGGGGACCCCGAGAGGTTGGAGCCCTCACGATCCATCACCTCCAGCGGCTCGGAGCGGTGCGGGCCCCTCCTGCGTCGACTCCTGCGCGCCGTACTGCAGCTGGTGCAGCCGGTGGTAGAGCCCGCCGCGGGCGAGCAGCTCGTCGTGGCGGCCGTGCTCGCGCACCTGCCCCCGGTGCAGCACCAGGATGGCGTCGGCGTTGCGCACCGTCGACAGCCGGTGGGCGATGACCAGGCTCGTGCGCCCGCGCATCATCCGCCCCACCGCCTCCTGGATCCACATCTCGGTCTCGGTGTCGATGTTGGCCGTGGCCTCGTCGAGGACCAGGACCTCGGGCCCGGCGGCCAAGACCCGGGCGAAGGAGAGGAGCTGGCGCTGCCCCGCCGACAGCGAGACGCCGCGCTCGCCCACGGTCTGGTCGTAGCCGTCGGGCAGGCGGTCGATGAAGCGGTCGGCGTTGGTGTCGCGGGCGGCCTGCACGACCCGCTCCCTCGGAACGGCCTCCCCTTCGCTGCCGGCGCCGAGGGCGATGTTGTCGGCCAGGGTGCCGGCGAAGAGGAAGACGTCCTGGTGCACCAGGCCGATGCGGCGGCGCAGGTCGCGCACGTCCCAGTCCCTCACGTCGACGCCGTCGACGCGGACCTCGCCCCGCTGCGCGTCGTAGAACCGGCAGAGGAGGTTGACGAGGGTGCTCTTGCCGGCGCCGGTGGCCCCGACCACCGCCAGGCTCTGCCCGGGCTCGATGGCGAAGGTGACACCGCGCAGGACCCACTCCTCCTCCCCCGGCGCGCCGTCGTAGGCGAACCAGACGTCGCGGAACTCGATGCGGCCGAGCATCGGGCTCGGACCCCGGTGGGCGCCGGTGGGCTCCTCTTCGGTGTCGAGCAGCTCGAAGAGGCGCTCCGACGAGGCCATCGCCGTCTGCAGCACCTGGAAGCCCTCGGCGATCGACCGCAGGGGCATGAAGAACCGGGGCACGTACTGGAGCATCGCCACCAGCACCCCCCACTCCATCTCGCGGGACAGGACCTGTCCGGTGCCGTACCAGAGGACGACGGCCAGCATCAGGCCCCCCGACAGCTCCATGACCGGGAAGTAGGCCGAGTGGTACACGGTGGCGGTGAGGCGGCTGCGGAGGTACTCGTCGTTGCTCTCCTCGAAGCGGCGCGAGCGCCGGTCCTGGGCGCCGAAGAGCTGCACCACCTCCATGCCGGTGATCCCCTCCTGCAGGGACGCGGCGAAGTCGCCGAAGCGCGCCCGGGCCTCCTGGTAACAGCGGTAGGTGCGGCGCTGCAGCAGGGCCGTGGCCAGGAAGGCGAGAGGCAGGCAGAGGCTGGTGATCAGGCCCAGGCCGGGGTCCATGTAGAAGATGAAGCCGAGGATGGCGGCCAGGGTGAAGAGGTCGCTCACCAGCGTCACCAGGCCGTCGGTGAACAGCTCGTTGAGGGCGTCCACATCGCTGGTGTTGCGCGCCATGAGCCGCCCCACGGGCGTGCGGTCGTAGAACCGCAGGGGCAGCCACTGCAGGCGGTGGAAGATCGCCCGGCGCAGGTCGCGCATCGCCCACTGGCCGATCATGTTCGTCGTCCAGCCCTGAACGTAGCCGAGGACGAACTGGAGCCCCAGCAGGGCCGCGTAGATCAGGACGATGGAGCCGAACCCCTCGGCGTCGCCGGGCAGCAGGTAGTCGTCGACGCCGATCTTGGTCAGGTAGGGTCCCGCCTGGCGGGCGCCGGCGCCAGCGAGGATGGCGGCCAGGCCCGCGAGCACCCAGAAGACGTAGGGCCGCAGCCAGCCCAGGAGTCGGAGGATCAGGCGGGCCTCCAGGCCGCGGGCCGTCTCCTCGTCCCCGAAGGGCGCCGCCGTCGGCAGGGCGGGGCCGCCGCGCATCATCACAGCTCGGTCAGCTCCCGGGCCAGGCTCTGGCGCCGGTGCATGCCGGCGTAGAGCCCGCCCCGCGCCACCAGCTCCTCGTGGGTGCCCGCCTCGGCGATGCGGCCCTCGTCGAGGACGACGATGCGGTCGGCGTCGCGCACGCTCGACAGGCGATGGGCGATGAGGATCGTGGTCCGCTGCCGCATCACCTCCCGCAGGTTGTCCAGAATCCCCTCCTCGGTGGCGGTGTCGACGCTGGCCAGGGCGTCGTCGAGGATGAGGATGCGCGGCTCCCGGGCCAGGGCCCGGGCCAGGGCGGTGCGCTGCCTCTGCCCCCCCGACAGGGTGACGCCGCGCTCGCCGACGACGGTCCCGAAGCCGTCGGGGAACTCCTCCGGGTCGAGCTGGGCCATGCCGGCCGCCCACTCCACGGGGCCGGGGGCCCGGTCGAGGACGATGTTCTCCTCGATCGTCTCCGAGAACAGGAAGGGCTCCTGCGGCACGTAGCCGATGGCGGCGCGCAGGGTCGTCAGCGGGACCCGCTCCACGGGCACCCCGTCGATCAGCACCTGGCCCCGGTCCGCCTCCAGAAGGCGGGGGATCAGCCGCGCCAGGGTCGACTTGCCCGAGCCCACGCGGCCGACGATGGCCAGGGTGCCGCCGGCCGGGACCCGCAGGCAGACCCCGTCCAGGGCCGGGCGGCCATCGAAGGCGAGGTGAACGTCGCGCAGCTCGATCTCCCCTCTCAGTCCGTTGCGCCCCGGGGCGCGGCGGTCCTCGGGCGGGTGGCCGAGGATGGCGTTGATGCGGCCGAGGGAGGCGGCGGCGCGCTGGAACTCGTCGACCATGCGGCCCAGGAGGTACATGGGCCGGCTCATGCGGATCAGGTAGAGGTTGAAGGCGACGAAGGCGCCCAGGGTCAGGGTGCCGTCGATGACGCGCAGGCCGCCGAGCCACAGAACGACCAGCATGGAGGTTCCGTTCAGCAGTCCCGTGAAGGGAAGGAACAGACTGCGGAGATGGATGAGCCCCTGGTTGCGCTCCACGTACTCGTCGTTGAGGGACTCGAAGCGGCGGATCTCCCGGTCCTCGATGGCGCACGCCTTGACGACCCGCATGCCGCCGAGGTTCTCCTGGATGCGGGAGCTGATCGCCCCGAACTGGTCCTGCACCCTCCGGTAGCCGTTGCGGACCCGGCCGGAGACGAGACTGGCCGCCAGGGCCAGCACCGGCATCGGCGCCAGGGCCAGCAGGGCCAGCTGCCAGTCGATGAGACTCATGAGGAGCAGGCTCATGACGAAGGTGAGCACCCCCATGAGGGTCATGCGGAAGGCGTGGTGCAGGAAGCGCTGGATCGCCTCCACGTCGTTGGTGGCCCGGGCCATCAGGTCTCCGGCGCGGCGCTCGTGGAAGAACCGCAGCGGCAGCCGCAGGAGGTGCCTCACGTAGGCGCGCCGGATGTCGTGCTCCACGTGGCGGGAGACGCTGGTGAAGAACCAGCGCATGCCGAAGTTGACCCCCCAGCCCGCGATGGCGAGGCCCGCGATCGCCCAGGCGTAGACCTGCACCTCGCCCAGGGCCGCGGCGAGGACGCCGGCGGACTCCCCGGCCCGGGTCGCTTCCTCGGCGCCCTCGATCGCCTCCTTCAGCAGCAGCGGCAGGACGAGGGTGATCGTCTGGGCCACGAGCAGCAGCCCCAAACCGAGGACGATCTGGCGGCGGTAGGGCCGCAGCCAGGGGCGGAAGAGTCGAAAGGGATCGATGCGCAAAGGGTGTTCCGGTAGACTGACCGGTCAGTCAGACAAGGTGGCCGCGCCGGCGCCGGCCGTCAATTCGCCGCCGTGGTGCGACGACTGCGGTCATGCGGCAACGGCCGCATCGCTCGCGATGCTGCGCGCCAGCGGCAAGGCCCAGCCGGGCAGATCGCGGCCGTGGCGCAACAGATCGAGCTTCACCTCGTCGGGCAGACGGCTTCTCAAAGTCGCGACAACCCGTCCATCCGCGGCCGCACGGGGGCCCAGCCACCGCAGCGCCTGAACCACTGGCGCGGCAGGTCTTCCCGCCCACTGCATGACCCTCGGGCCCGCGTGCCGGAACCGGACGGTTCTACCGTCGATCTCGAGCGTCCTCGAATGGCCGTCGGTCACGTAGCTGACCTGCGCCGGCACCGCGTTGGTCAGGCCCAGTTGATTGGCAGCCACCAGGCCGTCCGGCATGATCCGCACACCGTCCCGCCGCGCCAATGCCGCGATGGCGGCATCCAACTCTGCGGGCGCGGGGCGATTGAGCACACTGCTGATCCGGGGCTTGTCGTACAGGCCGTGGCCCACGCGGCGCAGCCGTCCCGCCTTTACGAGACGCGACAGGGCCTGGTCGATGGCCTCACGGCTGCCGACATCCAGAAAGTCCTTGGGCGTGCACACCCACCGTCCGGTCCCGTGCACGGACACCCTCCGCATGATCTTGTCTGCCATGGCGGTCATCGGACACCTGAGTCAGAAATTTATGCTATTTATTCTTACGAATCAAGAAGACTGTATCAGGGGTCAGACCTCATGCAGATTGACGCCTCCGGCCTCGCGGACCCTCATTCCCCGCCCTGACAGGAGACCCCACCCATGGACCCGATCCGAGCCACCATCCCCGCCGCCGAGGCGCCCGCCTGGGCCGTCTGGCAGCGCCGCCTCCTCGACGCCATGAACGCCGCCGTCGAGCCCTACACCGAGGCCTACTGCGAGGCCGACGGAAGCCTGATCTGGCGCCACGAGACCGCGGGCAGCCCCGACGACTTCTACGAGGCCTTCTTCAACTGGCCGCTGCTCTACCTGATCGGCGGCGCCAGCGACCTGCTGCCGCGGTCGCACCGGCACTGGCGGGCCGTCACCCGGCAGCTCACCGCCTTCGGCCTGGTGCGCGACGAGTACGCCCTCCGGGAGGACCAGTTCCACCAGGCCGAGAGCGACATCTTCTTCTACAACCTCTGCCTCGCCGATCACGCCGACGAGGCCACCGTCGCCCGCGCCTGCCGCTTCGCCGACCTCTACACCGGCCACGACCCCGGCGTCGACAACTGGGACGGCGGCCACAAGCTGATCCGCTGCGCCCTCAACGGCTCCGGCGGCGCCGCCCTCGATTTCTACGGGCCCGACCACTCCTACGCCTGGTCCGAGGGCATGTCGGTCTACGGGCTCCCCTACCACGACGTGCCCGGGGTGGAGACCGTCGAAGACCTGAAGGACCCGGACAAGGCCCGGGCCATGGGGGCCGCCATGGCCCGGCGCATGGGGCGCGGCGACGCGGTTCCCAACCTCGCCGTGACCAGCCTGGTGACCAACGCCTGGCTGCTCACGGGTGAAGACCGCTACCGCGCCTGGGTCCTCGACTACGCCGGCCGCTGGGCCGAGCTGGCCCGGGCCAACGGCGGGCTGCTGCCCGACAACGTCGGCCTCTCCGGCGAGGTGGGCGAGCACATGGACGGCAAGTGGCACGGCGCCCTCTACGGGTGGACCTGGCCCCACGGGTTCTACAACGTGCAGCAGGCCGCCCTGCTGGCCGCCGGCGCCGCCCTGCTCATGACCGGCGACACCTCGTGGCTGGAGGTCCCGCGGGCCCAGCAGGACCGCATCTTCG
>JAJDTN010000253.1 GCA_022827165.1 Candidatus Latescibacterota bacterium
GGTGAGGCTGTGGTGGAAGCTGACGCTGCCCGGCCTCAGGGGCACGGCCACCGGCGTCCACGGCTCGCGGCCGAAGTCCTCGTGGAAGGTCCGCAGGCGCGGGCGCTGCATCATCCCCCAGCGATGGGTCCCGGGCACGAACTCCAGGCAGCCGTTGGCGTGGTCGGCCTCGTCGATCGCCGTCCACGACGAGACCAGGTCCATGGGGAAGATGTCGTGCCACGAGGCAGAGTCCTGGTGCCAGGGCTGCTCGGCGCCGACCTCGGGGGGCTTCATGAAGAGCTGGTCGCCGTAGAGCTTGATGTCCTCCGTGCCGAGGAGGTCGGCGATGATGTCGACGATCTTCGGGTTGCTCGCGTGCGCCCACATGACTTCGTCCTGCACGGCGACTTGGTGGAGCTTGCGCACCGCCAGCACCCGGTCCCCGACCTGCGCCTCCCCCTCCCGGTAGATTCGCTCCAGCTGGACGCCCCCGGAGACGTGCTCCGCCTCCCCCGCGGCGATCAGGTCGGCGCGCGCCGACACGGCCTCCACCTCCCCGGGCGACAGCAGGTCCTCCACCACCAGGAAGCCGTTCACCACAAAGCAGGTGACCTGGTCCTCCGTCAGCGCCCTGAGAGTCCTTCCTTCCGCCGTGATCGTCATGTCGTCTCCATGGCCGCGGCCAGGCGGCCGTCTTAGGGTTGCCGGCGCACAAAGAAGGGCCGGGGCGGGGTCGCGGCAAAACGGCTGAGGCCGGGTCCGGGAGTGCGCCGGGCCCTGACTTCCGGGACCGTCTGAGAACCGCGCCTCATGCCGAGACCTGACCTCGAGTACTGGAACCGCCGCACGAGCATCGGCCCCATCGCCGCCAACCTGCGCTGGGCCTGGAGCCAGGCCTGGGCCCATGGCAGATCGGCGGCCCTCGGGGTGTTCGCCGTCCAGCTCCTGCTGGGCCTGCAGCCGGCCCTGCTCATCCACGTGACGCGGAACCTCGTCGACACGGTGGCCGCCGCCGCGGGCGGCGGTTCGGCCGGCTTCGGGGACGCCCTCCCCTGGCTGATCGCCTTCGGCCTGCTGCAACTGCTCACCTTCGAGGTCCTGTGGCCCGTGCGCGACACCCTCCACCTGCGGCTGGAGCAGAGCCTCGCCCACGTCCTGGGCCGCCGTCTGCTGACGAAGTCGTCGCGGCTGCCGCTGCTGTTCTTCGAGGCCAGCGAGAGCTACGACCGCCTGGAGCGCGCCGGGAACCCGGGGCGCAAGGTCAGCCGGCTGTTGTTCTCCGCCATGCAGTTCTTCCAGAGCCTGGTCACGGCGGTCTCGGTGGCGGCCATGTTCGCGCCCGTCAGCCCCTGGATCTCGCTGGCCCTGCTGGCGGTGCTGGTGCCCCAGGTGCGGCTGGAGATCGAGGAGAGCCGCAAGTTCATGGGCTTCACCTACGGCGAGACCCCGGAGGAGCGCCGCGCCGGGTACGTGGACCGCATCCTCACCGGGCGGGGGGAGCAGAAGGAGATGCGCCTCTTCGCCCTCCACGCCCCGCTCGCCGAGCGCTGGCGGGGCATGCGCCAGGTGTTGCGCGAGCGGCTCTTCGAGCAGCGCCGACGCCAGATCCTGGGCGTGCTCCCGGGCACCGGCCTGCGCATCGCCGTGGGGGTCGGTGTCGCCGGAGTCCTGGCGTACCTGCTCGGCGGCCGGGTCCTCACTCCCGGAGCCTTCGTCGCCCTCTTCCAGGGGGTGGACGACATGTTCCAGGCCGGCGGCGGTCTCGGCTACAACTCCAGGGAGCTGCAGGGCCAGTCCGCCGAGGTCGGGTACGTGCGCGAGTTCCTCGATCTGGCGGAGGAGGCCGGCGCCGCCGCGGCCGCCGCCGGGCCGTCCGGCAGCGCTGCCTTCCCGCGGCCTCTGCGCCAGGGGATCGAGGTCGAGGGCGTCCACTTCGCCTACCCGCCATCCGCCTCCGGCCAGGAGGCCCCGGCCGTGCTGCAGGGCGTCGATCTCCACCTGGCCCCGGGAGAGCGCGTCGCCCTCGTGGGCGAGAACGGCTCCGGCAAGTCGACGCTGGCCAAGATCCTCCTGGGCCTGTATCCGCCCACGGCCGGCCGCGTCCTGGCCGACGGCCGCGACTACGGCGAGATCGACCCCGGGAGCCTGACCGGCGCCGTGAGCGCCGCCTTCCAGGACTTCCACAGGTTCGAGCTGACCCTCGGGCAGTCGATCGGCATCGCCGCCCCGGCATCGAGCGCGGAGGAACCCGCCTCCGACCTCTGGCCCCGGTGGCTGCAACCCGACCCGTCGGTGGTCGCCGACGCCGCGCGCCGCTCCGGCGCCGAGGAGCTGGCCCAACGCCTGCCGGACGGGTACGAGACCCCCGTCGGGCACGTCCTCGACGGCGGCCAGGGTCTCTCCGGCGGCGAGTGGCAGCGGGTCGCCGTCGCCCGCGCCTTCACCCGCGACCCGGAGCTGCTCATCCTCGACGAGCCGGCGGCCTCTCTCGACGCCATGGCGGAAGCCGAACTCTACCGGCAGTTCGCCGAGCTTCTGGAGGGGCGCACCGCCCTGCTCATCAGCCACCGCCTCGGGTCGGCGCGCATGGCCGACCGCATCCTCGTGCTGCGGCAGGGCCGCATCGTCGAGGAGGGCCGCCACGACGAGCTGCTGGCGGCGCGGGGGGTGTACGCCGCCATGTGGGAGGAACAGGCGTCGTGGTACCGGTAGCGCCCGACCCGATTCTCCGGCGCCCGCCGGCGCCGCGGACCTTCCTCCGCTTCCTGGTTTGGATGGTCCGCACCGACCCCTGGCGCGCCGCCGCCTCGCTGGGGCTGCAGTTCACCGCCGGCCTGCTGCCGGCGGCGCTGGTGTGGATCGTCCGCGAACTCTTCGACCGCGGCCTCCACGTCTACGAGGGCCGGCTTCCCGTCGAGGCCATGCTCCCGTGGCTGGCCCTGTGGGCGGCGGCAACCCTGGCCGAGACCTGCATCCAGCAGTGGTCGAGGACGGTCCTGCTCGAACGGCTGAAGCAGGAGATGGAGGACCGGCTCCTGGAGCAGCTGCAGGCCAAGTCCCGGTCCCTCCGCCTGGAGGTCTTCGAGCGCGCCGACTTCCACGATCTCCTGGGCCGCGCCCGGGAGGCCGCCACCCCCGGCTTCTTCCTCAACGTCCTCGGCGCCACCTACGCGATC
>JAJDTN010000191.1 GCA_022827165.1 Candidatus Latescibacterota bacterium
TCATATCGGCGCCGGACATGGCCACGATCTACGACATCCCCGTCCGCCTGGAAGAGGAGGGGCTCGGGGCGAAGATGCTCGCCAAGCTGGGGTTCGAGCCCCGGCGCCAGCCCGACTGGAGCCGCTGGGAGAGGCTGCTGGAGCACAGCAAGAGCCCGGCCCGGAGGCTGCCCGTGGCGATGGTCGGCAAGTACGTCGAGATCGGCGACTTCCAGCTCACGGACTCCTACATCTCCGTGAACCAGTCGCTGCTGCACGCCGGCGTCTCCCGCGACACCGGCGTGGACATCACCTGGATCGACGGCCGCGACTTCGAGAGCGGCGAACGCAGCGTCGAGGAGCTGCTGGACTACGGCGGGATCATCGTGCCGGGGGCCTTCGGCGAGGGCGGGGCGGAGGGGGTGATCGCCGCCATCCGCCTGGCCCGCGAGCAGGGGGTGCCCTTCCTGGGGCTGTGCTACGGCATGCAGCTGGCCGTCATCGAGTACGCCCGCCATGTGGCCGGCATCGAGCGCGCCACCTCCGAGGAGTTCTCCGACGACTCCGACTACCAGGTGGTGGCCATCCAGGAGAGCCAGAAGCACGCCCTGGAGCAGAACCGCTACGGCGCCAGCATGCGCCTCGGCGCCTACGCCGCGGTGCTGCGCAAGGACAGCCGGGTCCTCGAGATCTACGAGCGCTCGGGCCGGCTCCTCGAGGACGGGGCGCGCATCCGCCAGCTCCTCGACACCCCCGAGGAGTCCTTCCGCATCGGACAGATCATGATCGACCGCGACAAGGTGGTGCTCGAGCGTCACCGCCACCGCTACGAGATCTCGCCGCGGTTCGTCGAGCTCCTCGAGGAGGAGGGCCTGGTGTTCTCCGGCCACCACCGCCGCGTCGACGGCACGCGCCTGATGGAGTTCATCGAGCTTCCCGACCATCCCTTCTTCATCGCCACCCAGGCCCACCCCGAGTTCAAGTCCCGCATGGACAACCCGGCCCCCCTGTTCTCCGGGTTCGTCGACGCGGCCCTGGCCCACCAGGCCGAGCGGGCCTCCGATGTCCGCGCCGCGGCCCCCTGAGGCCCCGCTCCCACCCGACAGCGCCGGAGCGCGCCTCGCCGGCGCCGTGACCGCCCTCTCCCTCCTCGGACTCCTCGGCTGCGGTGCCGCCGAGGGGCCGCCGTCACCGGAGCCGGAGGCCCCGGAGGGGATCGAGCGCGAGTCCTGGGAGGTGGAGCTCGACCTGCGCGGCAGCACCTCCACCGTCGCCGTCGAGGCCGCCTATGTCGCCGACCTGGCGGACCGGATCACGCGCGCCGACGGCGGCGTGACGGTGACCTTCGCCGACTCCCTGGGCCGGCCCGCGACCCGGGTCCGAGCCGACCGCCTGCTCATCGACCAGGGGCACGACATCGTCGGTTTCTCGGGGAACGTCACCGCCGAGGCCGATGGTCCGCGGGTCACGGCCACGGCCGACACCCTCGCCTGGGACCGCGGCACCGACAGCCTGATCGCCCCCTCGGCCGCGGACCTGGTCCTGCCCGACGGCCGGCTCAGGGCCGCCCGACTCGCGGGCGGCAGCGGCCTGGAGTCGTGGTCGGCCGAAGAGGTGGCCGGCGTCTTGTCCGGGTCGAAGGAGGACCCCGGCGACGACGAGGCAGAGGCCCTGCGCATCGAGGCGGCCACCGCGAGCCTGCGGGTCCGCGACGGCCGCCTGGAGGCCGCCTTCGAACAGGCTCGCGCGCGCTGGCGGGATCGCCGTTTCGGGGCCCGCCGCGCCCTCTACGACGGCCGCGGTCGACGGGTGGTGCTGGAAGGGGCGGCGTCGATGGAGGACAGCGGCCACGGCAGACGTCTGACGGCGGAGGCGATCGACATCGAGCTGGACCGCTCGCGCTTCGCCGCCGCCGGCGGTGTGCGCGTCGAGGGCGAGGCCCGCCTGTGGGCGGACTCGATCGAGGAGGACGGCAACCGCTGGCGCATCCAGGGGGATCCGGCGCGGGCCGAGGTGGACGGGCGGGGCCTGGAGGCGCGGCGGCTGCACCTCAGCGAGGGCACCGACACCCTCCTCGCCGCCGGGGGGGCGACGGCGCGCGAGGGGGACCGCAGGATCACCGCCGACTCCCTGCGCCTGGCGCGTCCGGCGGACGAGGTGGAGGCCTTCGGGGCCGTGGGGGTGGCCGCTTCCGATCTCGAGGGCGCCCTGCGCTCCCGGCGGCTGAGGTCGGGGGATGCCGGCGCCCGGCTCGTCCTGTGGAGCGATGCCCGTCTGACGCGCCCCCGCCGGGGCGGAGGCGAGCTGACCCTGCGCGCCGACTCGCTGATCCTCGAAGGGTCGCAGCGGCGCCTGACGGGGGCCGGGGGGTTTCTCCTCGAGGCGCCGCCCGACCTGGAGCTGAGGGCCCGGCGCGGCGTCTACGCCACCCCTGAGGGACCGGCGTCCCTCTACGGCGAGGTCGAGTTCGTCCACCGGGCCGGTGCCGGCCGCAGCCGCTTCGCCGCGGACAGCAGCCGCGTGGAGTTGGCGGAGGGTGAGCCCGTGGCCCTGATCTGGCCCGCCGATCTCCGGGGGAGCCTGCGGGGGAACGGGCAGACCTGGCTGCGCGCCGGCTCGGGGCGGGCGGCGCTGGCCTCCGGCAGACTGTCGGGCCTGGACCTGGAGGGCCGAGTCGAGGCGATCCACCGGGATCCCTCGGAGGAGCGTCTCAGCCGGTTCACCGCCGAGCGGATGGAGATGAGCTTCGACGAGGAGGGAGTCCTGAGCCGGATCGTGGCCAGCGGCGGGGCCCATGTCCGCCTGCGGCTGGCCGGGAGCGGCCCCGAAGGGAGGGAGGTCTCCCTCAACGACGTGAAGGGAGAGCGGCTGGAGATCCGGCTGCGCGCAGGGGTGGTGCAGGCGGTGCAGGTGATCGAGGGCGTCGAGGGACGATTCGAGCCGGGCGGACGGGGCGGCTGACGGGACCGCGGATGCTGCGCGTCGAGGAGATCGTCAAGACGTATGGCCGCAGGCGGGTGGTGGACGGCGTCTCTCTCCACGTCGGTCCCGGCGAGGTCGTCGGCCTCCTCGGGCCGAACGGGGCCGGCAAGACGACCACCTTCCACAGCATCACCGGCTTCGTGCGCCCCGATGATGGCCGCGTGCTGCTCGATGACGAGGACCTGACCCGGCTGCCCATGTACCAGCGGGCCCGCCGGGGCATCGGCTATCTGCCGCAGGAGACGTCGATCTTCCGGGGTCTCACGGTGGCGCAGAACGTCTCCGCCGTCCTCGAGGCGCGCGGCGTCGGCCGCCGGGAGCGGGAGGCGCGCGCCGCCGGCCTCCTCGCCGAGCTCGACCTCGAGGCCCGGGCCGGACAGCGCGCCGACAGCCTCTCCGGGGGCGAGACCCGCCGCGTCGAGATCGCCCGGGCCCTGGCCACGGAACCCCGCTACATGCTCCTGGACGAACCGTTCACCGGCATCGACCCGCGCACGGTGGAGGACATCCAGTCGATCGTCGGCGAGCTCCGCGCCCGGGGGCTCAGCATCCTCATCACCGACCACAACGCTCACGAGACCCTCGAGATCGCCGACCGCGCGTACATCATGGTGGACGGCGTGATCCTGACCTCGGGCACCGCTCCGGACCTGGCCCGGGACCGGGACGTGCGCAGGCTCTACCTGGGCGACCGTTTCCGTTTGACGTGACAGGCTGTCGGCCAGCTGTCGAACGCTTGCAGCAAATGCTGTGCCTCGATCCTTGACAGGCTCGAGGCCACCGGGGTAGATTAACCCCTTCCAGGCCTTCGCCTGTACGTCCCAAATCATTACCAGAGTGTGAGTTACAACTGCCTTGACGATGCTCCGCCTGTCACAGAACCTCAGCCTGCAGCAGCGCATGGCGCCGCAGCTGATCCAGTCGTTGCAGCTTCTGCAGATGTCGACTCTGGAGCTCGAGCTCGAGATCAAGCAGCAGATGGAGATCAACCCGCTCCTCGAGGAGGTGGTGGAGCAGGAGGAGGAGCTGGAGCCCGAGGTCGAGCCTGAGGAGGTGGAGACGCCCGAGCAGGAAGCCGCCCTCGAGGAGCAGGAGCTGAAGGAGGAAGAGGTTCCGGAGGATCTCGACGAGATCGACTGGGACGCCCTGCTCGACGACCAGCTCGACAAGAACTCCTACAACGAGGAGACCACCGAGTACGACCCGGACTGGGAGCAGGACCGGGAGCCCCGGGAGAACCGCATCACCACCGTCACTCCCCTGATCGAGCTGCTCCAGGAGCAGCTGCTGGTGAGCGACTTGGAAGGGGCGGACGTGGAGACGGCGGAGTTCATCATCGGCAACATCGACGATCGCGGCTACCTGACGTGCACGGCCGCGGAGATCGCCGAGGCGATCTCCGTCCCGGTGGAGGACGTGGAGCGCGTCTTGGCGGTCATACAGACCTTCGAGCCTCCCGGCATCGGCGCCCGTGACCTCGGCGAATGCCTGCTGATCCAGCTGGAGTTGAAGGAGGGCCAGGAGAACTACCACGACCTGGAGCTGGCCCGGAAGATCGTGCGGCATCACATGGAGGACCTCACCCGGCGCCGGTTCTCGCAGATCACGCGCGCCCTCGGCGTGGAGAACGACGAGTTGAAGGGGGCCATGGAGCTGATCGAGCAGCTGCACCCGAATGCCGGCGCCGCCGTGGAGGCCGGGTTCAGCAGCCCCGGCATGCTCACCCTCGATACCAGCGTCAACTACATCACCCCCGACCTGGTGGTCGACAAGGTCGGAGAGGACTGGGTCGTCAGCCTCACC
>JAJDTN010000291.1 GCA_022827165.1 Candidatus Latescibacterota bacterium
GCCCAGCAGGAGGCGACGGGGGACCTGCAGACCATGGTCGGGGCCGGCCGCGAGGAGCGCGCCCTGTCGCCGCCGGCGCTGGCCGTCCGCCAGCGCCTCCCCTGGCTGCAGGTCAACCTGGCCACGGCCTTTCTGGCCGCGGCGGTGGTGGCCCTCTTCGAGGACACCATCGCCCGGTTCACGGCCCTGGCCGTCTTTCTGCCGGTGGTGGCCGGCCAGTCGGGCAATACCGGCGCCCAGGCCCTGGCCGTGGCCATGAGGGGGCTGGCGCTGCGCGAGTTCCGGCCGCGCAACTGGTTCCCCGTGGCCCGCAAGGAACTGCTGGCGGGGCTGATCAACGGACTGGCCGTGGCCCTGGTCACCGCCCTGGCGGCCTACCTGTGGTCGGGCGGGATCGGGCTTCCCCTGGTGATCGCCACGGCCATGGTCTTCTCCATGGCCATGGCCGGCCTGACGGGGGCCCTCATCCCCGTGGTCCTCACCGTCCTCGGCAAGGACCCCGCCCAGTCGGCGTCCATCGTCCTGACCACGGTGACCGACGTCCTCGGCTTCCTCAGCTTCCTGGGGCTGGCGGCCCTGGCGGCCTCGACTCTCGGCCTGGCTCTGTAGGGGGGCTCCCGCGCGCCGGCGCAGTCCTCTCGTGGCACAGCTGCGCGATCTCCGCCCCCACGATGAAGAGCATCGCCGCCAGGTAGAGCCAGAGGGCCAGGGCCACGGAGAGGACATAGGCTCCGTAGAGATACCAGATCGAAGCGAAATGGCCCAGGTAGTAGCCGAAGAGCCACTCCGCCAGCTTCCACAGCAGGGCGGCCCAGAAGGCGCCGGTGGCCAGCGCCTTCATGCGGGGCCTTCGGGAGGGAACGAGCCAGTAGAGACCGAGGAAGACGGCGAGGATCAGGGCCGTGGAAGCCAGGTCGTAGAGGTGGGTCAGGTGCGAGTGCAGGGGTGACAGGGCGATCTCCAGGACCGCCACGAGGATGGGCAGGGACAGGACCAGGAGCAGGAAGGCGCACAGCACCACCAGCACCAGGGCCAGATCCTTCAGCTTGCCCAGCGCCCCGGGCAGGGCCGCCCGAAGGAAGCTCATCTGCTTCTGCGAGGTGCTCAGCTCCCTGAGCCGGTCCACCGCGGAAGGCCACTGCCGGAGAATCCTGGCCATCGCCCTCGGCTCGCCGCCGGAGGCCTGGAATACCGTATCGAGAATCGTCCTCATGCTGGTGAAGAGGCCGCTGACGCTCAGCATCAGGATCGACAGGCCGGAGATCCGGTAGGTCTTCTTGAACTCGACCACGTCGGGGATGCGCGAGGAGAGGGCGTCCTTCAGGAAGGAGGCCTCCTCCCCGTAGGGGATGAAGACCTCGACGGTCCGGTTCACCAGCCAGGCCAGGGACGCCGCGTCGAGCACCGCGCCGAGGACGAAGAAGACGAGAAAGACGAGGGGGACGAGGCTCAGGAGGGTGGCGAAGGCGAGGCCGCCGGCGAAGAGGAAGAGGTGGTTCTCGCTCATGCGGCTGGCGAGGCCGCCCAGGTACCAGGCCAGGAAGCCCTGCCTCTGTCCCTGGTCGCTCATCTAGAAGGCCTGTCCCACCGAGAGGTACACCGACGGGCTGGAGAGCCGCTCCCTCCAGCCCACGTCCAGGCGTACGGGGAGGCCCGGGTCCCACCGCAGGCCGCCCCCGTAGCCGTCGACCATGCCCCCCCACCCGGCCTCCCGGGGCCGGCGCCAGACGCCGGCGCGGTCCCAGAACGCGACGAGCCCCACCTGGCCCCGGTGCAGGCGCAACTCGTTGCGCAGGTTGATTCCCGCCCGGCCGCCGCCGAGGGCCCCGATGGTGTCCCGGTTCACCCCCCGCACCGAGCCCTCCCCTCCGAAGGTGATCCAGTAGGCCTGCGGCAGGTAGCGGTCGCGGCGCAGGGAACCGGTCACCACCCCGCGCACGGCATGGGCCCACAGCAGCCAGGGGCGGATGCGCAGGTAGTTGCGGGCCTCGGCCTCGCCTCTCAGGACCCGGCTCCGGTCGCCGCTGAACTCCCAGGCGAAGAGCCCCGCCAGGCGCACGAAGTCGCCCCGCGCCGGCGCGATCTGGCTGTCGCGGGTGTCGCGCAGCAGATCGACCCCGAAGTTCAGGGTGTTGGCGCGGTCCGCCAGCAGCCGCCGCCAGGTGGCGTCGATGGGGATCCAGCCGTCGTCGTAGGGGAAGGAGCTGCCGCCCTGGGCGGGGCGCCCGGAGGCGTCGCCGAAGGGATCGTCGCCGCCGAAGAGGCCGTCGTCGCCGAAGCCGTCGCCATCGAAGCCGTCCTCCACCTCGCGGACCTCGAGGTCGATCCGCCGCCCGGCGAGGGGTTGAACCCGGAACCGCGTCCAGTCCGCGGTCAACGACGCCTGGTAGACCCTCACCCCCTCGGCCTGCCGGCGCCGCGCCAGGCTTCCCTTCACCTGCCACAGCCGCTTCACCGACGGGTAGCGGTACTCCAGGCGCGAGACGAAGGCCGCCGCCTCCAGGGGCCCGGAGAACCGATCCAGCTCGTCGACGACGGAGTGGTTGGCCGCCAGCCGCGCGAACTGCACCGAGTCCGCGGGATCGGCGCTCACCCGGGTCCGGCTCCAGTCGTCGGTCATCCCCGCCGTCAAGGTCAGATCGAGGTTGGACCCGAGGAGGCCGTTCTCGGTCAGGAACAGGGTCAGCCCCTGCCGGGGGCGGCCCAGGTTGGCCTCGGTGCCGATGCTGTTGCCGCGGCCGAGGAAGTTCTCGTGGCGCAGCTGCGCCGACAGGCCGGGCTCGTTGTTGTTGACGAAGGCCCGGGCTCCCAGGTGGCGGGAGGGGCGCTCCTGCAGGCGCAGGACCACGGGCTGCACGCTGTCGCCGGCGGCCTGCTCCGGCGTCTCCAGGGTCACCGAGCGGAACAGACCGGTGCGGGCCAGGTTGTTCCGCGAGGCGCGCACCGCCTCCGGGTCGTAGAGGGCCCCCTCGCGGAAGGTGATCATCCGCCGGATCAGGGACTCCCGGGTCCGCAGATCCTCGTCCGCCAGGCGCACGCGGCCGAAGTACATCTTCGGCCCCGGCCTCACCTCGAAGGTGACCGAGCCCAGCTGCTTCCCGGCGTCGTAGTCGAGCCGGTTGCGCACCTCGGCGTGGGGGAATCCCGCCTGGTTGAGCATTCCCAGCAGGGCGCGCTCGTCGCGCAGCACGTCCCCGTAGCGCAGCACGTCCCCGGCTCGCACCCCCACCCGCGACTCCAGATCGGGCAGCACCGCCTTCCCCGGGGCCGCCTCGACATCGACGGCGGCCACCCGCCACTGCCGGCCGCTGTCGATCCACAGGTGCAGGTGCAGCCGGCCCTCGCCGTCGAGGTAGTAGCGGCGCTTCACGATGTCCACGTCCATGTAGCCGCGGCTGCGGTAGAGGTTCCTGATCTCCGACAGGTCCGACCGGTAGAACCGCGCCTGGAAGCGCTCCCCCACCCGCGTCGTCATCGCCGCCCGCAGGGCGTGGTTGGTGATCGGCTTGGCCTGCACGTGCTCGAAGTGGATGCGCTCCACCTTCGGCTCTCCGAGATCCCGGAGCTGCACCGCCCGCAGCGATCCCTGACCGGCGGCCGGTCCCGCCAGCGCCAGGGACAGCAGCAGAAGGGCGGGCCCCATCTCAGAAGTCCTTGCCCACCTCGAGGCCCAGCCCGTAGAGCTCGTACTGGGAGTGGGCGGTGACCTCGAGCAGGAGCCAGGAGGTGATCCCGTACTCGACCTCGAACTGGCCGAGGGAGGGGTCCTTGGTGATCGCCTCGTAGCGGACCCACATGGGCAGGGGCCAGGTCAGGCGCTTGCCGATGCGCACGGAGGTCTCGCCGATGGTGCCCTGGGCGGTCCCCGAGGGCAGCACCAGGAACTCGTCGAGGCCGGCCTCCTGCACCCGCCGGCCCAGCAGCAGCTGCCCGGCCGCCGTGTACAGGCCGGAGTAGTTGTACTGAGCCTCGTTGATGGTGCCGAAGGCGAGGAGGCCCAGGATCTGCCGGTCCGTGAGTCCGGGGGAGGTCCACTGCGGCGACGGGGCCAGCACCGTCCCATCCAGAGTCAGGGTCACCTCGTACTCCTCGTCGTCCTGGGGCACCTTCACCCGGGTGACCACCTCCAGGTCGAACTCGGGATCGAGGAGGATGGGCTCGTGGAACAGGTCGAGGATCGAGTAGGTCGGCACCAGCTTGTCGAGGACGACGCGCCCCCCCGGGGCGAAGGTGAAGGGCCGGCTGAGGAGGATCACCGTTCCTTCCTTGACCTCCAGCTCGCCCTGGAACCGGGGCTTGTAGAACGTCCCGTAGACCCGCACCCGTCCGTCGACGTCGAGGTCGGAGAGCTCGGACCGCGACTTCAGCTCCACGATGTCGATGTAGACGTCCATGCCGACCCCGCCGAGGAGCGGGTCCTGCACCGCCGGCGGCGGCGGCACGGGCTCGGCCAGCTCCACGAGCTGGATCTCCGACAGGGACCGGTCGAGGAGGACGCTCCCCTTCACCAGGGAACCCTCCGGCTCGCCCGTCAGGGCCAGGTCGACATCGACCCGGGGAGCCGCGAAGTAGTCGCTGTAGTAGTAGGGAAACCTCCCCGACAGGCGGACCTCGTAGTCGATCTCCTCGACGCTGTCGACGTCGAGCCACCCCTCCATCCGCACCTGCCCGCCGCCCCGGGTGGGGCGGCCCTCGAGGCCGGCAAGCTCGCCGCGGGTCCCGCCCCCGGCCTTCGGCGCCAGGACGAGACGGCCCCCGGGGAAGCGGTACCCCGGCCGGACGTCGATGAGGGAGAACCCCAGGTCCTCGACCTCCACCTGCCCGGCGATCCGCGGCCGCGAGTGGAGGGAGTCGGCCGCCAGGTCGAAACGCACCCGGCCCGACAGGCTCTCCAGCGGCACCAAGTCGAGGAGGATCAGCAGGTCGATGCCCTCGGACCGCGCCGCCAGGGACAGCCCCTCCCAGAGGGGCCGGCCCGCGGCGAGGGGGACGGCGGCGGTCACCACCAGACTGTCCTCCACGGGGGTCACCCAGGCGGCGCGGGCGGAGCCGCCGCCGGCGCCGGACGACAGCCGCGCCTTCAGGTAGCCGAGGCCGTCGAGGTCGACGAAAGCCTCCGAGCCCACCCGGACCCCTTCCTCGCCCGGGACGACCTCGAGGCTCCCGTCGAGCCGGCCCGGCGGCAGGGCGGGGGCCCCGGGGACAGCGAGGGTCAGCGCCTCCAGGTCGAGGTCGGCGAGACGCAGCCGGATCCCGCCCGCGCCCTCGCCGGCTCCACCGTCCAGGACCAGGCTCCCGGCCTCCTCGAGGTGTCCTGCGGCCGCCCGTCTCCAACCATGGTCGACCCGGTCCGGGGATACTTCCAGATCGGGGTCACGCCGGAAGACGAGCACGGGCAGCTCGAAGCCCTCGATCCTCGGGCGGCCCCGGGACAGGCGCACGGAGGCCGGTTGCGGGAGGGCCAGGCGCAGCCGCTCCCGCTCCAGGACCAGTTCGCCGAGTTGCAGGCTCCCCGCCGCATCGGTCCAGCCGAAGCCCTCGAGCAACGCACCCGCCGGCAGGGAGAGGTCGG
>JAJDTN010000092.1 GCA_022827165.1 Candidatus Latescibacterota bacterium
CACCCCCCTTAATTTGTTGGGCCTGGGGGGTGCCGCCGGCCACGCGCCGGCGGCACCTCTTTTTTTTTTCTTCCCCTGGACGACTGGCCGGCAGCGGCGAGTCGATACGCCCTGGATGGCGATGACCCGGTCGCAAGGGTCGATCCAGCGGCGGCGATCCACCCTCCTCCACGCGAGGTTCTCACCGTGAAGACTGCCAGACACCTCAACTGGGCCCGACCCCTGGCTACGGCAGGACTCCTGCTGTGCTGTGGCAACCTCCACGCCCAGGACCTGTCCAGCCTCTCCATCTCCACCTGGCCCTCCACGACCCAGTATCTCGGCTTTCCCGAGTTCCTCGAGAAGCAGGACGGCCAGATCCGGATCACCGCGGGCGGGTCGTACACGCTCTACCTCAACGGAGAGCTGGTGGGCAGCGACGCCGATCCCGCCACCGTGGAGGTCTGGGCGGACCTCTCCTTCAAGAAGAAGGAGAACCAGGTGGCGGTGGTGGTGGACCACGACGGCACCCTGGCTCCGTACGGCGTCTATCTCGTCGTCGACGGGGAGCAGGAGCAGTTCGTCAGCTCTCCCACCGACCGCGCCATGCCGTGGTTCTGGTCCGGCGACGCCCTGCCCAACGAGGAGGACGGCTGGACCAAGCTGAAGCTGAACAAGCTCGGAGAGCACGAGGAAGACGGACGGCTCATCACCTGGCAGGCGGCCCAGCGCGGCACCCTCGAGCCGGGGGACTACGCCGAGTTCGAGGAACTCGACCTGACCCGCGCCGGCAGCGTCGCCGGTTTCCCCGGAGGCCTGTCCGGCCAGGAGCAGGGGCTGCAGCTGCGCAGCCTGGCGGGGCAGAACATGGCCCTCAACTCGCGCACCTCCGACCCCAATCTGGTCGATGGCGACATCACCAGGGGCGTCACCTTCCGCAAGGGGGCCGCCTCCTTGGGCCAGGGAGTGGCTACCGACCTCGGCCGGCTCCTGCTGCTGGAGCGGGTGCGCGTCATCACCGAGCCGCCGGGCCGCAACGACACCTACGAGGACCTCTCCATCCGGGGATACAGCGTCCTCATCAGCAGGGACGGCATCAGCTACCGCGAAGCGGGGGCCCGCAACCAGATCACCACCTACCGCGAGA
Organism: Candidatus Latescibacterota bacterium; assembly: GCA_022827165.1. The sequence continues at coordinate 1,127 of JAJDTN010000092.1, forward strand.
GCGACATCGTGTTCTCGCCGACCCCGGCCCGCCACGTGAGCCTGAGGATCACCGAGTTCTCCTCCCGGGACGCCAATCCGAGAATCGGCGAGATGGAGGTCTTCGCCCGGGGGCGGGACGACCGCGGCGGATACCTCTCCCAGCCGCTGGACCTGGGCTCCTCCGAGGTCAAGAACTTCGAGCGCGCCGTCCGCCATGGCGAGGTGCCCGCAAACACCGAGATGGACCTGCGCTTCCGCAGCGGCGACGATGGCGAGAGCTGGAGCGACTGGTCGCCGTGGAGCTCCCTGGCCGAGGTCGGACTGAACGTGCCCGAGCCGCGGAACTACCTCCAGTTCGAGGCGCGCATGCTGAGCCGGGTCCTCGACGCCACGCCGCGGCTCGACAGCCTCGTGGTCTGGTTCGAGGAAGGCCCCTTTCCGGTCTCCAGCGCCCTCGGCTCCATCTCGCCGGCCCGCGCCTCCATCGGCGTCGACACCGTGTTCACCTATACGCTGCAGCTGGAACTGGCGGAGACCGATGCGGGCGTAGGGCGCCTGGCCATCCTCACCCCCTGGCCGGCCCGGCTCGATGCCGGCGGCGTGCACGGTCTGGGCGACGCGGCGATCGCCTCCAGCTACGCCACCGCCGATTCCCTCGTGCTGATCCTCGATCCGCCGATCACCTCGGCCACGGGGACGACGGAGGTCGTCATCCCCTTCACCACGCGGCTGCTCTCCGCCAGCCACGACTTCCAGGGCCTGCTCTACGCTCCCGGGAGCGCCGCCTCCCTTCAGGTCGGGACGCGGGAAGGCACCGATCCGGCGACCGAGCTGCCGTTCACCTCCATCACCGAGGCGGCGGACTTCGGCATTCCCATCCTCGACCACGTGCAGGCCCTGCCCGCGGTCTTCACCCCCAACGGCGACGGCGTCAACGACTCCGCGGTCCTGGCCTTCACCCTCGGGCGCGTCTCCGGGTCCTCGGTCGGCTTCGAGATCTACGATGTCGGCGGGACGTTGGTGCGCAGCCTGCCGCCGAGTCGTCTCGATCCCGGCAGCTACTCCCCCATCGGCGGCCGCGACGCCGGCCTGCCCGGACGTTGGGACGGCCGCGACGACGAGGGCAACCTGTTGCCGCCGGGCCTCTACCTGTACCGGATCGTCGTCGACCTGGAACCGGATGACGAGGTGGCCACCGGCGTGGTCGGACTCGCCTACTGAGCCCCGAGGAACCAGGGTCCACCACACGAATCCATGCGCGCCTCTCTCGCCTCCATCCTCCTGATCCTGCTGGCCTCGGCGCCGGAGCCGTCGGAGGGGCAGTTCCTGTCCCGGGACTTCCGGCGGCTGTGGGCCAACCAGATCTTCGAGAACTACGGGGCCGCGGGGTACCGGGACTACGACCTGGAGGAGGAGAACCGGCGCTTCGACCTCTTCGGCGATCTCCTCATCGACGGCGTCGACATCATCGAGTACAGCGAGATCCGGCGGGACGCCCCCGGCATCCGGGGCAGCTTCGAGACCCGCAACGCCCGCTACGAGCGCTTCTTCAAGAAGCTGGTCATCGCCAACGAGGGGTTCGGCAACTGGTCGACGCGCCTGATCATCGGCGACCACATCCGCACCTTCTTCACCCCCATGACGCTGAACCTGCCCAACTACAACGGCATCCGCTGGGACGGCGCCTCCCGCAAGAGCCGCTTCAGCGTCATCGCCAGCCACCTGAGGGATCCGGTGGTGCTGGGCGGGGGGCTGTCGGTGGACCAGAACATCGAGGAGCGCCGGATCTGGGGGGGCAGCCTCTTCGGCGTCCACTGGGAGAGCCAGATCGGCGGCCTCCTCAAGCTCGGGACGACCTACGTCAACGTGCACCGCTTCGACTCCGAGGCGGCGGCCAGGGTCAACAGCCTCAAGGGCACCATCCCCGGCGTGATGCAGGGCGGGCTTCACAAGGTCTACGTGTTCTTCAGCGACGACTCCCCCCACGACGCCTTCGCCGGCGCCGCCGTTCACGACCTCACCATGACCGTGGACGGGATGCCGGTGATGCCCCTGCGGGTCGGACGGATCGACGGGCTCATCGAGCAGATTCCCGTCACCTCCGATCCCACCAGCACGATCCTGCTGGAGCCCCACGAGGTCGACTACCTGCGCCGCAACCGCTCCTGGCTGCGCGCCGTGGTCGAGGCCAGCCGCGACCGGTTCTTCTCCTCCCTCCTCGACAAGATCACCACCGACATCAGCGCCGAGGCGATGGCCTCCAGGGGCGCCCCCCTGCGCGCCGACGGGACCGACGTGATCTACTTCGAGTACGAAGTCCCCGACACGGTGAGCTCCATCGACTTCAGCGCCGTCCTCGCCGACGACTACAATGTCGACGTGGTGGGGGCCATGCAGGTGCCGATCCTGGCCCCGGGGGACGACGACTTCTACTACGACTGGTACAACGCCCGGCGCGCCCGGGGACAGCCCGGGCACGGGTCCAACCGGCACCGGGTCGACTTCCGCTACGGTTTCCCCACGGGGCTGACCGTCGCCGGCCTCGACTGGGACCTCGAGGCCCTCGGCTTCCACCTGGAGGGGGAGTTCGCCCGCAGCCTGCGCTTCCTCCAGGTCCCCAACCGCGGCGCCGAGCGCCACCGCCGGGAGAGCTCGACCTTCTACTTCCGCCTCACCCGCCCCTTGCGCGACCGGGCGGAGCTGGGGTTCGAGTACTTCGACATGCCCGACGACTACACGACGGAGTTCCCCCTCTTCCTCAACCAGCGCACCACCAAGTCGGTCGGCGGCCGACTCTACACGCCCTTCGCCCTCGTGGAGGACAACGACGATCTCGACTTCTGGCCGGACAGGATCGAGCACAACGATCCGCTGGCTCCGTACTCCGATCCGCTGGCCAGCCGGTTCGGCTACCCCGGCAAGGGTGTCTACCCCGGCCTGGACCCGGACGACGACGGCGTCCTGGACTACAACCTCGACCTGGAGTTCGGCTCCGACTCGAGCCAGCCCTTCCTCGGCTACTACTCGGAGCCGTCCGGTCTGGTCTACGGCGACGACTTCGACAACAACGGCGTCGTCGACTACCGCGAGAACGACAACCTGCCGGACTACGCCTATCCCCTCGATCACCGGGGATTCCACGCCTACGGCACGGTGGAGGTGAACCAGCGAACCCAGTTGAAGACGGGGTTGTACCGGGTGCGCCAGCCGGTCATGGGCGGGCGCAACGACACCGAGTACGTGGAGGGGCAGTACCGCCGGGACTGGCCGGGACTGGGCTACCTGCGGCTGAACCACCGGGTCAAGTGGATGGAGGACACCATCCGCAACACCGTCTTCAACTTCGGCAGCGTCGGCTCCCTCCGGCCCGACCGGCTGGGCAGCCGCGACACGGTGAGCAACTACACCTTCTTCGAGACCGGCCTGATGGCGGTGCCCGACGTCAACCTGCGCAACATCATCACCTTCGGCTTCTCGGAGCTGGTCGGTGGTCCCGTGGCCGATCCCTTCATCACCAGGCCGGGCCGCTACACCGGCGTGACGGTGATGAACAAGATCGACTACACCTGGAGGCGGGGACGGCTGACCGTGCGGCCCCAGTTCAAGCACATCTACTCGCGCAGCACCTCGCCCGAGGAGACCCTGCCCTCTTCGCAGAGCCGCCAGGTGCGGCCGATCCTGCGGGCCGACTACCGGCTCACGCCCAAAACCGAGCTGAAGACCGGCATCCAGGGGTTGCCCTTCTGGCCTGAGAAGACGACCTACGCGGTGCGGCCCGAGAGCCAGTACACGCGCATGACCTACACGGCGATGATCCAGAACCGGAGCAACTACCTCGGCTACGATCTGGTCCTGCTCATGGGCACCTACCGCACCGAGATCGACTACGCCGGCTCCGACCGGCCGGGCAACGGCTACCTCCAGTACTTCTTCCGGGTCTTCATCGGCTGATGGCGCGGATCCTTCGACATACGGCGGCTGCGGCCACGGCCTGCTGGCTGATGACGGGAGCTGTCTGTCCGGCGCAGGCGCAACTGCTGTTCAAGCCCGGCGAGCCGTACGTCAACTACGCCTACGAGGGCTACCGGAGCTACCAGAACCTGATCTTCGCCCGGGACCGCCTGCCCGTCTTCGATCCCCTCGGCCAGTTCGTGATGAACGGCACCCAGGTCTTCAAGCTCCAGGAGACGCGGACCGTCGCGCCCGCGCCGGGCACCCTCATCTCCAAGCCGAGGCTCTACCAGAACTACCTGAACCGCCTGCTCATCGCCGACGACGCCTACGCCGGGGCCACGAGCAAGCTCATCATCGGCGACCACGTGCGCACGAAGTTCACCTCCCTCACCCTCGACATGGCGTCGATGAACGGACTGCGCTTCGACACCAGCTTCGAGAGCGGCTCCGCGATCCTGGCGGTTTCCCGCGTGGACCGGCCGATCTTCGAGGCCCTGGGGCAGCAGAACGTCGACCACCGGGTCCACGGCGTGGAGGAGCGCTACGAGACCCGGCCGCGATGGGCGACCTACCTTCTCGGCGGCGATCTGCGCACCCAGTTGCCGGGCCTGGACATGGGGTTGAGCTGGGTCAACCAGTACCGCACCGACAGCTTCAAGGATCTGAACGACAACAGCTGGAAGGGCACCCTCCCGACCACCGGCGCCCCTCCCGAGTGGATCGTGGTGCGCGTCGCCGACCAGGAGCCCGACGACGAGGTGGGAGTGCGCGTCAAGGTGCCCACCATCACCCTCAACGGCCGCCGGCTGCAGCACCATCTCGGACCGTACGACAACCTGGATCCGGACGCGCCCACCCTCACGGTGACCGAGCACTCCGACCGGACGATCATCCCGCCGATCCTCTGGCGGGATGCCCAGGATCCGATCATAGAGCACGACCACGTCTCCCCCACACCCCAGGGCTTCTACGAGACCCGGGGTCCGGGGAGCCTGCTGTTCTGGTTCCGGGTCCCCCACACCTTCGACGACGCCGCCGAGGCCGAGGTGATCAACCAGGCGTACGTCGACCTGGACGTGGCGGGGGACTACGTGATCGAGCTGTCGGAGGTCTTCGACGGCATCTCCAACAACCCGGCGACCTATTTCTACACCGCCGCCCGGTCGCGGGGCCGGCCGGACAACCTCGCCGACTTCCGCCGCGTGCGGGCCCACTACGGCCGCCAGACCGGCCGCACCCTGGCCAGCGCCCACCTGAACCTGGACGTCAAGGGCTTCATGCTGCACACGGAGTACGTGCGCAACTTCGCCTTCCGCGCCTATCCGGCGCTGTTGAGCACGGAGCTGGAGCACTACCAGAACGAGAGTCAGGCGTGGTTCGCCGTGGTCCGCCGCGACTGGAACGGCTTTGCCGTCGGCGGCGAGGTGTTCAACGTGGACGCCGCCTATTCCACCGTGCTCACGGTGCAGGACGACGCCTTCAACACCAGCGCCGGCTTCCCCTCCGCGCCCTTCAACTACCCGCAGCAGATCCACGAGCCGCGGCTGCCGACGAAGGTCGGCCGCAACATCACCGACCAGACCTACACGCGCGAGTTCGACACCGTCGACGACAACGACGACAAGGACCAGTACCCGGACACCTACTACCTGCGCAAGACCACCAACCCGGAGACCGGGGGGCGCTTCATCCAGGATCCCGACGGCGTCTTCCCGGGGCTCGACGCCGACCTGAACGGCCGGCCCGACATCAACGAGAACAACAACCTGATCCCCGACTACTACGAGCCCTTCCTGCTCTACAAGGTCAATCCCGACGCCTACGAGTGGGGCGAGGACCTCAACAACAACGGCAAGATCGACGAGCGCGAGAACGACCTGAAGTCCGACTACCCCTACGACATCGACCGCCGCGGATTCCACGGCTTCTCCCGGCTCCTTCACGGCCGGGCCACCGTGACCGTCGGCCATCACAGGTCGTGGGCGCCCTTCGGAGGCGGCCGCGCCGAGTCGACCTACGGCAAGGTCGAGTACGAGCGCCGCATCCCCTTCCTGGTGGAGATCTACGGGGTGGAGCGGCTCAAGCGCGTGCGCGACGACATGGCCGACGACATCTTCGGCCTGGGGCGGGACCCGATCTACTTCGAGCCCGACATCATATCGATCGTGCCCCTCACCGAGGAGCAGATCTTCAATCCCCTCGGCGAGGCCCAGCTCCTCAAGGACCCGCTGACGATGCGCGACAGCTGGGTGAACACGCTCTACACGCGGACTCGCTACATCGGCGCGCCGAACCTCAACGTGGAACTCTCGGTCAAGTACGAGACCAACCTCCAGCAGAGCACCTCCCTGCAGCCGGAGAACCGCGTCTCCGACCTGGCCACGGTGGTCAAGGCCGACTACACGTGGAACCCCTGGAGCCGGCTGCGTGTCGTTCCGCAGCTCAAGTGGATGCGCCAGCGCCTGCAGGACGACGAGGAGCGGATCCTGGAGATCGCCGAGGACTACCTCTACCCGATCCTGAGGCTGGAGTACCCCCTCTCCTCGCGCACCGAGATCAAGCTCGGGGCCCAGGGCTTCCCCTTCCTTCCGGGCACCTACCGCAACGAGGCGGCCCCGGGGGTGGACTTCGATTCCCAGGTCTACTTGGCGCTGCTGAGCAACACCTCCACCTACGTGGGCTACCAGATCAACGTCAACCTGGGCTACGAGAAGCGCATCCGGACCTTCCTCGACGAGAGCCGGTCCGATCAGGACATCGACCTGTCGCGCCTCTTCCTGCGCGTCATCGTCGGCCTGAGGCCGCAGTTCTGATGCCATGAGAGCCGTGATCGCACACAGGGCCGGGGACCGGGGCAGGCGCCGCCGCGCACGCCGCCCCCGAGGGTGGGAGCCCTCCATGGTGTGTTGGCTGCTGGTGGGCCTGCTGCTGGTGACGCTCGCTCCCGTTTCCGCCGAGGACGAGGAGAAGGAGGACCGGCCCGAGCACCCGGCCATAGCCGTCCAATGCAGCGAGAAAACCCGCATGACCAGGGCCAGCGCAGACGCTGAGATGGCTGCGGCGCTCATG
>JAJDTN010000074.1 GCA_022827165.1 Candidatus Latescibacterota bacterium
CTCGCGGCGGCCCGTGGCCACCAGCAACCTGAGCCACCGCTACAACTACCTCGGCGACCCGCTGGTCTACGGCACCCAGTCGATCCGCTGGGTCGAGTCGCGGGGCCTGGGCACGTCCCGAGGCTACAGCTCGGTCAGCGAAGGCGGATCCCACGGCACCGGCCGGGGCGGCACCGACTACGCGCCCCCCGGCGGCAGCTTCGCCAACCTCTTCAACTACGTCATGGTCGGCTCCGACGGCACCGACTCCTGGCAGGCCCGGGCGATCTACGCCAACGAGCTGCGCTCCAAGTTCACGCCCCTCACCTTCAAGATGTCCAACGTCGACGGCCTGCGCCTCGACGTGGGCACCGAGCACGACAAGTTCTCCGCCCTGTTCTCCAACCTCACGCCCACCGGCGGCGGCTTCATCGTGCCCACCACCATGCTCGGCGCCCACTACGAGCGCAAGGTGGGGTTCCTCAACTTCGGCGCCAGCTTCGTCAACGCCCATCAGTACGAGCACCAGATGTCGAACCGCCACCAGTCCCTCAAGGGCTCTGTGGGCAACATCCAGCGCCCCACGGCGATGGTGGCCGTCCGCATCTCCGACGGCTCGCCCCAGGACGGACGCGACGGGCCGGTGCTCCACGGCTTCAGGGTCTACGTCAACGGCGAGCTGCGGCCGGAGGCCGATGTCTTCGTCCTCCGTCTCAACCAGAGCGGCGCCGGCCGCAAGACGTACGTGGCCGGCCTCCTCGACGAGGGCAAGGACAACGAGCGCCGCAGGCCCCTGGAGCCGGACTACCAGACGATCAACAAGGGGGCGGTCTTCAACAGCTTCGCCGTGTACATCAACTACGCCGCCTTCGACACCGACGCCTACTACAGGGGCTATGAGCACCCCTACTTCATCGACCACCTCTACTACCGGGACTTCGCCCGCTACGGCCCGGACCACGAGTACGAGGAGGGCGTCACCGTCCACAACCAGTTCGCCCACGAGCTCGCAGAGCCCGACGGCGCCTTCGCCCTGATCACCGAGGCCGACCTGCCCCAGGCCTTCGACGGCGAGGAGTACGCCGTCCTCTACGTCGATCTGGAGCCCTTCCAGGAGCAGATCAACTCCGTCGACATCGACCTGGAGCTGTCCCGGGACTACCACGTGGAGGTCTCGGAGATCGATCTGGCGGGCAAGCCGGACGACCTGTTCTTCCTGAACCCGCGGGAGCGCTACAACTACGCCAGCTTCTTCCGCACCGTCGCCTCGGCGCCCGGCAACTCGAGCAGCGATCAGATCGACAGGGTGCGCGTCGAGGTGGGGGCGTCTACCGGACTGAGCCTCTACAGCGCCAACGTGTACGGCGTCTTCAAGGGCTTCGAGATCGACGGGGAGTTCAGCCGCAGCTACAGCTATTACCAGTACGCCAGCGGCGTTCCCGGGCCGCGGGTCTACCCCACGGACGGCGGGCAGACGGTGAACGCCCTGCGCCGGGAGGAGAACCCGGGGGTGCACTCCAACATCGACGACAACGCCTACTACCTGACCATCAAGCGCGACTTCCGGAGATTCGGCGTGGGTGGGGAGGTGTTCTCCATGGGAGCCCACTTCAACACCGAGCTGCGCTCCCACATCGGCCGCAGCGAGGTCAACTTCGGCAACCCGGTGGTCTACAACAACACCTACCTGCACCGGCTGGTGGAGGACAACGACGACAACGACCGTTACCCGGACACGTGGTACACCAACCGGCCCTTCATCTGGAACGGGCAGTCCGACCTCGACGGCGTCTTCCCCGGCCTCGACGAGGACAACGACGGCGTGCCCGACACCAACCGGGACTTCGACGCCACGCCGGACTACCTCGAGCCTTTCCTGACGTACGACGTGGACCCGCAGATCTTCGACTACGGCGCGGACCTCAACCACAACGACTATATCGACGCCAGAGAGAACGACCTGCAGCCGGACCTGCCCTACGACCCGGGGCTGCGGGGGCGCCACATCTACGGGACCTTCAAGCCGATCACGGGGGCCCAGATGACCCTGGGTCTGCTCGACGCCGAGCAGATCGCCGCCGGCGACCCGAACGAGTCCCTCTACGCCAAGGTCGGTTACCAGCGCCGGATCCCGAGCCTGGGGCGGTTCCAGGGCGCCCTGTTCACCGAGCGCGTGCGAGACGGTGTCGAGGATCCCCTCAGCGTCTACAGCGACGAGGTCCTGACGGCGGCCGAGCAGCTCCGGCGCGAGTTCGGCGGGTTCCAGCGCAACATCCGCATCTCCCCCTTCCTCGAGGTGCCGCGGGAGGATCCGCTGCTGTTCAAGAACAGCACCTACTCGCGTTTCTTCGTCGACGCGCGCTGGACGACCCTGCCCGGCCTCAACCTCCACAACAAGGTCAAGTACGAGATCAACCAGCAGCACGACGGAGAGCTCTACGACGGCACTCTCCAGGAGGGCCGGACCCTGTCGAGGTGGGCCATGGTGCACCGCCTGGACTACCTGTGGCCGATCCGGCCCAAGCTGAGCCTGTTCTCGGGGCTCAAGTACCGCTTCCTGCGGGAGTGGCAGACGGGAGACGTGACCACGCAGCACGAGCGGCATATCATCCCCATCCTCAAGCTCAACTACGACCTGACCTTGAGGACCCGCCTTCAGTTCGGGGTGGAGGGCCTGGGCAGCCTCCTGCCCTACTCGGTGGTCGACCTGGCGCAACCTGAGAACGACTTCGAGCAGTACGACTACGTGCTCATGCTGACCAACAACTCCAAGTACTTCGGCTACATCCTCTCCACCAACGCCGGCCTCAGCCGCAGGAACCGGGTCTTCGACGAGCCGGCGGTGGCCGAGGTCAAGGACGAGAAGTTCACGGCGGTCTTCATCAACGTGATCCTCGGCTTCGAGGAGGAGACCTACTAGGGATGGGCCTGACCCTGTTCCTCAGCCTGCTGGCCGCCGCCGGCACCTACCTGGCCACCCGCACTCCCACCGAGAGCGAGCTGGTCAGCTCCTTCCAGGAGGCCCAGCGGTTCTACGCCGAGGGCGCCTACGACCAGGCCATCGACGAGTACACCGACGTCTCCCGCGTGCGCAGCCGGGTGCTGGCCGTCGAACAGGTGCAGGTGGTGGTGGGCGAGGAGAGCTTCCCCCTCCAGGAGGCCGCCGCCTACCAGATCGGGAACGCCTACTCCAAGCTCTACGAGGAGTACGACCGGTTCGCGGAAGAGGCGCGCAACGCCGCCCGAAGGGCCGAGTACCGCGCCCTGGCGGACACCTCTTTCGCCCGGGCCATCGCCGCCTTCCGCCGGGTCATCGCCAGCGGCGGCAACGAGGTCCTCACGGTGCAGGCCCACGGCCGCCTCATCGATCTCTACTTCAGCGCCGAGGCCTATCCCGACGTCATCATCGCTTCCCGCGAGATGACCGCCGCCCACTCCGACGACCCCCACGTCATCGTCGCCTACTACAACACCGGGTGGGCCTACTACGAGACCAAGCGGTTCGCCCGCGCCATCGAGTCCTTCCAGGCCCTGCTGTCCCGGTTCACCAGCGGCTACCGCGCCGACCGCAGCCTCTTCCAGATCGGCGAGTGCCACCGCGAGCGTGGGGAGTTCGAGGAAGCGATCGAGGCCTACCGCCGCCTCGTGGAACGCCAGCGCATCGGCGAGCTGACCGACGAAGAGCTGCTGCAGATGAAGCGCGAGAAGCTCGCCGGCCTCGTGGACGAGACCGCCCTCGAGCTGGCGGCCAAGGCCGAGATCCGGGTGGGCACCTGCTTCACCAGCCTCGGACGCTTCGACGAAGGGCTGGAGGCCTACCAGCGCGTGATCTCCCTCTTCAGCACCGAGCGCCAGCTGGTGGAGGAAGCCTACCTGCGCCTGGCCGACCTGCACCAGGCCCGGGGCGACGAGGACGCGGCCCTGCGCACCTACCGCGAGGCGATCGACGAGTCCCAGGACCGCACCCTGAGGGCGAGGATCCAGTACGCTCTCGCCGAGCGCCTCTTCGGCCAGGGGGACTACGAGCGGGCGATCCAGGAGTACCGCATCTACCTGCAGGGATACGGCGACATCGCCCGGAGCGCCGGCTTCAGCGAGGGCCGGGTGCGCTACCGCGTGGGCAGCGGCTACCAGCAGCTGGCCCAGCCGCACCTGCAGTCGGGAGACGCGCCGGCGGCGGCCTCGTGGCTGGACCTCGCCATCGCCCAGTACGACACCCTGTGCGCCGATCCGGCTTCCCCCTACTTCCTCGACTCGCAGTTCAACCGCGCCGTCGCCTTCCAGGCCCTCGGCACGCCGGCGGCCATGGCCAGGGCCCGCGGCGAGTTCGAGGCGATCATCGATGCCGCCGGCGACGAGCTCTACGTGCAGCGGTCCCTCGGACAGCTCGCCGAGCTGCTCTTCGACTTCGGCGACTACCAGGGGGCGGTGGAGCGCAGCCGGCAGCTTCTGAGGCAGTTCCCCGGGACCGACTTCGCCGACGAGGCGCACATGCGCATCGGTCTGGCCCACCAGGCCTCCGAGCAACTGGAACCGGCGGTGGGAGCCTTCCTCCAGGTCGCCGCGGACTCCCCCTTCTTCGTCCGCAGCCGGACCGGCGCCGGCCACGTGCTGCTCGCCCAGCGGCGCTACGCCGACGCCATCCCCGTGCTCCTGGCGGGGCTGGCCCCGGCCGAGGACCCGGCCCAGCAGGGCAGCCTCCACTACCTGCTCGGGCAGGCATACAACGGCGAGGGCGAGCATGCCCGGGCGGTCTCCCACTTCACCGAGGCCCTCGCCAGGCCCGCGGCCCCCCGGCTGGTGGAGGCCCTCCGCCTCAACCGGGGCAGCGCCGCCCTGGCCGCCGGGGATCTCGTCCAGGGCGAGGAGGACCTGCTGTGGGTGGTGGCCAACGTGGCCGATCCCGACAAGGTGCGCTACGCCCAGGACGCCCTCGCCTTCTCCTACGTGAGGCGGGACCGGGGGATCGACGCGGTCCGGATCCTCGAGGAGATGGTGGCCGCCGCCCCCAGCGACGAGCAACGCGCCGACCTGCTGAACCGCATGCTCGACCTCTACTACGAGGAGGAGAGCTACCCCCAGACGATCGAGGCCGCCCGGCGCCTCATCGCCCTCGACTTCGACGACGCCGCCGTCGCCCGCGGCGGCTACGGCACCAAGGAGAAGGCCTACTACCTCCTCGGGGACGCCCTCATGCGGCTCAACCGCGGCTCGGAGGCGGTGCGCACCTTCCGCGAGGCCCTGCGCGCCCATCCGAACTCGCCCTTCGCCCTGGACATCCGCCTGACCCTGGGCGCCTTCCACTTCGCCGAGGGCGAGCTCGACGAGGCCAAGGCCCTCTTCCAGGACCTGTCGGGGGGCGACATGACTCCGGAGCAGGCCCTGCTCGTCTCCTTCTACCTGGCCAACACCCACTACAGCCTGAGGGAGTTCGAGGAGGCCCGCACCCTCTTCCAGCAACTCCTGGCCGGCAATCCGGACGCCCGCGAGCTGCCGGACATCCTCTTCGGCGTGGCCGAGAGCAACTACCAGCTCGGCGCCTTCGACCGCGCCATCGGACACTACCGGCGGCTCATCGACGAGTTCCCGGGCGAGACGACGGCCGACGATTCCCAGTACAACATGGCCTGGTGCCTCATCGAGCTGGACAGGCAGGACGAGGCCATGGCCAGCTTCCGCCGGCTTCTCGACCGCTTCCCCGGCAGCGAGTACGCCGCCTCGGCGCAGTTCACCTTCGGGGACCACGCCTACAACCTCGGCCGCTACCAGGAGGCGATGGAGGCCTACCTCCTCGTTCAGCAGCGCTATCCCGACGCCGAGATCACGGCGGAGGTGCCCCGGCTCGTGGCCGAGCTCAAGGAGGCGATCGCCTACGAGCGTTACGAGCGGGGGATCGCCCTGATGGACTCGGCCGAGGCCGGCGGACAGAGCGAGTACTACCAGCAGGCGATCGAGGTGTTCCAGGACGTCATCGCCAGGTACCCGGGCACGGAGAGCGAGATCGGCGCCCTGAGCAACATGGGCGTCTGCCTGGAGGAACTCGGCCGGTGGCAGGACGCCGTCGGGGCCTACGACCGGGTCATCGGCATGTTCGAGGAGGAGCGAGCCACCCGGGACGCCTTCCAGTTCGCCAAGGCCCACCGGGACTGGATCGTGAGCGCGCGGCTGTGAGCAACTCCCATTCGTGAGGTTCGCATGGTTTCGATAGATTACCGCCGTCTCTTCCCGCTGGTCCTCGCAGCGACCCTGCTGACCGGCGATCTGGCCCTGGGCCAGGCTCCGGAGGAGAGGTTCCAGGTACGCGAGCAATACGCCTCCAGGAAGCAGGCCGTCGCCCTCGCCGTGGCCTTTCCGGGTCTCGGTCACCTGGCCACGGGACACCGCGGGAAAGGCACGGCTCTCGTGGCCGCCGAGATCCTCGGCCTCGTGGTCTGGCTGACATCGCACGCCGATTACAAGACCCAGTCCGAGCAGATCGACGTGGAGAAGGCGCTCTACCTGTCGATTCGCGAGGGCGGGACCTACGAGGGGGCGGAGGAGAGCTGGCAGCGCCTGAACAAGCTCAGGGAGGATGCCGACGGATCCCACCTGCGGCGGCGGCTCTTCGGGGTCATCGCCATCGGCGTCTACGGCTACAACCTCGTGGATGCCCTGCTCCTCGGGGGGCTGGAGCCGCCCGGCGGCGGCCGCGTCGGGCTGGTGCCGACGGCCACTCCGGAACGGACGGGCCTGGCCCTGGTGACCCGCTTCTGATGCCCGAAGGGAGAAGGGAGTCCTCATGTTGAAGAGAGCGGGCGTGAGCATCGCCCTGGCGGGCGTCATCCTCGCCTGGGGGTGCAGCGACGACATCGAGTTGCCCACGGCCTACCACGAAGGGCTCCTGCCGAGGCCCTCCGACGTAGCCGCCTCCGTGGAGGACGGCGCCATCCACGTCTCCTGGGCGATCGCGTCCGAGGCCAACGTGCAGGGCTTCGTCGTCGGCTTCACCGATTCCAGCGGCGCCGAGCACACCCGGTCGGTGGAGGATCCGGCCGCCAGGGCCCACTCGGAGCAGGAGCTGGACGTCAGTCCGGGACTCTCGTACCTGGTCCGGGTGTGGGCCTTCGATGCCCGGGGCTTCTTCGGCCCCCGGTCCGTGGCCGACACCCTGGTGGTCCAGGAGTGAGGCTGGGGGGAGATGACCTTGGCGACCCCGCATCAAGGTGGTGAGCATGGCTGACTCGCGGCGCTTCAGCGCGCCCAGTGACGGCCTCGACCTGCAGCGCCTGTGGCGCGACACGGTCACCTACACCGCCCGCGGGCTCCTCATCGGCTTCGCCGCCGTGGCCGGCGTCCTGCTGTATCTCGTGCTGAGGGTGGAGGAGAGGGCGGCGCCGCCGCCGGCGGTGGCCCGCCTCATCATCCGCAAGCCCCGGTCGACCAAGTCCTTCACCCTCAAGCGCCAGCGCCTCCGCCCGCGGGCCCTGACCAAGCAGGTCACCGCCCTCACCCCCCGGCTCTCCCTGCCGTCGGCCCGCCGGCTGGCCGGACCTTCGGTCTTCGGCACCGTGCAGACCTTCGACTACGCCCCCGACACGGACGTGCAGATCAACCTCCAGTCCGGTCCCATCGAGCTCTCCGCCGCCACCATCCGGGGCACCAAGGAGCCGGGCAAGCGCATCGCCATGCGCGAGGAGCTGATCGACCTGAACGCCCTCGACACGGGCAAGTACAAGGGGCTCATCATCCAGGACCCGACGGACCGGCGCAACGTCAAGGGCTTCGTCTACCTCGGGACGGCCTGGGCCAACGACCTGGAGCCGACCTTCGACAGCGCCGCCCGCGCCATCCCCAACCTGGTGGACGCCCTCAATGCCCAGACGGGGATCACCGCCAAGGTGGACGCCCACCTCTTCCTCGACTCCCAGGAGCTGTTCCGCACACCCTTCGTGTACGTCACCGCCGAGGAGGCCTTCGAGCTGACGGAGCGGGAGTTGCGCAACCTCGGGGAATACCTGAGGCGGGGCGGGTTCATCTTCGTCGACAACGCCACCCCCCTCACCGAGTTCAGCCAGGGAGAGGCCTCCCTGCGGCGCATCTTCCGGGACGCCCTCGGGGCCGAGGGGCAGCTGCGGCCCATCTCCAACAACCACCCCATCTACCACACCTTCTACGACTTCGACGGCCCTCCGGTGGGCACGGAGATGGAGAACCCCACCTTCACCGAGCAGAGGGAGCGCGACTACCTCGTCTTCGCCCAGCAGACCTACTATCTCGAAGGGGTCTTCCTGGGCGACCGGCTCGTGGGCGTGTACTCCGACAAGGGGTACGTCCACATGTGGGCGCGAAACTTCGGCAACGAGCCCCAGTTGCGGTTCGGCATCAACGCCGTCGTCTTCGCCCTCACCCAGGAGGGCTCCATCGCCCAGCAACAGATCGACTTCTTCAGCCAGCGCACCCAGTGAGAGAGAGGGTGGCCATGCGTTCGACATTCCTTCTGCCGCTGCTGATCCTCGGCGGCTGCAGCCACTTCCAGCCCGAGACGATCCTCTACTCGAACGAGCTGGTGCCCAGTTCCCACCAGGCCGGCGAGGACCGCTACGCCGTCGACGAGGGCGGGTCGGTCACATACGTTCTGGAAGGGCTCCGCGTCCGGGTCGAACCGATGGAGGACGACGAGCTCAACGCCATCTTCCCCGAGGAGTCGACCCGCGGCCAGTTCTCCACCAACCCCTACACCTACGGAGACTGGATCGACCCCCTCGTGGGGCACACGCCCAAGCGCTTCACCGTCTTCCGGGTCACGATCATCAACGACATCTACGCCAAGGTGCTCCTCGACCCGATCAAGGCGATGCTCTACACCGACCAGGGAGAGGTCCTGCATTCCTACGGCCTGCCGTCGGTCTCTCCCCACAACAGCTTCGAGCGCTACTACCGGGCCATTCGCGGGCAGAGCGGCAACGAGTTCTACCGCTTCGACCTGCGCATGGGGAACGTGCGCAGCACCGCCTATCTCGAGGACGTGAGGGTCTTCAAGGGCGAGAGCTACTCCGGACTGCTCGCCTTCAACCCTCTGAACGAAGAGGTCCGGCAGGTCCGGCTCACGCTGCGGGACTTCGTCACCAAGTTCGACGCCTCCGGTCAGCCCCTGGAGTCGGTGGACATCTCCATGGAGTTCGACCAGGAGATCGACAGGAGAGTGGCGCCGCAGACCGCGGCGAGGCAGGTACCGCCGGGCGGTGGCCAGGCTCCGTAGATGGATCCCGGCGATCCTCCTCGCCTCGGCCCTCGGCCCGGCCGCCGACGAGGAGATCGCCCAGCCGCCGCCCTTGAGCATC
>JAJDTN010000012.1 GCA_022827165.1 Candidatus Latescibacterota bacterium
CCCCCAAGGACAAGACCTACTCCTCTATGGGTATTCTGAGGGTTTCGTTCCACTGTTGCATCCGCATAGCCCATGGCCAGGGCTGAGACAACGAGCCCCGATAGAAGACCAGCCCCTACTTTTGCGGGCAACCGGAGTGCCCTGTGGTGAAACCACACGGGCGGGCCCGACGACCAGTTGTCTTCCCTATCCCAAGTGGGAGGTGCCTCTCTCACCGTCAAGGAGTCCAGCGGCTCGGTTTGATCCTGAATGGTGCCCGGCTCGCCGAGCGGTGAGAGAGACCTTCCTCCGAGGACCAGCGTCTGGATACGCTCCATGTCAATGCGCTGGGACTGGCGGTCGTCCTCCACCGCCAGCAGCAACCGTTGCCCGTCGACGGCTTGAACCTTTCCCCTCGCGGTGGTCAGCTTGAGCCACTCACCCGAGACCGGATTTCGGAACCCCAGCCCATAGACGACGGCCACGGAGGCGCCCACTCTCACCTTGCTGCTGTCGATCTGACCGGCTTCGAGAATCACGCCTGACGGCAGCACCTCGGTGGTGGCGTCACCCGCAGCGGCCTCTGGCACTGGGTCCTCGTACATAACCGGGTTGTAGGCGATATACACATCCCTGAGCTTGAGACCCCTCCTCAGCGACGAAAAATCCGAGATGAAGTTGACTTCCAGGTTCAGCCACCTCAGCCCGGTCAGGCCGGCCAGCGGCGTCACGTCCACCACCGAGTTGCCCGCCAGGTCCAGATAGGTGAGAGCGGTCAGCCCCGACAGGGGCGACAGGTCGGAGACGGCGTTGGTGTTGGCCCAAGGGTCCAGCATGGCGCCCGGCCCCAGGTCCAGCCGCGTCAGCCCGGTGGCGTGCTCCAGCCCGGTCAGGTCGACGATGTCCATGTCCGTGGCCTCCAGGACGGTCAGCTTCGACAGCGAGGCCGCCGGGATCGGGTCGCCCGCCGACAGGTCGAGGCTGTCTTCCAGCACCGCCCGCAGGGCGGCGTCCGGGACCGTCACCCCGCTCGGGGACTCATCCTGCGCCCACCCGGGCGGCAGGCCGGTCAAGGTCAGCCCAAGGGCGGCGGCAATCCAGAAAGCGTGCATGGTCTTCGCATCCTGATCCATCATCTTCATCCAGAGGGGGTGAGGGTTGGGCAAGCCGGGTCCGGCCTACCGGAACAGGTCCTTGATCGCGCCCCAGGACGCCCCTCCGAGGGCGGAGGGAACGTCGGGGGTGGCCACAGTATTCTGCCATTCGATCAGCGCGACCTCGGGCAGTTCGGACAAGGACTCCACCAAGGGCAGGGGCAAGCAAGTCCAGACCCCGTAGCGGTCGTCACGCCAGGAGCTGCTGGTCCCGAAGATGACGGTGCGAGTGATGCCGTGGGCCTCGAGCCAACGGACGACCACGTCGGCGCTCTCCTGCCTGTCCGGATCTACATAGATGTTCACGATGAGCTTTTGGGCCGGCTTCGAGAGGTCCCAGGCAAGGGTGGAGCCGCCGCAGGGCGCCTCTGGATCGACCCGGTCCGTCACCCAGCCCAATCTGAGCGCGTTCCTGTATTTGTTAACAGCTCTATCGGTAAAGACGGACAGCTTGGGATTCAGTCTGAAATTTCCGCCAAGAATCCAATAGGCGGACCAACCCGCATACCTTCTCCGAGCCAGCGGCATGCGTTCCTCTGGATATGGGTCCTCGTACATAACCGGGTTGTAGGCGATAAATACATCCCTGAGCTTGAGGCCCCTCCTCAGCGACGAAAAATCCGAGATGAAGTTGACTTCCAGATTCAGCCACCTCAGCCCGGTCAGGCCGGCCAGCGGCGTCACGTCCACGATGGAGTTGCCCGCCAGGTCCAGCCAGGTGAGAGCGGTCAGACCGGACAGGGGCGACAGGTCGGAGACGGCGTTGGTGTTGGCCCAAGGGTCCAGCATGGCGCCCGGCCCCAGGTCCAGCCGCGTCAGCCCGGTGGCGTGCTCCAGCCCGGTCAGGTCGACGATGCCCATGTCCGTGGCCTCCAGGACGGTCAGCTTCGACAGCGAGGCCGCCGGGATCGGGTCGCCCGCCGACAGGTCGAGGCTGTCTTCCAGCACCGCCCGCAGGGCGGCGTCGGGAACGGTCACTACGCTGGAGGGGTTGTCCTGCGCCCAGCCGGCGGGCGGGCCCATCAAGGTCAACCCCAGAACCAGGCAGACCAGGAAACCCTGCGCCGATGGATGATCGTGCATCGAGTTCTCAGGTACGGTCATCTGGTGGGCTCCTTCCTCGACGACGAGGAAATCGTCTATACGTGTGCCAACTCACGGCTACGGTACGGCGGCCGGGCCGGAAAAGGCAACGGGACAGCGGATCGGGTATCCGACTCGCAACTCGTAGTTCCCGAAGGTTCGCTTGACCCGGTGCCGAAGCCCCTTCCATCTTGACCCGGCGGCCCCATCTCCCGCCCTTCCCCCTCCGGCAAAGGTCCATCGATGAGCTCCATCCAGATACGCGAAGGTCTGCAGAGCGACTATCCCGACGTGTACACCCCCGCGGCCCTCGCCGCCCTCGAAGCGCTGGCTCCCTTCAACCAGGAGCAGAAGGCGGTCATGGCCGAACGCATGGAGCGGCGGGAGGCGCGGGCTCGGTACCGGGAGCGTATCGCCTTTCTCGACGAGGACGACTGCATTCCCCGGACCCCCATCCGGGTGGGGGAGGCCCGGCGGGGGGACTTCATCGGCTCGGAGATCCCCGCCGACCTGCGGCGCCAGTGGATCCAGGGGACCGGCCCCGCCTGCAAGCCGCGGTCGCCGGTGGAGCGCAGCATCCGCAACGTCGCCTACGCCCTGCTCTCCGGCGCCGACGGCTGGATGTTCGACGGCGAGGACGCCCTCGGCCAGATCACCACCATGTCCCTCGACAACCAGCGGAACCTGGCCCTGGCCATCCGCCGGGATCCGGTCTTCCTGCAGGCGGCGGAGCAGGTGGCGGCGGAGATGAACGAGTGGGCCTCCGGCTTCTTCGGCCGCGGGATCGTCGACGACTGGGAGGGGCAGCTCGGCTTCACCACGAAGATCTTCCGCGCCCGGGGGCTGCACCTGGACGACCGCCACACCCGGGACGGAGAGGGGGCGGCGCTGTCGGCCTCGATCGCCGACCTGGCCCTGTACGTGGCCAACAACCACGAGGAGCTTCAGGGGGCCGGCTCCTCCATCGTCCTCTACCTGCCGAAGATCCAGACCGCCGGCGAGGCCGCCCTGTGGGCGGAGATGCTCGACGCCGTGGAGACCCACCTCGGGCTGCACCAGGGCACCGTCAAGGTCTACGTCCTCGTGGAGCAGCTCGAGGCGACCTTCCAGCTCATGGAGATCCGCGCCGCCCTGGGCCGCCACTTCGCCGGCTTCAACACCGGCCGCTGGGACTACATCAACAGCGTCTCCGACGCCATGGCCTGGGACCCGGGGTTCGTCAACCCTGACATCGAGGCGATCACCATGACCTACGGGTACATGCGCAACTACGAGGACCGCGTCCGCCGGGCCGTCAACACCGCCGACCGGGCTGGCGGCTTCGCCCTCTGGCAGGGGGGCATGGAGCCGAACATCCCCGTGGGGTCGGAGGAGGGGGTGGCGCTGAGCATGGAGAAGGCCGTGGCCGGCGCCGAGCGCGAGCAGCGCGAGGGGGCCAGCGGCAAGTGGGTGGCCCACTGGAAGATGGTCCACATCGTGCGGCCCGTGTGGGAGAAGGCGGGGGAGGAGAACCAGCTCGGCCGGCGATTCCCGCCCCTCACCTACACGGAGGAGGACGCCGACGGCCTGACCCTGCTCGAGCCGGCGCCGCGCACGGTCCGGGGCGCCCGCAACCTGATCAGCGTCGCCGCCCAGTACGGCAACGCCTTCGGCCAGGGCTTCCAGGCGGCGGCGTTGAAGCCGGCCGACTTCTTCGGCGACGACGACATCCTCTACCTCATGGAGGACATGGCCACGGGGGAGATCCGCCTGAGCATCCTCTGGGAGTGGCTCCACAAGGGCGGCCGCCTCACCGACGCCGACGAGGGGACGGGAGCGGGGGAGGGAGACGCCTTCGACCTGGAGCTGTTCCGCCGGCTGCTGGAGGAGGAGTTCGAGAAGCTGCAGCAGGCCGGGGACCGCGACGTGCACGACGACTCCAAGGGGACGACTCTGCCCATCGCCCGCGAGATCGTCGAGAGCTACGTGCTGTGGGAGACCAAGACGCCCTGGTACATCGACCTGCTGAACATCAACCTGAACAACCACGACCTGGCGAAGGCGAAGGAGCGGATCCGTCTGTACTCCGATACCTTCGCCGGGCAAGGCCGAAGGATCACGGAGAACCTTGACTTCGACCCCGGTCCCTGAGTCAGTCGCGTCCGCGCAGTCGCCCGAGCGGGTTGCGCGCCTGTTGGCGGGCGCCGCCCTCGTGGCCTCGCCCCTTGAACTGTTGGCGAGGCACGTCCGCCGGTCAGGGGGTTCGGCCCGGCTTCCGGCACCTGCGTCCGCCCCGCGGGGGCAGCATCCGGCGAGTGATGTCCGGCGGTCGGCGGGGGCAGTCCTGCCGCCGGCGAGGGTTGCCGCGCGGACGGCGGGCGCGATTCTGCCGCCGGCGAGGGTTTGCCGGTGGCTCTCGATCGCCGCCCTGCAGCTGGCGCTGGCCGCCGCCCCGGCGGGCGCCGAGCCTCCGGACGAGGAAGCGATCCCCCTGAGCGGATGGCGGGCGCTGGCCGTGCCTGTCTCCGGCATCACCGTCGACGGTCGCCTGGACGACTGGCCGGCTCAGATCCCCGTCTACCCGATCCGCAGCAACACCAACGCCTACGGCGAGACCGACATCAGCGGCGCCGACCTGGACGCGAGCCTGGACTTCTCCCCCTCCTTCCGCGCCGGGTACAGCCTCGAGGAGCAGCGGGTCTACGTGGCCGTCGAGGTGCGCGACGACAGCGTCCACGCGAGGCAGACCGGCCACCAGGACACGGACGCCCTGGAGATCTACCTCGCCGCGCGGCCCGGGGCGGAGCCGGTCTACTACGTGCTCTGTCCGCCGGGGGGCGCGTACGGTCCCGGCCGGCCGAACCCCTCCGTGCTCGTCCCCGGGATCGGCGAGATGCCCCTGGACCGTTCCGGCTCGCGGGGGGCGGTGGGCCGGGAGGGCGGGACCACCATCTACGAGTGGTCCCTGGAGCTTCTCGGCGATTCCCTCGTGGACCTGGTCGAGCTGAGGCCGGGGATGGTACTCGGCTTCGATGTGGCCGCCGTCGACCAGGACTCCGAGACCGGAACCGCCGCCTGGGTCTCCTGGACCCCGCCGACGCGCAAGTTCTCCGGCGGCGGCCGCATCGGCGGGCTGGTGCTGGGCGCAGGCGGAGGGGACCTCGGCGCGGTGACGCTGCGGGTACAGGACGAGGCCGGGGAGGCCCTGGCCGGCGCCTGGTTCGAGGTCTGGCAGGAGGGGATGAAGCTGACGGCGGCCCTCACCGATGCCCGGGGCCGCTCTTCCGCAGCCGTCCCGGAGGGGACGTACGAGATCCGCGTGGCCAGCCACGGCTTCCACACGCAGGTCCTGGAACGCCGCGTCGCCCGCGATGCTCCCGTGGACCTCGATCTGGTCCTGAAGGACCTGGGGACCCGCTTCCACGTGGACGACGACGCGTCCCCGGGAGGCGGCGGCAGCCAGGCCCGCCCCTTCGCGACGATCGCCGCGGCCCTGGCCGTCTGCAGCCCCGGGGACACGGTGCAGCTCGCCCCGGGCACCTACGACCAGCCCCTGGAGCTGATCCCCCACGTCACCATCCTCGGCGCCGGCCACGACCGCACCCGGGTCGCCGGCGAGGCCCACTGGGGCCTGGGCCTGCGCCCCTTCATCACCTACTACGGGGGCCGGGGCGAGGACATGTGGGCCGTGCACCGGCCTGGGGTGACCATGGCCGGGTTCACTCTCGACGGCGGCGGCGAGTACCCCGACCGCACGGCGGAGGAGGTCTCCGACCTGCTCGCCGTGGTGACCGCCATCGGGCACCGCACCCTGGGGACCTACGCCACGGAAGATGACGCGGCCGTGGTGCGGGAGCTGCTCGAAGCCCGCCCGGGCCTGGCCTCGGCGCGGATCCACGCCCCCGGCGCCTGGCCGGGGGGCAGCACCCTGCTGCACCGCGTGGTCAGCATCTACGACGACGCCAGCGACGCCGAGCACGAGATCGCCCGGATGCTCATCGAGCACGGCGCCGATGTCAACGCCCTCGGCGGCCAGGCCCGCGGCCGGGGCGAGACCGCCGTCGGCTATGCCGGCTTCTTCGGCGATTCGCGCCTGGTCCGGCTTTACCTCGCCCACGGCGGCGATCCCAACCGGGCCGGCGCGTCCGGTCTGACGCCCCTGGACGTGACCGCCCACGAGGGATCCCACGAGCAGGGATCCACCACCCACATCCCGGCCCTGGAAGCCCTGATCGAGGCCGGCGGCCGCCACGACCCGGGCCACCTCGTCCTCCTGCGCCACATCTCCCGGCTCGAGGCCGACCTCGACGCGGCCCCGGCTCTCGTCAACGCCACCATCCCCCTGCGGCACGCCCGGGACGAGCAGGGCACGCCGCTCCACGAGGCCGCCGACGGCTGCGACGCCGAAATCGCCGAGATCCTGCTGGACCGGGGCGCCGACGTGGACGCCCTCGACACCATGGGACAGACGCCCCTGCAGAGAGCGGCGCGCCGAGGCTGCGGCCGGGACCTGGGGGATGGAGGCC
>JAJDTN010000373.1 GCA_022827165.1 Candidatus Latescibacterota bacterium
CTGCTGACCCGCGGCTGGCTGGTCTACGACTGGCGCCAGCAGAACTCGGTGCCCTTCGGCAGCGTGCTGGAGAAGACGGGCCGCTTCAGCGGCTGGTTCTCGAGCCTCGCCGTGGCCTCCGACCACAAGGGGCAGTACCACCTGGCGGTCACCGTGGGCAACCGCATCCGCACCACCCTGACGCCGATGACCTTCAGCAAGCCGGAGTTCAACGGCCTGCAGTGGGACTTCGCCTCCGACAAGCACGCCGTCACCCTCCTCCTGTCGCGCATCAACGAGCCCAACTCGCCCTCGTTCCTGCCGGAGGGTCGCACCAGCAACACCAACCTCTTCGGGGGCCGGATGGAGTCCCAGATCGGCGACTTCCTGGTCGTGGGCGGCACCTACGTCAACGCCCACCACTCGGTGACCCAGCTCGACGGCTTCGGCAGCGACATCATCTCCGGCGTCCTCTCGGAGGGCCAGAACTTCCGCACCGTCAACCGCATCCAGGTGCGCATCTCCGACGACTCCCCCGGGGACGGCTCCGGGGGCGCCCTGTTCTCCTCGGACCTGCGCATCCACGACTTCGACGGCGGCACCGTCCGCGCCTCCGAGATCGGCTTCCGCCCCCTCGTGGAGGGCGGCCTGCAGCGGGCCGGGTTCCTGGCGGCCGACGGCGACGAGATCGTCGTCACCTACGACTTCGGCGACCGCACCTACGCCGGGCCCGACCCGACGGAGATCGAGCGCGTCGAGGTCGAGCTGGTGGTGGCCAACGACTACCGCATCGACATCGCCTCCGACCGCCAGGTCAACGCCGACGGCGTCGTCGTCTTCCTCCCCCTCGCCAGGGCCCGGGGCAACGTCAGGGACGGCTCCAACCAGCGCGTCCTGCGCTTCGACTACGGCATGCCCACGGGCAACCAGATCGCCGGCTTCACGGTGCAGACGACGGACCTCCACGGCCTCGACGCCTACCTCGAGGTCAACCTCAACCACCGCTACCGCAAGTACCCCAACCCGCACCGGGAGCGCCACGAGACCGCCCGGGACCGGTCCCTGGGGTGGCTGCTCAACGTCTCCCGCAAGGACTACCCGTGGTTCGGCCTCCTCGAGGCCTTCGGCATGGACCCGGGGTACTCGACCTCCTTCGCCACGGTGGAGAAGGAGACCTCGGTGCCGGACTACGACAACGTCTTCGAGATCTACGAGTTCGTCGAGGACAACGACGACTACGACAGGGCTCCGGACTGGCGCCGCAAGGGCTCGAGCGCGGGGGACGAGGACGTCTTCCCGGGGCTCGACGAGAACAACGACCGCATCTGGGACTTCAACCAGAACGACAACGAGGAACGCCAGAACCTGCTGCCCGACTGGGAGGAGCCCTTCCTGCGCTACTTCGCCGACCGCCCGGCGTACCTCTACGGCGTCGACGCCAACCACAACGGCACGGTGGACCGCTTCGAGAACGACGAGCGGCCCGACTTCCCCTACCGGCGCGACCAGCAGGGCTTCAACCTCTACGGCGGTTTCCACCTCGGGCCCGACGTGCGCCTCACCCTGGGCCGCATGGATGTGGAGCAGATCTCCGACGACCGCCACAACCGGGCCCACTACGGACAGGTCGCCGTCGACTGGAACACCGCCGCCCGGGGCCGCCTGCGTCTCTTCCAGGACCTGCGCAGGGTGAGAGACACGATCCGCGACGACCTGCTGCAGTGGGTGCAGCTGCCCAACGCCCGGGGGGACCTCTTCCCCGTCCTCGACCCGCTGGCGGCGCAGGACACGTGGGTGAACACCACCTGGGCC
The DNA here is from genome assembly GCA_022827165.1 of Candidatus Latescibacterota bacterium. Next base: position 1,792 of record JAJDTN010000373.1, read on the forward strand.
GGCTGGCAGCACCGGAGGGGCGGTCTCTCCCTGGACAACAAGGTGAAGTGGACCTGGTGGCGGCAGGTCGACGACGCCCTCGACCTGGAGCTGCGGGGCCAGCGCCGGTCGTCCTGGTTCCTCGGGATGATCAACAAGGCCCACTACAGCTGGAGCCTCGGGTCGACGCTCATCACCCCCCGGTGGAAGAGCGAGTGGTCGCGCTCGGCCCCGGTGGCGCGTGAAGAGGCGCGCCGCCAGGAGCTGACCGAGCTCTTCATGATCGTCCTGCGCCACCCGATCATGCAGAAGAGCTTCGTCGAAGGGGGCGTGGAGTACGAGGTCTTCAGCCAGCTGCGGGACCCGGTGCCCCCCGGGGCCAGCCCCTCCTACCGGGGGCTGACGACGACGGTGCAGATCATGAACCTGTCCGACTACCAGGGCTACCTGCTGACCACCACCCTCGGTTTCGAGGTCAGCCGCCGCGACCTCCGCTTCGAGCCGGTGAAGACCCGGACGCGGGGCTTTATCACCATCTACGCGGGCATAGAGCCGTAGCGGCAGGCTTCAGGGGGCCCCGCCCTCGACCAGGTCGAGGAACCGGCCCGCCTCCAGGTCCCGGTAGACCTCGCGGGCCCCGCCCGGCCACCAGACCTCCAGGCTGTCCACCCGGCTGTCCGGCCCGAGGCCGAAGAGCACCCGGGGATCGCTCTGGGACAGGTAGCTGCGGCCGCTGCTGACCTCCCGCCACTGCGTCCCCGACGGCGAGTGCAGGCGCAGCCGGGCGCCCTCGCCGCTGCCGGAGGAGGCCCGCCGCAGGCGCACCGACAGCCAGCCGTTGCCGTTGCCGCCCTCGTTGCGCAGCACCGACACCCGGTCCCCGAGGTTGATCACCAGGAGGTCGGCGTCGCCGTCGTTGTCCAGGTCGCCGGCGGCCGAGCCGCGGCTCACGCGCTCCTGGGCCAGCCCCGGGCCGGCGATGGCGGTGACGTCGGCGAAGAGGGTGTTGCCGTAGGCCCCCGGCCCGCGGTTGTGGAACAGGAAGTTGCGCTGGCGGTAGGTCGTCGACCGGTCGAAGGCGCGGACGTTGTCGAGGACGTGGCCGTTGGCCGCGAACAGGTCGAGACGGCCGTCGCCGTCGACGTCGACCCAGTTGGTGCCGAAGGCCAGGGCGGGGACGGTGATGGCGCCGGTGCCGGAGGCGTAGGCCTGGGGCAGGAAGTAGGACCCGTCCCCCTGGTTGCGGAAGAGGCTGTTCGGCTCGCCCTGGAAGTTGGTCACCGTGAGGTCGAGGCGGCCGTCGCCGTCGTAGTCGGCGGCGTCGACCCCCATGCCCGCCTCCGGCAGGCCGCTCTCGCCGTAGGCGACCCCCGAGAGGGCTCCGCGCTCCTCGAAGGTCCCGTCCCGGCGATTGATGAAGAGGAAGTTCGGCGTCGCGTCGTTGGCCACGTACAGGTCCGTCCAGCCGTCGCCGTCCACGTCGCCGGTGACCACGCCCAGGCCCTTGCCGCCGGCCAGATGGACGCCGGCGGCGGCCGACACGTCGGTGAAGGCCGGACCCAGCCCGCCGTCGTTGCGCAGCAGCAGGTCGCCGAGGCCGTCGAAGTTGTCGGGATGGGGGTATCCCTTCGGCCCGCCGGGGCCGGCGCCCTCGGAGCGGGAGAGGTACGGGACCGTCTCCGTCCCGGCGTCGGCCAGCTCGTAGTCGACGTAGCGCGCCACGTAGAGGTCGAGGTCGCCGTCGAGGTCGTGGTCGAGGACGGCGCACCCCGTGCCCCAGCCCGGGTCTCCGAGGCCGGCGGCGGAGGTGACGTCGCGGAAGGCGCCGGCGTCGTTCCGGAAGAGCACGTCGCCGCCGTAGTTGGTGACGTAGAGTTCGTCGTCGCCGTCGCCGTCGAGATCGCCGGCGACGCAGCCGTTGCCGTAGCCCCGGTGGCCCACGCCCGCCGCGGAGGTCGCCTCCGCGAAGGTGCCGTCCCCGAGGCCGCGGAACAGCCGGTTGCCGACGGGGGGGGCGCCGGTGTCCGCATCCGGGGAGAGGGGTCTGCCGTTGACGAGGTACACGTCGAGCCAGCCGTCGCGGTCGTAGTCCCACAACAGGCCGCCGCCGCCCATGGTCTCGGGGAAGAACCGCGCCTCGCTGAAGCCGTCCACGTGGAGGGCGTCGAGGCCGACCTCGGCGGCCACGTCGACGAAGCGGACGGTGAACCGCGCCGGCGGCGGCCCTGCCGCGGGCGGGGCGGCCCGGGGGGACGCCTCCGGCTGGCAGCCCGCCAGGGCGGCAGCCAGGGCCACGAGGGTCGAGGGAGTCACGTCAGCCGCCGCCGGACAGCTCTCTCCAGCGGCGCAGGAAGACCCGGGCCTCCTCCTGCAGGGCCGGGTCCGGGGAGGCCGCGAGCAGACGCTCGTACGCGGCGGCGGCCTCGTGGCGGCGGCCGCCGCGGTCGTGCAGCCGGGCGAGGGCGAGATGGGCGGCGGCCAGGTCCGGGTCGATTCCCAGGGCCAGCCGGTAGCAGACGGCGGCGCTGTCCTCACGCCCGGCCCTGACCCAGAGGGTCCCCAGGTTGAGGGCGGCCTGCGCCGAGGGCGCGGCGGCGGCGAGGGCGCGGCGGAAGGCGGCGGCCGCCGCCTCGGGGTTCCCCTGCATCAGGCGGACGTTGCCGAGGTTGTTGAGGACCTCCCCGTGGCCGGGGTCCAGGGCCGCGGCGCCCTCGAGGGTGGCGGCGCCCGCCTCCAGGTCGCCGCGCATCAGTTGCAGGGAGCCGAGGAAGAAGGCCAGGCGCGCGTCCTCGAGAGGTGCGGCGGCCAGCACCTGGAGGGCCCGGAGCGTGTCGCCGCGGTCGCGGTACAGCCGCCCCAGGCGCAGCCGGGCGTCGACCTGCCCGGGGTCGTAGGCCAGCACCGCCTCGTACTGTCTCGCCGCCTCCGGCTCGAGGCCGTCCCGCAGGAGCCTCCCGGCGAGGGTCATCCGCGCCTCCAGGTCCCCGGGGCTCGTATCCAGAAGGCGGCGCAGCCGCTCGACCTCGCCGGCGCCCTGGCGCAGCCGCTCGAAACGCTCCAGCAGCTGTCTGCCGCCCTCGGCGTCGCCCGAGGCGATCAGGAGGTTGGCCAGGCCGAAGAGGGCCTCGGGGTCGCGGGGGTTCAGCTCCACCGCCCGGGAGAAGGAGACCGCGGCCCCCTCCAGGTCGCCGCGGGATCTCATCGAGACCGCCGACAGGCGGTGGCTCTCGGCGTCCTGGGGATCCGCCTTCAGGGCCTGCTCCAGCTCCCGGTCGGCCTCGTCGTAGCGGCCGAGCCGGACGTAGAGTCCGCCGAGGTGGCGGTGAGCGGAAGGGTCTCCGGCAGCGGCGGCCGCACGGAAGGCGGCTTCGGCACGCTCGTAGTCGCCGACCTTCCGCCTGAAGAGACCGAGGGTCAGGTGGGAGGGCGCGGACCCGGGGTCCAGGTCGACGGCGCGCTCGAGGGCGGCCACGGCCTCGTCGAAGCGCCCGAGGTCGGCCAGTACGACGCCGAGGTTGTGCTGGACCCCCACCCGCCGCGGATCGAAGGAGAGGCTGGCCTGGTAGTGGGCGGCGGCGGAGTCCAGGCGCCCGAGGCGGGCATGAGCGTGCCCGAGGCCGGCGTGCACTCGAGGGAGGTCCCCCGACGCGAGCTGCTCCCGCAGGAGCGCCAGGGCCTCGCCGTACCGGCCTTCCGCCAGGTGCCGCTCTGCGGCGGCGGTCTCCCCGGGAGGCTGCCGCGAGGGGCCGCAAGCCAGGCAGAGGGCCAGCGCCAAGGGGAGGCTCGATCGTCGAATCATCGGTGTGACGGAACCTACGGAGGCGCCGCAGCCGGGCAAGGACCCCTCCTCCGGAGCCGTCGCGGGACGGGCCTGAAGCGTCCGGCCGGTGCGGGCCGAGGGCCGGTTGCCGGCCTCCGGCGGGGGGCTATCTTACGCGCGACCGATCCGCCACCATCCCCCTCGACTGGATAACCTCTCCCCGACACCGACCTTGACCTGCCCGCGCCACAGTTCGGCTCCGGCCGGCATGCGAGCCTTCTGGCTGGCTCTCCTGCTGGCGTCGTCGGCCAGCGGCCACCTGCCCCAAGGCCGGGAGGTAACCGCCCTCCAGTTCCCGGAGGGCGCGGCCCCCGAGGTGGACGGCCAGCTGGGGGACTGGGCGCAGGCCGGCCGGGCGACGCTGACGACGGAGGACTTCGTCGATCTCGTGGGTGAAGCTCCTGCCGACGCAGAGGATCTGGACATCCTGGTATGGCTCGGCTGGAGCCCGCACACCAATCGGATCTACCTCGCCGCCCAGGTCCGCGACGACATCCACCAGGTCGACCGCCCCGAGGGGACGGCCACCACCCGCATCTTCCAGGACGACGACCTGGAGATCTTCGTCGACGGCGACCACTCCGGAGGCCAGTACGCCGACTTCAGCGACCTGAGCCAGGGCGAGCAGTTCGAGCGCAACGGCGCCCAGGCGAGCCACTTCGTGCTCGCCGGCCCCCACGAGGACGGGGATTTCCTGGTGAACTTCTCCGGCGCCGCATGGTACTCCGAGCCCGACGGAGCGTACACGCGGGCGGCGATGGCCGTCGAGGGGCCCGAGGGAGGGCCGGCGGTGGTCAGCTACGAGTTCAGTCTGGCCGTCTTCGACGAGGTCAACATGACGGCCGACTTCCTGAGCCGCCGCCGGCTGCTGGCCGCCGACGACGTCATCGGGTTCAACCTGGAGTTCGCCGACTACGACGAGCACTCGGAGCTGCTCGACGCCAAGTGGTCCCTCTCCGGCGGGCACAACGCCTTCCGGCTGGCCGACCGCTTCACGGACCTGAGGCTGGCGCCCATGGTCCCCACCCTCGTCCGGTCCTCGACCTGGGGCCGGATAAAATCTACATTTGCCGCGCCTCAAACACTATATTAAGGCCCTTGACCGAGAGGACTCCGCGGACAGCCGATGATCCCATGCCCCCGCCTTCGACGTGCGCTCTGGCTCCCGGCCGTGCTGGGGTTGTGTGGCGCCTCCGGCTGCGGTTACTATCATTACGCCGGCCCCCTGCAGCCTTCCCTCCTGCAGCCGCCGGGCAGCACGGTTGCGGATCAAGGCGGCGTCGCCTTCGTCCAGGGGGATTTCCGAGTCGAGCTTCAGGCCCTCACAGATGACGATCTCAACCGCCAGTTCCTCCCCCATTCGGTCTCCGGGCCCCAGTCGACCAATCCCTACACCTTCGGCGACACCCGCTTCTGGGAGGGTGACGGCGAGCGGTCCCGGTTCACCACCTTTCACCTCCGGGTCGCCAACCACCGCTACCCCAAGGTCAAGATCGATCCCGCGCGCGTCGTCCTGCGCTCGGCGAGCGGCGCGGAGTACTGGAGCCTGCAGCTGCAGCAGCTCGACACCTATTACCGGGCCTACGCCACCGGTTTCCGCGGCAACGAGTACGCCCGCTACCAGGAGCGTCTCGATCTGCTGCGGCGAACTCTCTACAAGAACGAGGAGGTCTTCGTCGGCCAGGAGGTGGAGGGGTTCCTCATCTTCCCCGCTCTCCACCACGACGTGAGCGAAGTCGAAGTCGTCATCCACGACGCCGTGTTGCGGTTCGACCACCGCAACGAGCCCGTGGAGACGGTACGGATCAACTGCCGATTCCAGCGCGACATCGGCCGGATCTTCCGCGACGGCCGCCTCGAGATCGAGGCGGCCGGCTGATGTCGCGCCCAGGCCCGCGGGAGACGCGGGCGGCCAGCAAGGAGGAGC
>JAJDTN010000440.1 GCA_022827165.1 Candidatus Latescibacterota bacterium
CCTCAGCGTCACGAAGGAGCTCTCCACGCAGTCCAGGGGCACGTTGGCGGCGTCGTCCGCCGGCGAGTGGTTGGCCGCCAGGGTGTCGTACCCGCGGCTGTTGAAGTCGATCCCCGTGATCCCCGGGTGCAGGTCCTTGAAGGGGGCGGCGTCGTTCTGCCAGCAGGGGGACTCGTCGTAGATGGGCACCGTCGGCGAGCCCAGGTCCTCGTGGACCCGGCGGACCAATGCCATCAGCTCGGGGTCGTGCGTCGAGGGCCACAGGTTCGGCCCGTAGGTGAGGGAGTCGAAGTTGATGACGCACTCGATCTCGCGGTGGGTGTCCTCCTCGATCCTCCGTTTCACGTAGTGCCGGGCCCCGGCCAGGCCGTACTCCTCGCTGCCCGTGATGATGAAGGTGAGGCTCTTCCCGGGGCGCTCGCCGGCGAAGGCGTGGGCCAGCATCATGGCGACGATGGCGGAGGCCATGTTGTCGTTGGCCCCCTCCGAGCGGATCACGGAGTCGGCGTGGGCCATGACGATGACCTCGCCGGCCCCCGTGCCGGGGATGCGGGCCACGATGTTGTGGGTCGGCCGCTCGGGGGCGTAGAGGACGCGGAGCCGCACCTGCACCACCGCCTCGTCCTTCACGAGCAGGTCGAGGAAGGGGACATCGCGGATGCCGGCGACGAACCTCGGAGGGCAGAGGACGTCGTCGCCGTAGAGGTAGACGGGCACCACCCCCACGTCGCGGCTGACCTGGATGTGGGCCTCGGGCCGGCCGCTCTCGACGTTCTCGATAGGGTAGAGGGAGGGGTCGCCGGCGGGTGCGCGGATGACCCCGTCGAATCCGGCGTCCGTCGTCCCCGAGCAGTTCTCGGCAACCCCCACGGTGAGGCGCCTCCCCTTGTGGCAGATCTCGGGGATGGGAAGGGTGGTCCAGAAGTCGAGGTAGCGGTCGAGCTGCACGTCGGCGATGGAGGTCCGCAGGTCCTCGTGGACGATGCGCACCACCTCCTCGAACTCGGGCGTGCCCGAGGGGTGCGGACCGATCTCCTCGCACAGGCGCTTGAGCATGCCCTCGGCGTACTGCATCCTGCTCTCGGGTGTGTCCACGGAGAGGACTCCTTTCGGTTGGGGTGTCTTCGAGCCAGCGCGCCCGGCACATCCGCCGGTCCGCCCTCATCGGCAGCGCGCCTCCGGAGGCCCGACCGCCCGGCCCCGTTCAGGGCGGGAGCCTCTGACGGTCGGGCCGGCGCCGGATGGTCCCGTTGCGGGTGCCTCTTGCGGCTCCGCGGTCGGGCCGGACCCCTGCGGCCCGAGGAGCAGACCGCCCAAGGTGGCCTGCCGCGATCTCCCCCCGGGCAAGCCGGGGAACGGCCTCCTCGTCACGGACCGCGCCTCCAGCGGCGGTCCAGCAACCGGTAGGTGGCGAAGGCCGCGACCAGCGACAGGGCCGCCGGCCAGATCAGCCGCTCGGTGCCGGACCGGGGGTACTCCACCCAGACGCGGCGCAACCCGGAGTCCGCCGGCAGGGGCGGTCCCCGGGGGTGGAGCAGCAGCCGCCACGGATCGGACTCCCTCGAGGCGGCGATGCTGCCGCGCACGGCGCCCACGAAGAGCGGGAAGGCCTCGGTTCCGGAGGGGCCGACCAGGCCCAGGGAATGGACCCTGCTCTCCTGTGGCCGCAGACGCCAGACGATCCGGTTCACGGAAGGCTCCCGCACGACGGCGGTGACCTCTCCCTTCCCGGCTTCCCACACAAGCTCCGGCCACGCCGGGTCTCCCGCCCCGGGCTCCAGCTCCGCCGTCAGCAGGACCTGCGCTCCCGGCGGCGCCGGCTCCAGGCCGAAGCGGTGCCAGGACTGGACGAGGACGGGAGCCGCCAGCGCCGCGGAGAGCAGCAGGGGCGGAATCAGGCCCCGCAGGTAGCGCAGGTTCGCCCGCAGGAGGTGGCCCTCGGCGCGCAGGACGAGGCCGGGGTCGTGGCGGTAGAGCCAGATCTCGAGGAGGCCGGCCCGCAGTTCCCGGCGGGCGGCCCCAAGGGCGGACCTGTCCGCGAGACGGTGGAAGACGGCCGCCGTGACCACCCCCAGGAGGAGGGCCACGGCGGCCATCTCCGCGCTCCGTCCGAGGACGCCGGGCAGGGACAGGCCGGCGTCGAAGAGGCGGTTGACAATGCCGTTGAGGCCGGCGATCAGGGACTCCACGGACCGCCGCCCTCACTCGATGTAGCCGAGGCCGCGCAGACGCTTCCGCTGCATGTCGTCATCGGCGGCCTCGCCGGCCGAGATCTCCTTGTCGAGGCAGTGGCGGACGAACTCCTCCACGCTGGCGTAGCCGGCGCGCTCCACGTGCCTGCGGAGGCGCTCCATCAGCTCGTCGTCGATCGTCACCTTGTGCCTGAAGAGTCGCATGGTCCCCCGGGTGTTCTCACTCCGGCCAGATCGAGCGGCCGGTCATCTCCTCCGGCCGGCCGATGCCGTAGTGGGCGAGGATGCTCACGGGCAGGTCGCGCAGATGGGGCTCCACCCCGGGGCGCAGGGGCAGGCTGCTCACCAGGACCCCCGGCACGGTGTGGGCGGCCATGCAGTGGTCGCCGCTCCAGGGGGAGAGGTTGTCGCTCAGGACCTCGGCCTCGACGCGGCCCAGGGCCGCGGCCCCGGAGGCGCGGTACCCCCGCCCGTAGCCGATGAGCAGGTCCGGGGCGGCACCCTCCGCGGCCCCCCCGTCTACCGGGTAGACCCGCTCCACGACCTGCCGGCCGCCGGCGGGATCCCTGAGAGTCAGGAGCTTCTCCCCGATCTCTTCCAGCTTAGAGTCCCGCTCCCCGGGTTCCACCACCCCCTGCTCCTCCCGGCCCCGCAGGTTCAGGTAGAGGGCGTTCAGGCCCAGGCCGTAGGCCGAAGTCCGCTCCCAGGCGATGGAGTCGTCGTCGTTGAGGGACAGATAGCCCTCCCCAAGCAGCCAGGTGTTGAGGTTGAAGGAGCGCTCGTACGAGGCGAAACCGTGATCCGACAGGACGACGATCTCGCCGCGCCCGCCGAGAGCGGCCATCGCCTCCCCCAGCAGCTCGTCCATCGCCTCGTAGCGGCTGTCGATGGACCGGCCGTAGGGCGCGAATTCCGTCCGGTACCCCGGGTGGGCGGGGTCGGCCGTCCGCCACAGCATGTGGCTCACCTGGTCGAGGGTGTGAACGTAGAAGAACAGGAGCCCCGAATCGAGCCGGCCCAGCTCGTGATGCAGGTGCTCCCGGCGCTCGTCCAGGGCCAGCTCGTCCTGGGCGAGGAACTCGCCGTAGTCGAGGACCTCCGCTTCCAGGGCCTTGGTGTCGTCGGGCATGCCCTGGGTGTAGTAAGGCCCCAGGGCGGCCTCGAGCCGCGCCGCCTCGGCCTCCGGCACCGAGACCGGCATGGCGGGGTCGCCCGGGTCGAGGTTGACCGGGGTCATGTAGAGCCCCACATGCGGCTCGATCGACTTCAGGTAGAAGCGCACGATCCCGGTCAGACGGGCCAGGCTCAGAGGCTTGCGCCCGTAGTCGACGCGCAGCCACGGGCTCCACTCGCCGGGTCGCAGAACCGCGCGCCGGCCGGCGAGGACGATCTCCACGGCGCCCGCCCCGCCCCCCGGTCCGCGGTCGACGAACAGCTCGAAGCGCCCCCGCTTCTCTCCCCCTTCCGAAGGCGGGCCGTGGATCTCCGGCGCCGCCCGCCCGTCCCGCAGCTCCAAGCCGACGATGCGGCCGCCGGCGATCTCCAGATCGCCGCCCGGGGCCAGGACCTGTCCGGCCTCCTCCATGTGAGCGGGCACGATGTAGGGCCCGTCGGTGTACCAGGTGAAGGTGCCGTACGTGCCGAGCATGTCCGGCGTCCCCATGCCGGCGAAGGCGCGGAAGCAGGAGCACCCGGCCAGCGGCCACGAGCGCGAGCGCGGCGCCTCCGGCGGGAAGTTGGCCGGCACCTTGAAGATCGTCACCGGGATGCCGCGCTCGGTGAGGAGATCCCAGAAGGGCCGGCCGCGGCGCAGGAGTTCCATTTGGCCGCCGGGACGCTTCCTCGAGGTGGAGAGGTAGGGCTGCAGGGTACGCGGGTCTCGATGGATGAAGTCGAGGATCCCGTGGCCGGCGGGGTCGAGGCCGGTGATGAAGGTCGACCAGGCCACCGGGCTCTGGGGCGGCATGGTGGTGGCCAGCGGAACGAACCCGCCGGAGGCGGCCAGGGCCTCGAAGTGGGGCATGCGGCCGGCGGCCAGCAACCGCGACAGGATCTCCGGATCCATGCCGTCGATCCCGAGGACCAGCAGCGGCGGGGCGTCCTCTTGCGCCCGGGGGCCGCACCCGCCGGAGGCCGCCAGGAGCGAGGCCGCCAGCAGGACGGCGCCGGCCCCGGACCACCTGCCGCGTCGGCGCAACCGGGGGATCACCGAGGGAATCCGCGCCCTGCATGCAAGGGCGACGGAGGCCCGGGACGGGCCAGGACGCCGCAACCGGGGGCTCACCTCGAGTTCCTCGCCTTGCATGGACGGCGCCGACCAGGGACGACGGGCCAGGACGCCGCGACCGGCGGCCCGAAGAGATCCTCGCAGGAGAGGGCGACGGCGCCCCGGGACGACGAGCTAGGACGCAACGGCCGGCGGCTCACCGAAGAGGTCCTCTCCCTGCATGTACGCAGGCGGCTCGACGCCGAAGAGGCGCAGGATCGAGACCGGCACGTCGAGCAGGTGCGGGTCCTGCCTGTCGATGGGCCGGTTGCAGAACAGGACCCCCGGCACCTGGGCGGGATCGACGCAGTGGTCGCCGCTCCAGTGGCGGGTGTTGTCCTCGAAGACACGGTCGCCGATCCGCCCCCTGGCGCCGCTCCAGGAGGCCCGGTACCCGGCGTTGTAGCCGACGAGCAGGTCCGGCGCCTCCTTCCTGTAGGGGCCGTGGAAGTGGCTCTCCGCGTCCCAGACCTTGCGGACCGCCGGCTGGCCGTCGTCGGCGAGCCCCTCCAGGCCGGCGATCAGCTCCCGCTTCAGTTCCCCCGCCTCCGATTCGGCCACGATGCCGCGGGCTTCCCTCCCGGCGCGGTTGAGGAAGATCCCGGCCAGGCCGAGGGCGAAGGCCCGGGTCCGCGACCAGTCGACACCGGCGAACCAGTCGCCGCCGGCCTCCCCCGGTCCCGCCGAGTCCTCCTCGAGGGCGAGGTAGCCGTTGTCGCGGAGCCAGGTGTTGAGGTTGACCCCCCGCCGGAAGGAGCAGAAGCCGTGGTCGGAGATCACCAGGAGGGTGGTCTCGCCGTCGTCGATGCGCTCCATGACGCGGCCCACCAAGTCATCCATCTCCCCGTACATCGCCGGCAGGACGTCCTTGAAGCCGGTCAGGCGGCGGCCCTCGTTGGCCGGATGTCCCGGGTCCAGGGTGCGGTAGAACATGTGCTGCACGCGGTCGGGCCCGTCGAAGACGCAGACCAGCAGGCCCTCGCGGGTGCGCTCCAGGCCGTGGAAGAGCATCCTCTCGCGCTCCTCGTGGAGGGAGCGCGCCTGCTCCAGGAAGGCCTCCTCGTCGAGGACCCCGGCGTCGAGGGCTTCCGTGTCCTCGGCGAGGCCGAGGGTGCCGTACTTGCCCAGGCGGCGGCCCAGGTAGGCGGCGTACGAGGCCGGGTGGGACAGGGGCAGGCAGGGCCGGTCGGGATCGATCTGGACCGCCGTGAGGTAGAGCTTCAGCGGCTCGGCCGCGGCCAGCCGGAAGCGGCAGATGCCGCGCACCCGGACCCCGGGGCCGCCGCGGAAGGTCAGCTCCACCCACGGGGAGTGCACGCCCTCGCGCAGGTGGAGCCGGCGGCCGGCGGCGGTGAGCCGCAGGCCGCCCGCCCCGGCGTCGCGCTCCAGTTCGATCGAAGCATGGAGGGGGGGATCGCCGCTGCCGCCGAAGGGAGCCGGAGGCCCCGGGATTTCGACGCGGCTGCTCTCCCCCGGGCGCAGGCCGACCTCGATCCAGCGGCCCACGCCCCGCGCGCCTGCGGCGCCCCCCGGGTCCGCGCCATCATCCGGGGTCTCGACGAGGCAGGTGAACTCCCCTTGGGTCCCCCGCAGGTCGGGGACGCACATGCCCGCGAGCAGGTGGCCGTCGAAGGGCTCGGGCGGGAAGGTGATGGGCACGCGCAGGATGGAGCTGAAGACCCCCTTGTCGCCGAGGATCTTCCAGAACGGCTCGCTGCCCTTGAGGTTGCGGATGCGCGGCCTCGACAGGGGCAGGCGGTACCGTCCGAGCCTGAGGCTGCGGCGCGGCGGCATCACCCTCGCCGAGGAGAGCACCGGTCCGTAGGTCCGCGGGTCGCGGGTGATGAAGTCGTAGATGTTGTGGCCGGAGGCGTCGGTCCCGGTGGCGAAGGAGGACCAGGCTGCCGGCGTGATCGCCGGCAGGGTGGTCACGAGGGGCCGGAACGCCCCCTGCGCGGCGAGTCGTCCCAGGTTCGGCAGGCGCCCCTCGTCCATCCAGCGGGCGCAGAGGCCGGGGTCGAGACCGTCGAGACCGACGACGACGACGCGCCGGGCCCGCGACGCGGGGCGCCTCCTCCGGCGGAGCCGGGTCAGCAGCATCCGGAAGGGCAGGAACAGAAGGACCAATGCGGCGAGGGCGACGACGAGCAGGGTCCAGAAGCCGCCGGCGATGGCGATACCCGCGCCCGGACCCACGTAGGCATGAACCGCGGCCGGCCCGGAGACGAGGGCGGCCAGGGCGGCGAACAGCCGGACCGATCTCATTGTTTCGCCAAAGATAGGGACTGATCTTATGCCCCGGCGGCCCGGCCGGGGACGCGCCGGCGCCGGAAAGGCAGGAACCGATGTCGATCCTCGCCCCTCTCGCTCTCGTCGCCTTGATCTTCTCCCAGGAGGCGGAGGCCATGGTCATCGTCCAGGACGGTCAGCCGCGGGCGGTCATCGTCACCGCCGCCGAGCCGAGCCCCTCGGCGGCCCGGGCCGCCGCCGCGCTGCAGCACTTCATCGAGGCGATCTCCGGCGCCGAGCTGCCCGTGTACGCTGGCGCCGCGGCGGTTCCCGGCAGCCTCGGGGACCACGCGCGCCTGCACGTGGGCCGCTCCGAGGCGGTGCGCCGCCTCGGCGTCGAGCCGCCCGCCGGCCACGACCGCGACGCCACCGGCGAGGGGTTCGTCCTGCGCACGGCGGGCCCCCGCGACCTCGTGCTCGCCGGCAACGAGGACGCCTTCTACCGCGGCACCGAGTACGCCGTGTACGAGCTGCTGGAACGGCTCGGGTGCCGGTGGTACTTCCCCGGCGAGTTCGGCCAGGTCCTCCC
>JAJDTN010000289.1 GCA_022827165.1 Candidatus Latescibacterota bacterium
AATGCGCCGCCCTGGCGGGGCCTGCGCCGCCGGCACCGCCCAAGGGGTCCGATCCACCCACACTCTATCTGTACCGTGTGGCGCCGGGCACGGGACCTGGAACCGGTGGTGAACCCGGCGCCACGCGATGGGTCTTGCGCCAGGCCTGGTGAGGGGCTATCGCTGGGGTGAATCCGAAGGGCTGGCGAGCCCCTCGCTACGCTCGGGTCTCTGGGCCTCTTGGATGCGGACAGTTGATGACCCCGGCCCGGCGTAATGCGCCGCTCAGGCGCGGCCTGCGCCGCCGACACCGCCCAAGGGGTTCGATCCACCCACACTCTATCTGTACCGTGTGGCGCCGGGCACGGGACCTGAACCGGGGGTGAACCCGGCGCCACTCGATCCGGTGAAGCGCTGGCCCGATGGTCAGCGGCCGCAGGAGTGACAGCATGCAGATCGTACTGAACTCGAAGTTCTTCGCGGACCTGCCGGTCGCCGAGCTGGGCGCCAGGGCGCTGGAGCTGGGGTACGACGGGATCGACGTCTGCATCCGACCGGGTCACCCGGTTCACCCTGGCAACGCGAGGGCCGAGCTTCCGGGGGCGGTGGATCTGTGGCGCGGGCAGGGGCTCTCGTGCCCGCTGGCGACGGCGCCCACGGACTTCGTGGATCCTGCCGCGCCGGGAGCCGAAGGCCTGTACGCCGCCTGCGCCGAGGCGGGGGTCCCGCGGCTCAAGATCGGGTTCTGGCGGTTCGCGTCGGGCGCCGACTACTGGCAGGCCGTCGATGCGGCGCGGAGAGACCTGGAGGGCTTCGCCGGGCTCAGCGAAAAGCACGGGGTCCAGACCTGCTACCAGGCGCACAGCGGCGCCTGCCTCGGCTCGAACTGCGCCGGGCTGATGCACCTGATCCGCGGCTTCGACCCGCGCCTCGTGGGGGCCTATCCGGATCTCGGGCACCAGGCCCTCGACGGCGAGGACTGGGAGATGGGGCTGGCCATGGTGCGCGGCCACCTCTCGGTGGTGGGCGTCAAGGACGCCATGTACCGCCGCGAGCCGGAGAGGACGCCGCCCTGGAACCCCTGCTTCGTCAAGGTGGGGGACGGCTGCGTCGACTGGGGCCGCTGTCTCGGCATCCTGCGCGGCTTCGGCTTCGAGGGGCCGCTGACCGTGCACACCGAGTACAGCTTCGACGAGGCGATCATCCGCCAGGTGGGCTACGCCGAGAGCGCACCGCCCAACCTGGAGGAATGGGCCCGGGCCGACGCGGCCGGGCTGCGGCGGGCGCTGGCGGCGCTTCCGCCGGACGGCAGCGGCAGTCGGTAGTCCCGGCCGGCAGGCTCCCGGCCGGCGCGCCGGTGGCTCCGCCGCGTCCTGCGCCCGCCTCACCTCCCGGGGTGCGGACCGCTCAAGCCTCTTCCCTGTAGTCCTTGATATCCTGCCAGGTCAGGCCGGGTCGGGAGAAGATCGCGTGGTAGCGGGCCTCCCGCTCCTGGATCTCCAGGCCCTTCTCCAGCACCTTCGCGGGGTCGTCGCCCGCCGGGATCTTGACGACGCCGTCGCGGTCGGCGGCGACGATCTCCCCGGGGAAGATCAGCAGCTCGTTGACCGTGATCGGGTGATTGTGGCGCACCAGGCTCAGCACGCCGTGACCGGGGGATGTCCCCGTTCCCCAGACCGGCAGTCCCACCCGCTCGATCCCCGCCAGGTCCCGTATCGATCCGTCGACGATGATGCCGGACACGCCCAGGTGCTTGTGGGTGGCGGCCATGCCGTCTCCCAGGGTGGCGCCGCGGCCGGCGCGGGTGTCGACGTCCTTCATGATGCTCACCATCGGGGCCGGCGACTCGTCGAGGAAGTCGTAGTACTCGTACCAGTCCAGGGCCGGCATGTCGGGGTCGTGGGTGGTCAGCTCGCAGGTGGCGGCGTAGCCGACGGCCATGCCGAGCCCGGGCAGCATGCACTGCATCCCGGGGCCCATGTAGTTGAAGGGCATGCCGCCCTGCCCCTCGAGCTCGCGCCCGCCCTGGCTGGCGCCGCGGGCCTCGATGACGGCGTTGAAGATCGTGGCGGTGTCGAGCTTCCTGAGACCTTCGAAGATCTCCGGCGATACCGGGTTCATTCCCTGCCTCCTGTCGGGTTCTGAGATGCGTCCTACTTCAGCTCGATGATCTCGCGCTGCGCCTCGGTGAGGCCCTCCACGACACGGTCGCTGAAGTGCAGGCCCTGGCCTCCCCAGTCCGGCATGTATCCGATGCTGTAGCAGTAGTAGAGGGTGCGGCGCGGACGGCCCGAGACGTTGACCGTCGAGCCGTGGGTCAAGGCCTCGGTGAAGACGATGGCGTCACCGGCCCTGGCAGGGACCGGCGCGAGGACCGGGGTCTCGTCGGGATGATGTCCCCAGGGACGCGGGAAGTTGCTCTTGTGGGCGCCCGGGACCGCGGCGAAGCAGCCGTCCTCGACGTCGCAGTCGAGCAGGGGGAAGACCGCCTTGGTCAGGGTCGAGACCATCTGCCCGTTGCGGCAGTGATACTGGCACTTGGGGATGATCGGCGTGCCGTGCATGTGCAGGCCCGTGTAGCCGCCGCCCCAGCGGTAGATCGTGTAGGTGTGGTTCAGGCGCCAGGGCCCGCCGGTGACCTCGGCGACGACGTCGAGGACCTCGGGAATGTCGATCAGGGGAGAGAAGACCGGGGACGCTTCGAGGATGTTGGAGATGTAGAGCTCCTCCTCCGTCTTCTCGGTGCCGAGGCAGAGAGGGGGAGGGTAGTCCCCGGGGTCCATCTCCTCGAACTCGTCGAGGGACTGGTTGCACGCCTCGAGGACGGACCGCGGCACCACGTCCTCCAGGACGATGAAGCCCTGCAGGTCGAAGAGGTACTTCTGTTCCGGCGTCATGGAGGCCCTCCCCGACAGGATGGGCGGAGATCCTATTCCACGCCACGGCGACGGTCAACGAGCGCCGGACCCTCCCGAGCCAAGGGCGCATCGAGGCGGCACCCGACCTTGCGGACCGAACATGCAGGTTCGACCTTCCGTCACAGACAGGGATCATTGGCAAGGAGGTTCGCCATGAAACCGTATCGAAGTGCCCTCCTGATCCTGCCACTCATCGCCGCCGGCACCCAGCCCTCATGGGGCCTGGATGTAACGAGCCGAACCCTGGGTCCCACGGCCACCTACTGGGTCGCCACGGTGGCGGTGGACCCCCGCAATCCAGACGTGCTCTTCGCGGGATCCGATGATCTGTATCTCAGCAGGGACGGCGGCGCCAGTTGGCAAGTCGTCATGTCGCCGGAGGCTGTCGTCGGCGGCATCGAGATCGATGCGGGAAACCCCGACATCGTCTACGCGGCGGCCGGCGACACGATCTTCCGAAGCATGGACGGCGGCCGAACCTGGCATGCGTCGAGCGAGAGTTTCTCCGGTTGGTCTGTGAATACCCTCAAGGCGCATCCCCGGGTTCCCGGCCTGATATATGCCGAGGCCGGCGGGTACTTCCGATCCAGTGACCATGGCGAGACCTGGCACCCCATCCTGGAAGGGGCAGGGATCTTGGAGGCGCTGGCCGTCGATGCCCGGGATCCCGGGATCCTGTATGCGGGCGGGTTGACCAGCATGGTGAAGAGCCCGGACGGCGGGGATTCCTGGACGGCCATCGATAGCGGTATCCCGTTCGACGAGCACCTGAGGGTCAGCTCCCTGGCCGTCGACCCACACCAATCCGGAGTCCTGATCGCCGGAGTGACGTACTTCACGGACAATGGGGATGGTACCCATACCGCCTCTGGACGGATCTACAAGAGCATGGACGATGGCGGCAGTTGGCGGATGACCTCGCAGGTCGGGGGCTGGCCCGCGGGGATCCTGATCGACCCGGTCGATCCCGGGATCGTTCTGCTCGGGTCGGTAGGGAAGACCAACGTGCTCGGCACCTACCTGAGCGTCGATGGCGGGTTCAACTGGGAACAGATACACGACAGCGGCGCCCGCAAGATCGTCCCCTCGCCCGGTGAGGCCGGGACCTACCTCGCCGCCATGGCCGGAGACACCCAGCACGTGGTCCGCATCGCGGTCGGCGGCGCCACCGCCATCCGGAACACCGGCTGGGGGTCCCTCAAGGCCCTCGTTGCTCCACGGTCACCATCGAGATAGCCAACGCCCGAGGAGAGCCGGCGATGCGCGTGCTGATCATGTCCGACATGGAAGGCGTCAGCGGCATCGTGGTGTGGAACCAGGTGACCGGCGGCGACCCGATGTTCGAGGAGGGGCGGCAGCTCTACACGGAGGAGATCAATGCCGCCGTGCGCGGAGCCAGGGCCGCCGGGGCGACGGAGGTCGTCGTCGTCGACTGCCACGGCGCCGGCAGGGGCTGGAGCTTCAACTCCCTCGTCCCCGAGAAGATCCACCCCGATTGCGAGTGGGTCGCCCATCATGGGTGGGGCCGCTACGACGACAGGAATCTCTGGTTCAACGACGATCTCGTGGGTGAGACCGGCGTCAACGCGGCGCTCAACGGCCACTACGGGGTCCCCGTCGCCCTGGTCACCGGCGACGCCGCCGTCTGCCGCGAGGCCAGGGCCCTCCTCGGCGAATCGCTGCCAACCGTTGCGGTGAAGAAGGGGCTGAGCCGCTTCAGCGCCCGGCAGCTGGCGCCCGTCCGCGCCCGCGAGCTGATCGAGGAGGCGGCCCGGAAGGCGCTCACCGAGCCGGTCCGCACGAAGCCCTACATCCCCGAGCGGCCGACGACGATCCGGATCGAGCTGGCCAGCGTCGATCAACTCGCCGATTTCAAGGGCCGGGCCGGGGTGGAGACGACGGGGCCCCTCTCCGTCGAGAGCCGCGCCGCGGACTGGATGACCGCCTGGAACCAGTTCTGGCCCCTCGCCTGAGCGGGGCCGATCCCTGCCGGCCTACTCGGCCCGCCACTCCCCGTCGAAACCGACGTAGCCGTCCATGTAGTGCTTGAGCCCTTCGGGCAGCCGCTCGGCCAGGGCCCGCGCCGAAGCCGGCAGGGGCCAGGGCGCGTCGATGCGGAACGACCGGGGCCGGAAGCCGATGCCGCAGGAGTAACGCCGCTCGCGGGTGGCCATGTTGGCGTGCCAGGTGAGGGCGGCGAAGCAGATGAGGTCCCCCGGGTCGGCCAGGACCGGCACGCAGCCGGGCACGGCCATGCCGTCGTACGGCGCGTCCGGAGCGGCGCCCTCGGGGCGCAGGCCGCCGCGGTCCGGACCGATGACGTACCCCTCCGGCCCTTCCCAGCCCGGGTAGTGGGACTTCTCGATGACGGCGATGCCGCTGCGGCCGGGATCGCTGCCGTTGAGGTAGAACCAGAGGCCGCTGGGGATGGGAAAGCGGTTGAGGACGTCGTTGGCGCGCTGCGGGCGGGCGATGTGCCCCCGGTGGTCCTGGTGCCAGCCGCCCATGCCCTCGCCCGGGGTGCGCAGGATGGCGGCGGACCTGTGCAGGCAGAGGTCCGCGGTGCCGTGGACGAGACGGAGGAAGCGCATGAAGGCGGGTTTGTCGACCAGCTCCCAGACCTCCTCGCTGGCCTCGGCGAAGGTCATGTGGTAGCGGTTGGAGGCCGGCCCCAGAGCGCCGTCCGGGTCGAGGTGGCGGTCGATGCTGGCCTTCAGCGAGGCCACCATCTCCCGGTCGATCATCCCCCGGATCACGCAGAAGCCGTGCTCGTCCAGGCAGGCCAGGGCCGGCCCAAAGTCGTCGCGGGCGAAGTGGTAGTTGTAGTCGGGCATGGCGCCGTGGAGCCTCATCTCACGAGGTTACCGTACGAAAACCAGCAGGCCCTTCCCACCTCGGCCCCGGATCGCGAGGCATCCCGCCCCCGAGTGCTTGCCGCGGGAGGCTCGTGGCCGGCTCAAGCCCCCCCTTGGAAAGGAGCTATCCGTGCCTCTTCTCAATGTCGACAGGGCCCGGGAGAACGTGGCCCGCCACACGTGGGCCCAGGCCATCCTCGAAGGGTGGAAGCAGCAGGTGGCTTACCTGATGGAGCAGGACCGCGGCTTCATCGAGGCGATGATGCCCGAGCTGACCCCCTGGCCGCAGTACGGCCAGAACTGCCCGGTCTGCGTCGGCCGCCTCTCCACCATGGGGGAGACCGGCATCTACGACTGGGATGTCCGGGACCCCGACCGCCTGATCTGCAAGTACTGCAGGACCGCGTACCCCAGCCCCGACCATCCCGAGACCGGGAGCGTCACCGCCCCCCGGATGGGCCAGACCTTCACCTTCTACCTGACCGACGAGGAGCGGGCCCATCCCGAGGACAGGTCGGGCCGCCACGCCTTCAAGTGGGTGAACTGGCCCGTGCACACCAGCTGGACCGGGATCATCCGCTCGATGAAGATCAACTGGTGCTTCGAGAAGATGCTGCCCCTCGCCAAGCTCTACGCCCTCACCGGCGAGGTGCGCTACGCCCGGTGGTCGGCCTGGATCATGGACTGCCTGGCGCGGCGCTATCCGACCTGGCTGTTCCACTCCTACGACGGCACCGTCGCCGACTGCCCGCCGGGAGAGGCGGCCGCCTCCATGGGCGCCCATCCACCGGGCGGGCGCTTCCCCCCGGAGACGATCATCTCCGCCTTCGAGGGGCGCCACCTTCAGGAGGACCACGCCGTCCTCAACAACGGCTTCTGGGGCGCCGGACGCATGGGGTGCAGCGGCTCCGACGGCCGGATGATCCTCTCGGTCACCCTCGCCTGGGACCTGGTCCGCGGCGCCCGGGAGGCCGACGGCTCTGCGGTGATCACGCCGGAGATGGACCGCCGCATCGTCGACGACCTCATCCTCGCCGGCTGGGCGGACACCGAGAACTGGAGCGCCATCAACAACAAGTGCGGCCCCGGGCGCGCCCTGAGCGGCGCGGCGGGCACCCTCTTCGGGAAGCCGGAGAGCGTGCGCCGCGCCATCGAGGGCCTCGAGACCCTGCTGGAGGAGGCCTTCCACTTCGACGGTTTCTGCACCGAGTCGCCGGGATACTCCTCCATGCACCTCAACCTGCTGCGCGACATCCCCGAACTGCTCACCGGGTACTCCGACCCGGAGGGCTACGCGCCGGAGAGCGGGCCCCGCCTGGACGACCTCGACCCCTTCCGGCAGTTCGACCGCTACCGTCTGGCCCTGGAGAGCATGGCGCGCATGCTCGACCCCAACCTGCAGGACCCCGTCATCGGCGACTCCCACCACGGCCAGGGGATCGACCCCATCCACGCCGAGGTCCTGGCCGCCCACTACGGAGGCGGCTACGCCGGCCTCCTGGAGAAGGCCCAGGGCGCTCCCCTGTCGGAGAAGGGGACAGAGTACGCCCTGTGGCACCGGGCCCCCGGTCTGAAGGCCGCGGGTGAGACCGGCCTGCCGCGCCGCACCGAGTGGTTCCCGGGCTGGCACGTGGCCGTCCTGCGCGGCGGCGACCCGGAGGGCCACACGGCCCTGTACCTCAACGGCTATGCCTGCGGCGGCCATCGCCACTACGACAGCCTGGGCCTCATCTACATCGCCCACGGGCGGGAGATGGCCGCCGACCGCGGCTACATCTGGGACGACCCGAGGAACGCCTGGACCCGCAGCACCCTCTCCCACAACATCGTCACCGTCGACGGCCGCAGTCAGGAAGGCCGCCCCGAGCCCGCCGCCCTGGAGCTCTTCGGCGCGGGCGCCGGCGTCGAGGTCGTGCAGGCCTCGGCCCGCCAGTACGAGCAGTGCGGGCGCTACCAGCGGACCTGCGCCCTCGTCCAGCTCCCCGGCGGAGGGACCTACGCCGTCGACTTCTTCCGCGTCGACGGGGGCCGCCTGCACCAGTACGGCTTCCACTGCAACGGAGCCCTGGCGGGTATCGATGGCGCGAACCTGGAGCCCGTGGACGAGGAGATCGAGTGGCTGGGCAACCTGCGCGCCGGCCGGCCGCGGCAGCCCTTCACCGCCACCTGGCAAGAGCAGGAGGTGCGCATGGACCTCACTCTCCTCAACCCCGTGGACCGCCTGCTTCTGGCCGATGCCCCCGGCTGGCGCTCGGACACCGGCGACCAGCTCCACGCCCCGCCCGTGCAGCAGATCCTGGCCGAGCGCCGCGGCGCCGCGGACCTGTCGAGCCGCTACGCCGCCGTGATCGCCCCCTACGTCGAAGAGTCGCCCGTGCGCGGGGCCCGGCTGCTGCTGGACGATCCCGCCACCGGCGCCCTCGGCATCGCCGTCGAGCGGCAGGGCTGCACCGACTACATCCTCTCGGCGCCGGAGGGCGGCGCCCACGACCTCGGTCCGGTCTCCATCGAGGGCCGCTTCGGCTTCGCTTCCGTCGACGACGCGGGGAATCCGCGGCGGGCCTTCCTGCTCTGCGGGACCACCCTGCAGTGCGGCGGCCGCGGCCTTCGGCTCGACCAGGCGCAGATCCCGCTGGAGGTCGCCTCGGCCGAGGGCCGCACCTTCCACCTCGCCGAAGCCGTGCCCGAGCCGGAAGCCCTCCCCGGGACCTGGCTGCTGGCGGCGGATACTGGCTACGAGTTCGAGAGCGCCACCGAGAGGTCGATCACCGTGCGAGACTACCCCGCCGTGGCGTGCGGTGAGATCCGGCTCCTGGGGGCGGCGGCCTTCGTGGAGGAGTGACCCCCCGCCCGGGGCTCAGGGACCGCCTTGCTGCGGGGGGATGACCGCCGCCGGCAGGGATGGGCGGCCTCGAGCCCCCGGGTGCAGGGACCCGTGGCGGGCGGACCGGGAGTCAGAAGCGGGAGGTGAGGGTGGTGCGGATGCTCCGCGAGGCGCCCGGGTTGCGCTCCTGCAGGTCCACGTACTCAGCCTGCAGGAGGTTGTCGACCCGGGTCTGCAGGTCCAGGCCCATGACCTCGAGATTCAGCCGCAGGTCGACCACGGTGAAGGCGCTGCGTTCGTCGAGGGGGTAGACGAGGACCGCCTCGGGCCGGGTGCGGTAGCGCACGTCGAGGGCGATCACGTCGTCCCAGCCGGAGAGGGTCGTGGTGACGACGTGGCGCGACCGGTAGGCGAGCTTGCGGCCCGTGCCGAGGTCCGTGGAATCGAGGAAGAGGTAGTTCGTCTGCAGGTTGAGCCTGTCGGGGACCAGTTCGGCGCGCAGCCCCGTGTCGATCCCCCGGATCCTGGCCTCGACGAGGTTCCGAAACTGGAAGGTGAAGAGCTGGTTGGGCGCGCTGGTGACCTCGATCAGGCCGGAGTACTCGCTCCAGAAGATCCCCGCGTCGAACCAGAGCCGGTCCCCCGGGGTCGCGGTGGCCCCGATCTCCCCGGCCCAGGCGGATTCGCCGCGCAGCTCCAGGTTCGGCACGACCCGAAAGCCGAAGACGACCGTCGAGGTGTACTGCTCCGAGACGCTCGGGGCCCGGTAGCCGCGGCTCAGCGAGCTCCGCAGACTCAGCAGCCCGGAGGGGCGGTAGACGATTCCGACCTTGGGATTGAGGGTCAAGTCGCCCTCGGCGGAAGAGGCCTTGTGTCTGTCGAGGCGGATCCCCACCGAGCCGCGCAACCCCTCGGCGAGCTCGATCTCGTCCTGGCCGAAGAGGGCCAGGTCCGTCACCTCCGGGGCCGGCTCCAGGAAGTTCGAGGCCACGCCGGTGTAGGCGGCCTCGCCGCCGAGCGTCACCGTGTGCCGGCCCACCGTGAACACCGAGAACTGAAGGTCGGTGCCGTAGCGCGTGGAGCGGTGGAAGTCGTCGTTGTGGTCCGGGTCCTCCGGGTCGCCGAAGTAGTTGCGCGAGCGGAAGTGCTGGATCTGGGGCCGCACCTCCACCTTGAGCCCGGGCGTCACCAGCGGCGTGGCCGTAAGGCCGAGAATCAGGTCGGATTCGCGCCTCCAGTCGCCCAGGTTGGCGGGATCGATCTCCAGCCGGCGGTCCTCGGAGAGCCAGGTGAAGAACTCCTCGATGTCGTCGCGCTTCCAGGTGGCGAACAGCTTCAGGGGGGTCGCCGAATCCCCGAGAATCGCCTTCCCCCGCAGCCGCCAGCCGTCCATGCCGCCGTTCTGGCGAAAGCCGTCGGAGGTCTCGCGCGCCGCGAAGAGCCCCGTGTGGACGTTGCCGATCCTCCGGGAATGCTGGACCTGAAGCCCCTGCATGCTGAGACGGCCGTCGGAGAAGCCCTGGCCCGTGGGGGTGTCGAAGAGGCCGTAGTAGCCGCGCAGCACGGTCCGAGCTTCGCGCCTCGGGGGCCGCGTGATCACGTTGACCACGCCCCCCATGGCGTTGGTGCCCCAGAGGGTCGAATGCGGCCCCTTGACGATCTCGATCCGTTCCACATCGAGGACCGGGAGGACCGAGAAATCGACGGAGGAGCCCACGCCGGAGAGGGTCCGGTGGCCGTCGAGCAGCATGAGCACCCGGCTGCCCACGCCCCGGGAGAGGCCGCTGGAGCCGCGGATGTCCATCTGCCCGGCGTTGAAGGTCACGCCCTGGGCGAAGGGCAGGGCCTCGTTGAGGTTGGTGGCCTCCCGCCGCTGCAGCTCGTCGCCGCTGATCACGGCGACGGAGGTGGGAGCGTCGCCGGGATGGGTGCCGCGGTTGGCGGTGACGGTCAGCCCCGGCACCTCGAAGAACAGCCGCTCCAGCCAGATCCGCACGGGGCCGTCGTCCTCCGGGTCCGGCTCGATCACGGCCTCGACGGTGCGGAACCCTTCGGCCACCACGACGAGGGTGTACACGCCGCCGTCCGGACGGGCGACCTCGAAGCGTCCCTCCTCGTCCGTGAGCGCCCCCAGCGGCGTCGAGCGCACCAGCACTTCGGCGCCGGCGACCGGCGCCCCCGTCTCCCCGTCGACGAGGAGGCCCCGGATCGTCGTCGACTCCCCGGCCCCCAGCCAGACCGGGGCCAGGAGCGCCGCCAGCAATACCCGGCACGAGGGTTGGAAAGCGCCGGACCGGGCCACTCTACTCTCGCTGCCAGACCGTCTTGGAGATGGCCAGCGCGGGCTCGCTGACCTCGATCGTCAGGGTGTTGCCTTCGAGCTCGTAGGTTCCCCGGCTCTGCCACGCCTCGCCCTCCTGCTCCAACCGGCCCTCCAGGTAATTCCTGTAGGTCCCCTGGTCCACGATCGTGGTGGTTCCACCGGCATTGTCAGGAACGGAGACCGTCATCTCGAAGGTCCCGCCGGCTTCGCCTCCCGTCACGGATGTCCGCTCCACGGTGAACATGCCGCTCACGTCAGGCGGCGTCAGCGCATTCCCGGCGGTGAGAACGCCGGATGCGAAGGACAGGAGGGTGTAGGTCCCCGTGAGATCGGGCGGGGCGGGCTCCGGTTCCGGCTCCACGGGATCTTCCCCGCCGCAGCCGGCGGCCAGGAGAACCCCTGCCAGCAGGGACGCGATGAGCCCTTTCTCAAGACGCTGCAAGGTATCCTCCTCGATGTAGGGATCGGGTCAAGCCGGGCGCTGCCTGCTGCGGGAAATTACGCACCCGCTCCCCCTGCCACCAGAAAAACCCGTCTCGCCGAATGGCCGCTTCAGGCCGGGTCCAGGGCCTCGTCGAAGCCGAGGGAATCGGCGTAAGCGAAGAGGGCGGGGAGGCCCCCCGTGTGCAGGAAAACGACGTTGCCTTCGGCGGGGATGAGCCCCCGCCGGACATGGTCGATCAGGCCCGCCATGGCCTTGGAGGTGTACACCGGATCGAGGAGCACGCCCTCGTGCCGGCCGGCCAGCAGCATCGCCTCCCGCGCCGCCTCGGTGAGGACGGCGTACCCGGGGCCGACGTAGTCCACCTTGCTGGTGATCTGCGGCGGCTCGACCGTGGTCTCCAGGCCGAGGATGGACCCGCACTCGTTCGCCACCGAGGAGAGGCACTCCTCGAAGGTCCAGCCCGAGGTCACCGGCTCCGGCAGCGCCGGCAGGCCCACCAGGCGGATCGGCGACCGCAGGTGCTTCAGGGCCAGGGCGATGCCGGCCTGGGTCGAGTCGGTGGAGCAGAGCCAGATCTCGTCGATGCGGACCTGCGCGGCCTCGGCCTGGTCGAGCAGCTCGAGGGTGGCCGCCGCGTAGCCCACGGCCGACAGTCCGATCCCGGATTCGTCTCCGACGCGGGCCACGTGGACCTTGCGGCCGGCCGCGGTCAGCTGCCGCCCCTTCTCGCGGATCCGGGCCCCGAGGCTCTCCCAGCTGCCCTCGTCCTCGACCAGCTCGACCCGGGCGCCGACGAGCAGGTCCAGGAGCAGGCCGCCCTGCACCTCGCGGTCGCGCTCGCCGCGCACCTTGCGCAGCACCAGGTGGCACTCCAGTCCCAGGCGGGAGCAGGCGGCGGCCAGCTGGCGGCAGTAGTTCGACTGCACCGCGGCGCCGCCGACGACGGTGTCGGCGCCCTCCTCCAGGGCCTTCCCGAGGACGAACTCGAACATGCGGGTCTTGTTGCCGCCGGCGGCCAGGCCCGTGAGGTCGTCGCGCTTGATCCAGATCCGCGGGCCCCCCAGCGCCTTCGACAGGTGCGGGCAGGGCTCGAAGGGGGTCGGCAGGGCCGCCAGGCCGACTCGCGGCATCGCTTCCACCGCCGCCCGCAGTTCCGCCCGCCGGCCGGGGTCGTGCTCGTTGATCACGAGCCGCTCTCGGCGGGGACCTCGCCGATGCCCGCCAGCCGGGTCCTGGCCTCGGCGTAGAGATCGGCGGGCAGGGGGCCGGCCCGGGCGGCGTCGAGGTTGGACCTCATGTGTTCGAGGCTGGTGGTGCCCACGATCGTGGTGTGGCAGGCGGGATGGGCGAGGGTGAAGCGCAGGATGAACTCGTGGCGGCTCATGCCGCCGGCGACCTCCTCGAGGCCCGCCCTCTCCCAGGTGGCCTGGCGGCCCTCGTTGGCCCGGTGCCCGAGGCTGATGCCGCCCCTCACGAGAATCCCGGCACCGGCGTCGGCCGCCTCGTGCATCATCGTCTCGTGCTCGCGCTCGAGGGCGGAATAGGGGATCTGGAAGACGTCGAAGGCGCCGGAGGCGACGAAGGCGGCCAGGTGCGGGTTGGTGGAGGAGACGCCGATGAAGCGGGCCTTGCCAGCCCCGCGGATTTCCTCCAGGGCCTCGATCAGGCCTCCCCGCTCGACATCCTCCACGGAGGGGTTGTGCATCTGCAGCAGGTCGACGCAGTCGGTGCGCAGGCGGCGGAGGCTCTGGTCGATGTTGGAGCGCAGGCGGTCGGCGGTCCACAGGTGGCCCGGCTCCAGGCGGTTGCCGTCGGCGTCGATGTTGCAGCCGCACTTGGTGGCCAGGTGGAACTCGCGCCGGCGGTGGCCGACGTAGCGGCCGATGCGCTCCTCGCTGGCGCCGTAGTCGGGGGCCGTGTCGATGAGGTTGACCCCCGCGTCGAGGGCGGCGTTGAGCACCCCGGCGGCCTGGGCGTCGAAGTCGGCCGAATCGGGCAGGCCGCGCTCGGCGGCCCCGAAGCCGAGTTGCGTGACCTCCAGGCCCGTGCGGCCCAGGGTGCGGCGGGCGAGATCGCTCATGCGGGAAAGATCATCCGCGCCGCCGGGCAGCGGCAAGGCGCGCCGGGAAGAGCCCCTTCTCTAGTGATGGTTGATCCGGCCGGAGCGGCGGTACCGGGCCAGGCGCTGGCGGACGCTGCGCCGCAACCGGAGGTCGGGATCGTCGTACATGCCCTCGAGAGCGGCCAGCACATCCGCCTCGCGCTGCCTCGGCGATCCGTCGGTCAGGGTGTGGAAGGCGATGCGCCGCACGCCCGCGTCGTCGTCGCGGGTGAGCTCGAAGACACGGGACCAGGCCTCGGGGTGGTCGGCCTTCAGCTCGCAGGGGCACAGCTCGCGGGCGGCGCTCCGGCGCCGCCGGGCGTCCTTCGAGCGCGAGTCCTCCAGAATCTGCTCCAAACGCGGTCTCATCTCTCCGACCTTTCGTTGACGAACCTCACCTCGAAGGTAAATTCAGGTTCACTCATCCACAGTGACAACCCTCCCGACACCGACCCTGGTGAATCCCCGGCCATGTTGACGATTACCGACCTCGCGCAGAGCAAGATCCTCGAGCTCATCGGCAAGAGCCCCAACCCGGTCAGAGGCCTGCGCATCGGCGCGACCTCCGTCTCTCCCCTCAAGGTCGACTACCGGATGGCCTTCATCGGCGAGGGGCAGGAGAACGACGGGGATGCCGTCATCCCCTTCGACGGCTTCGACGTCTACGTCGACCCCGACAGCGGCGACAACGTGCAGGAGGCCACCGTCGACTACGTCGAGGGCCTGATGGGCTCCGGATTCAAGATCGAGCGCCCGCGCACCCTGCCCGAGGGCGTGGACGGCACCCTCCTCGACCGGGTGCAGCACGTCCTCGAAGAGAAGATCAACCCCGCCGTCTCGGGCCACGGGGGCCGGGTCTCCCTGATCGACCTGAAGGAGAAGACCGTCTACCTCCAGCTCGAAGGCGGCTGCCAAGGCTGCGGCATGGCCGACGTCACCCTCAAGCAGGGCATCGAGGTGATGATCAAGGAGTCGGTGCCCGAGATAGAGGAGATCTACGACGTCACCGACCACGCCAACGGCAAGAACCCCTACTACCGGGCACCCGCCTAGGGTCATCCGCCCGGCCGGCACCCTTCACCCGCTACCACATGCTCACCGTCGAGGAGGCGCGCGCCGCCGTCCTGGAGCGCATCCGCCCCCTGGGGGCCGAGCGCGTCGCCCTCACCGGGGCTCTCGGCCGCGTGCTGGCCGCCGACGTGGCGGCCCCGTACGACAACCCGCCCCACGACAACTCGGCCATGGACGGCTTCGCCGTGCGCTTCGCCGACGTGGCCGCCGCCACCGAGGAGAGTCCCGCGGCGCTGCCGGTGATCGAGGACATCCCCGCCGGCCGCGTCCCGGAGCACCGGCTGGAGGCCGGCCAGGCGAGCCGCATCATGACCGGCGCGCCGGTCCCGCCCGGCTGCGACACGGTGATCCGCGTGGAGGACACCCGCGACCACGGCGACCGCGTCGACATCCTGGTGCCGGCGGAGGAGGGCGCCAACATCCGCCGCCGCGGCGAGGACATGCGCGAGGGCGAGCCCCTGATCCGCGCCGGCGCCGAGCTCGGCTCCGGGGAGGTGGGCGTCCTCGCGGCGGTGCAGCAGAGCTTCGTCGCCGTCGGCCGGCGGCCCACGGTGGCGGTGCTGTCCTCGGGCGACGAGCTGGTCGAGATCGACCAGGTCCGCGGTCCGGGGCAGATCGTCAACAGCAACACCCCCGCCCTCGGCGCCGTGGCCCGCGCCTGCGGCGCCGAGCCGGTGCTGCTGCCCACGGTGGCCGACGACGAGGCCGCCATCCGCGCCTCGGTGGAGACCGCCCTCACCTGCGACTTCGTGGTCTCCTCCGGCGGCGTCTCCGTGGGCGAGCACGACTACGTGAAGAAGGTCCTCGACGACCTCGGCGCCGAGGAGGTGCTCTGGCGGGTGGCGATGAAGCCGGGCAAGCCCCTGTTCTTCTGCATGCTCCGGGGCAAGCCCTACTTCGGGCTGCCCGGCAACCCCGTGTCGAGCCTGATGTCGTTCCTGCAGTTCGTCGGCCCCGCCGTGCGCAAGGCCGCCGGCCATCCGCCGGAGCGCTGGCCCCTGCCCGAGAGCACCGCCCTCATGGAGCACGACGTGGCCAACGACGGCGACCGCCGCAACTTCCTGCGGGCGCGGCTGCGCCTCGACGGCGGCGGCCGCCTGACGGCCAGCACCTCGCACCGGGCCCAGGGCTCCCACATCCTCACCTCCATGCTCGGGGCCAACGGCATCGTCGTCCTCGACCCGGACCAGGCCGCCGCCGCGGGCGAGCCCGTGACGGTGCAGGTCATCGGCGCCGTCGCCTGAGGATGGGGCGGGTCGAGGTCCACGGCCGCCGGACCCTGCTCGACCGCTTCTTCCGGGTGGAGGAGGTCGACCTCAGCCACGAGCGTCCCGACGGCTCCATGAGCCGCCCCCTGACGCGGCTCAACGTCGACCGCGGCGACGGGGCGGCGGTGGTGCTCCACGACCCGGAGCGCGGCGTCGTCGTTCTGGTGCGCCAGTTCCGTTTCTCCGCCTGGGAGAAGGGACCGGGCTGGCTGCACGAGCTGGTGGCGGGGACGGTCCCCGAAGGGCAGCAGCCCGAGGACGTGGCCCGCGCCGAGTGCCTGGAGGAAGCCGGCTACGAGGTGGACCGTCTGGAGCCGGTCGGCAGCTTCTACCTGACCCCGGGCGGCTCCTCGGAGCGGATCTTCCTCTACTACGCGGCGGTGGGCGCCGGACAGCGCCGCGGCCCCGGCGGCGGCCTCGAGGAGGAGGGCGAGAGCATCGAGGTTCTGGAGTGGCCCGAGGAGGAGGTGTGGGCCGCCCTGGACGCCGGAAGGATCGCCGACGCCAAGACCCTGGTGGGCCTCATGTGGCTGCGGCGGCGCCTCTTTTCCTGAGGTCCGGGTCTGCGGATATTACCCCGGCTTCACCGGGAATCCCATCAAGGAGCCACTCCCCATGAGCGACGACCAGCTCTACCCGCCCCCCGCCGCCGCCGGCAGCCGCGCCCACGTCGGCAGCCACCAGGCCTACCTCGACGAGTACCGGCGCTCGATCGCCGATCCCGAGGCCTGGTGGGCGGCGAAGGCGGAGGAGTTCCACTGGTACGAGAAGTGGCACACGGTCCGCGACTACAACTACGACATGGACCGGGGGCCGGTCTCCATCCGCTGGTTCGACGGCGGCCAGACCAACATCGTCCACAACTGCCTCGACCGGCACCTGGAGAGCCGCGGCGACCAGACGGCGATCATCTGGGAGGGCAACCGACCCGACGAGGACGCCACCCTCACCTTCCGCCAGCTGCACGAACAGGTCTGCCGCTTCGCCAACGTCCTCAAGTCGAAGGGCGTGAAGAAGGGCGACCGCGTCTCCATCTACATGCCCATGATCCCCGAGCTGGCGGTGGCCATGCTCGCCTGCGCCCGCATCGGTGCCGTCCACTCCATCGTCTTCGGCGGTTTTTCCGCCGACTCCCTGGCCGACCGCATCGCCGACTCCACCTGCACGGTGCTGATCACCTGCAACGGCACCCACCGGGGCGACAAGCCGATCCTGCTCAAGCCGAACGCCGACGAGGCGATGGAGGAGGCGGAGAGGCAGATGGGCCAGCCGGTGACCAGCTGCATCGTCGTCGAGCGGGTCGAGGCCGAGGGCGAGTTCGCCGTGGAGATGAAGGCCGGCCGCGACGAGTGGTGGCACGACGTGATGGCCGGCGCCTCGGCCGACTGCCCCTGCGAGGTGATGGACGCCGAGGACCCGCTCTACATCCTCTACACCTCCGGCTCCACCGGAAAGCCCAAGGGCGTGCAGCACAACGTCGGCGGCTACATGGTCTACACCGCCGTCACCCACAAGCTGGTCTTCGACTACCACGACGGCGACATCTACTTCTGCGCCGCCGACATCGGCTGGGTCACCGGCCACTCGTACATCATCTACGGACCCCTGGGCAACGGCGCCACGACGATGATGTTCGAGGGCATCCCCACGTGGCCGAACCCCGACCGCTACTGGCAGATCGTAGAGAAGTGGCAGGTCAACCAGTTCTACACGGCGCCCACCGCCATCCGCGCCATCGCCGCCGCCGGCGAGGAGTGGCCGGCCAAGTACGAGATGCCCTCCCTGCGCCTCCTCGGCACCGTGGGCGAGCCGATCAACCCCGAGGCCTGGCGCTGGTACCACCGCAACGCCGGCAAGGAGCGCTGCCCCATCGTCGATACCTGGTGGCAGACCGAGACCGGCGGCATCCTGATCTCGCCGCTGCCGGGCGCGACGGCCCTCAAGCCGGGGTCGGCGACCTTCCCCTTCTTCGGCATCGAGCCGGTGGTCCTCGACCCCGAGAAGGGCACCCCCATCGACGGGGACGGCGTCTCCGGGGTGCTCGCCATGAAGGCCCCCTGGCCGGGCCAGATGCGGACCGTGTACGGCGATCACAAGCGCTTCGAGGAGACCTACTTCCAGCAGTACAACGGCTACTACTTCACCGGCGACGGCTGCCGGCGCGACGAGGACGGCTACTACTGGATCACCGGCCGCGTCGACGACGTGATCAACGTCTCCGGCCACCGCATGGGCACCGCCGAGGTCGAGAGCGCCCTGGTGCTCCACGGCCAGGTCGCCGAGGCCGCCGTGGTCGGCTTCCCCCACGAGGTGAAGGGCCAGGGCATCTACGCCTACGTGACCCTGAACACGGGCGAGGACTACACCGACGAGCTGAAGGACGAGCTCAAGAAGCAGGTGCGCGCCGTCATCGGCCCCATCGCCCAGCCCGACGTGATCCACTGGGCGCCGGGCCTGCCGAAGACCCGCTCCGGCAAGATCATGCGCCGCATCCTGCGCAAGATCGCCGAGAACGACATGGGCAGCATCGGCGACACCAGCACCCTGGCCGATCCCGCGGTGGTGGACGACCTGATCGCCCGCCGCTGATCCCGTGTACGACCTGCTCGTCACCGGAGGCCGTCTCCTCGACGGGACCGGCGCCCCGGCGCGCGCCGCCGACGTGGCCGTCCAGAACGGCCGCATCGCCGCCATCGGCGATCTCGCCGGGGCCCCGGCCGGGTCCACCGTCGACGCCTCCGGGCGCTTCGTCGCCCCCGGCTTCATCGACATCCACACCCACTCCGACCTCACCCTCCTGGTCGAGGGCCGCGCCTCCTCCTCCGTGGCCCAGGGGATCACCACCCAGATCGTCGGCAACTGCGGCGTCTCGGCGGCCCCCACGAGGGACTACGAGCCCTACTACGGCCCCCTGGACCCGGCCATGACCCGCGGCCTCGAGTGCGACTGGAACGGCTTCGACGGCTACTTCGCGCGCCTGGAGGACCAGGGCGTCGGCACCAACGTGGCCGCCCTCGTGGGCCACGGGAACGTGCGGGTGGCGGCCATGGGCTGGGACGACCGCGAGGCGACGCCGGCGGAGATGGAACGCATGAGGCAGCTCACCGCCCGGGCCATGGAGGACGGCGCCGTCGGCCTCTCCAGCGGCCTGGCCTACGCCCCCGGGCCCTACGCCCCGCTGGACGAGCTCGTCGCCCTCGGCGAGGTGATCGCCCCCTTCGGCGGCATCTACACCAGCCACATCCGCAACCAGACGAAGGGAATCGCCGAGGCCGTGGCCGAGGTCACCGCCGTGGCCGAGGGCGCCGGGGTGGCGGGCCACGTGTCGCACATGCAGCCGGGGTCCCCCATGCTCGGCGCCACCGCCGGCCTGCTGGCGGAGATGGACGCGCTACGGGAGCGCGGGGTCGACGTCAGCTGCGACGCCATCCCCTACACGATCGGCTCCACGACCCTGAAGTCGCTGCTGCCGCCCTGGTCCCTCGACGGCGGCGACGAGGCGCTGCTGCGCCGGCTGCGCGACCCGGAGCAGCGCCGCGCCATCCAGGCCGACACCCTCGCCCACGGGGCCGAGAGCGGCGGCAGCCGCAAGCGCAACCTCGCGAAGGAGGGGGCCTGGGACCGCATCTGGCTCGGCAGCGCCGGCGACGCCAACGCCCACCTGACGGGCCGCTCCTTCGCCGAGATCGGCCGGCTCCGGGGGCAGGACCCGCACGATGCCGTCCTCGACATCCTGGTCGAGGAGGAGGCGCGGCCCTGGATGCTGGCCGAGGACGTGGGCGAGGAGGACTTCCTCAACATCGCCCGCCACGAGACCGGCGGGGTGATCTCCGACGGCTTCTCGCTGATCCCGGAGGGGGTCCTGGCCGAGGGCAAGCACCACCCGCGGTCGTACGGCGCCTTCCCCTACTTCCTGCGCCGCTTCATCCGCGACCAGGGGGCCCTCACCTGGGAGCAGGCCGTGCACAAGCTCACCGGGCACGCGGGGGCGCGCTTCCGCCTCGCCGGGCGGGGCGTGCTGCGCGAGGGCGCCTGGGCGGACCTCGTCGTCTTCGACCCCGAAACCGTGGGCGAGACGGCCGACTTCGACGACCCCTACCGCTACCCGCGGGGGATCGACCACGTATACGTCAACGGCGTCGCCGCCGTGAGCGGCGGCCGGCTCACCGACCGCTGCCCCGGGCGAGTGCTGCGCCGGGCGGCCTGAAGGGACATCGTGAGGGAGCCGGTATACGACGACACCGACCTGATTCCGGGACAGCCCTGGCGAGTTCACGACAGCGGGCGTCCGCAGCCCCGCATCGTCACCCCCGCCGCCGAGCCGGGGGGGCCGCCCTCCGACGCGGTGGTGCTCTTCGACGGCACCGATCTGTCCGAGTGGGAGAGCGCCGGCAACCCGGGGGAGAAGGCGGGCTGGAAGATCGCCGACGGCTGCGTGGAGGTCGTGCCCGGCACCGGGGACATGCAGACTGTCAGGCGCTTCGGGGACTGCCAGGTTCACCTGGAGTGGGCGACACCGACCGAGGTCACCGACGACAGCCAGCTGCGCGGCAACAGCGGCGTCTACCTCATGGGGCTCTACGAGATCGCGATCCTCGACGGCTACGACAACCCCACCTACGCCGACGGCGCCGCCGGCTCGATCTACGGCCAGTTCCCGCCCTTCATCAACGCCTGCCGTGCGCCTGGAGACTGGCAGTCCTTCGACATCTTCTTCGAGACCCCCCGCTGGGACGAGGGCTGGCTGGTGGAACCGGCACGCTTCACCGTGCTCCACAACGGCCTGCTGCTGCACCACCGCCAGGAGGCGATGGGTCCCACGGTCCACCTCGAAACCAGCTCCTACGCCTCCCCTCACGACGAGGAAGGCCCCCTGCTGCTGCAGGACCACGGCCCCATGCGTTTCCGCAATATCTGGCTACGGCCGCTCACCGACTACGACGCAGAATGAGGCCGGGAGGCCTGAAGGAGAATCGATGGCAAGCCTGGGATACGACGACACCGACCTGATACCCGGACAGCCCTGGCGAGTCCACGACAGCCGGCGCCCGCATCCTCGCATCGTCACCCCCGCCGCCGCGCCGGGGGGGCCGCCCTCCGACGCGGTGGTGCTCTTCGACGGCACCGACCTGTCCGAGTGGGAGAGCGCCCGCAGCCCGGGGGAGGAGGCGGCCTGGAAGGTGGAGGACGGCCACGTGGAGGTCGTGCCCGGCACCGGGGACATTCAGACCGTCAAGCGCTTCGGGGACTGTCAGCTCCACCTGGAGTGGGCGAGCCCGTCCGAGGTGGTCGGCGAGAGCCAGGGCCGCGGCAACAGCGGCGTCTTCCTCATGGGGCTCTACGAGATCCAGGTCCTCGACGGCTACGACAACCCCACCTACGCCGACGGCGGCGCCGGCTCCATCTACGGCCAGTTCCCGCCCTTCGTGAACGCCTGCCGCCCGCCGGGGGAGTGGCAGTCCTACGACCTCGTCTTCGAGACCCCGCGCTGGGACGAGGGCTGGCTGGTGGAGCCGGCGCGCCTCACCCTTTTCCACAACGGCCTGCTGCTGCACCACCGCCAGGAGGCGCAGGGGCCCACGGGTCACCGCAACACCTGCTCCTACGCCACGCAACACGACGAGGAAGGCCCCCTGAAGCTGCAGGACCACGGCAACCCGACGCGCTTCCGCAACATCTGGATGCGGCCGCTCACCGACTACGACGCCGAATGAGGCCGGCCGCCGCCGGGATCCTCGGCCCGGGCACGGCCCTGGTCCTGGCGATGGCCGCGGCCGCCTGGCCCTCCACCGGGCCGGTGGTCTCCGTGGTGCGCTCCGACGACGCCGGCCTGCCGGCGCCGGTGCCCGCCGACCAGTCCCTCGACTACGCCGCCCACGTCCGGCCCATGGTGCGCGCCGCCGTGGAGCGCTCCGGCCTCCGGGAGCGGATCCAGGCCGCCCGCCCGGGCCCCGACGGCGTCGTCGACGTGGTCTGCAAGGTCAACATCGTTCACGTCGACCATGTGCCGGGCGACATCACCGACTCGCGGGTGGTCAAGGCGCTCCTCGAGGCGGTCCACGAGTGGGCTCCGGGCGCCCGGCTGACGATCGCCGAGGGCGGCGTCTGGATACCGCCGGAGCGCAAGGACCTGATCGCGCTGCTCGACCGCGTGGAGGTCGGCGACGGCTTCGAGGCCGCCGGGTACCGCGCCTTGCTCCGCGACCCCGACCTCGCCGGCGCCGACCTGCGCATCGTCGACCTCAACTACGACGACGCCGTCGCGGTGGAGCCGCCGGGCGGAGGGCTGTCGGCCGAGAGCTACTGGGTGCCGCGGACGGTGCGGGAGGCGGAGGTCCTGATCAGCGTGCCGGTGCTCAAGATCACCGGCGTCGTGGGCATGACCGTGGCGATGAAGAACCTGATCGGCATCGCCCCGGGACTGAAGTACGGCTGGCCGAAGCTGAGAGGCTGGCCGCCGGAATCGGGCAGCCCCGGCCTGTGGCACACGCACCAGACCCTCGACGAGACGATCGTCGACCTGGCCGGCGTGGCCGGGGTGGACTTCGCCGTGGTCGACGGCATCGTCGGCATGGAGCGGGAACGGATCCGCTCGGAGGGCGGCTTTCCCGTGCGCGTCAACACGATCGTGGCCGGCCCGGACATGCTCGCCGTCGACGCCGTGGCCGCCCGGCTGATGGGGTTGAACCCCGCCGACATGGAGTTCCTGCAGGTCGGACAGCGCCGCGGCCTGGGGGTGGCCGACCTCGACCGCCTCCGGGTGCGGGACGACCTCGAGGACCTCGTCCGCCGCTTCGAGAAGAAGCCCCACGACGAGAACTCCCGCTACGGCATGGGCAACCGCACCTGGCTCCTCAAGGGCCCGGTTCCCGTTGACGCCGACGCCGGCATCGATCCGGCGGTCACGCCCCGTCCCGGCGCCGGCGGCTGGTCCGGCCCCGTCTACTTCCACGACGACCGGATCGACCTCGACCGCCACTTCTCCGACCCCACCCACTGCGTGGTCTACGCCTACGCCGAGTTCGACGCCCCCCGCGACGAGCGGGCCGAGGTGTGGGTCGGGTCGGACGAGGGTCTGACGGTGTGGATCGACGGGCGGCAGGTCCACCGGTTCCGCGGCCGGCGGCGTCACTTCCTGCCCTGCGAGCGCGTGCCCATCCACCTGACGAAGGGCCGCCACCGGGTGCTCGTCCGCGCCGAGCAGCGTCGCGGCGACTTCGACTTCAGCCTCAAGCTGTGCGAGGCGGAAGAGGACGAGCGCTACGACGGCAACGCCGTTCTCGGCCTGCGCTGGCGCACCCCCGAAGGAGCGGGGCCGGCCACGGAGGTCCGGGTCCAGCAGGGCCGCCGCACCCTGCCCTGGTACGCCGAGACCCTGGTGGACGAGACCCGGCGCGGCCACCTGCTCCTCTCCGCCATCCTGCCGGCCCATGGACAGACCGCCTGGGCGGGGATGGAGCGGGCGGTCATGTGGGCCAACCCGATGGAGCTGTCCATCGACCTCACGGGCCCGGCCCCCCGCATCATCACCGACAACCTCTCCGCCTTCCGGCTGAACCGCACCGGCCCCCTGGCCGGGCTCCGGTCCTCCGCGGCGGTGTCGATCGACGGCTCCGAGGTGGCCCTCGGCGGCGGCGACCAGCTCTGCCTGGCCCGGGACGAGGCGGGCTCCTGGCGGGCCGGGGACCCGTCGGCGTGCGAATCGGTGCCCCCCGTGGCCACGGCGGCCGCCACCCTGGCGAACGACGATCTCACCGGGCCCTGGTACGACACGGCCCTCGGCAACTGGTTCTGCGACTCCATCCTCTTCGCCACCGGCGCCGAGATCGCCTTCCAGAACAACGCCGGCATCCGCCAGCCCCTGGAGGAGGGGCAGATCACCATCGGCGCCATCTTCCGCATGAACTTCCGCGACGAGCTCTACACCTTCGAACTCACCGGCGCCGAGGTGCTCGACATCCTCGAGTTCGACGCCCGGGACGGCAAGGAACGGCCGATGCAGGTGGCGGGCCTCTCCTATGCCGTGGACCGGTCGCGGCCCGAGGGCCGGCGGGTGGTCGAGCACGACCTCGACCTGCGACGGACCTACAAGCTGGCCGCCGAGGACTACCTCGTCCTGCGGGGAGACCGGTTCTTCGACCGCGAGGTGGAGTGGACCAACACGGAGGTACAGATCGTGGACGCCCAGATCCGCTACGCTGGCCGGCAGGGGACGGTGACGCCGCCGCCCCTGGGACGGATCCGGCGGCTGGACGCGCCCGCCGACGCCGACCGCGAGGAAGCCCCGTGACCCGGGCCCCCGCACGCGGCATCGACCGCCCGGCGCTGGCCGCCGCCGGCGCCGAAGAGGAGGCCGTCTTCGCGGAGCGCAACCCGCGCTCGGCGGCGATGTTCGCCCGCGCCGCCGGATCCCTGCCCGGCGGCAACACCCGCACCGGCGTGCACATGCCCCCCTTTCCCCTGTACGCCGAGCGGGGCGAGGGCGTCTGGCTGCACGACCTCGACGGCCACCGGCTGCTGGACTTCGTCAACAACAACACCGCCCTCGTCCTCGGACACGCCCATCCCGCCGTGGTCTCGGCCCTGCGGGAGGCCGTGGGCCGGGGCACCGGGTTCAGCCGCCCCACCGCCCTCGAGGTCGAGATGGCGGAGCTCATCCGCCGGCGGCTGCCGTCGCTGGAGCGGCTGCGGTTCTGCAGCTCCGGCTCCGAGGCCGTGATCAACGCCCTGAGGGCCGCCCGCGCCTTCACCGGGCGCACGGGGACGGCCAAGTTCGAGGGCGCCTTCCACGGCATCGACGACCACGCCATGGTCAGCTACCTGCCGCCGGTCGGTCCGGACCTCGGTCCCGCCGAGGCGCCGCACTCGGTGGCTTCCACGGCGGGTCTCTCCTCGGCGGCCCTCGAGGACGTGGTGGTCCTGCCCTTCAACGACGCCGGCGCCGTCGAGGCCATCCTCGCCGAGCATGGCAGCCGGCTCGCCGCCGTCATCGTCGATCCCCTGTCCACGGCGGCGGGGCTGGCCCTGCCCCAGGAGGGCTTCCTCGAGCGGGTGCGGGATGCCGCCCACCGCGCCGGGGCCCTGCTCGTCTTCGACGAGATCGTCAGTTTCCGCATGGGGCCGGGAGGGGTGCAGGAGCATCTGGGCGTGCGGCCCGACCTGACCTGCCTCGGCAAGGTCATCGCCGGCGGCACCCCGGGGGCGGTCTTCGGGGGCCGCGAGGAGGTCATGGCCCTCTACGATCCCCGCCAGGGCGCCAGGATCCCCCAGTCGGGGACGTTCAACGCCAACCCCTTCGCCCTGACCGCGGGCAAGGTCACGCTGGAGACGATGACCCCCGCCGCCTACGCGCGGATCGCGGAACTGGCGCAGGCCGCGGCCCGGGGGCTGGAGCGGGCCTTTGCCGGGCTGGGTCTGGCCGCCTGCGTGGTCGTGGCCGGCTCGATCTTCCGCGTCTACTTCCTGGAGAAGCCGCCGCGCAACTACCGCGAGGCGGCGGCCGACGACGCGCAGCTGCAGCGCTGGCTGCACCTGCGCCTGCTCAACCGCGGGATCTACTGGCGGCAGGGGGGCAGCATCTCCCTGCCTCTCGAGGCCGAGCACGTGGACCAGCTTGTGGTGACGGTGCGCGACAGCCTCGCGGAGTTGACGCGGGAGGGCTGAGGGCGAGGAGGCACCGTGAGCTGTCCCTTCTGTCCACCGCAGGTCGAGGACCAACCCGTACCGCTCGAGAACGAGTCGAGTCTCTTCATCGATCTGAAGCACCCGGTCCTGCAAGGGTCCGGGGTCATCGTGCCGAGAGCCCACCGGCCGTCGGTCTTCGATCTCACACCCGAGGAGATCACCTCCGCCTTCTCACTCCTGGCGGAGGTCAAGGCCCTCCTCGACGCCGAGCACGAACCGCAGGGATACAACGTGGGGTGGAACTGCGGCGCCGTGGCCGGACAGAGCGTGTTCCACGCCCATCTGCACGTGATTCCGCGCTACGCGGCCGAACCCCACGCCGGCAAGGGCATCCGCTACTGGCTCAAGCAGGAATCGAACCGCCGCCCCTGACCCGTCGCAGCGGTCGGTTCGGGTTGACGTTGGTCCTGGCAGACGCCGCGACCGGGCAGCCGGTGCGCGGGGTCTGCAGGCCGTGTGCGCAGGCGGTCTCGCGCACGTAGCCCCCCGGCACCTCGTACGGCCTCAGACGCCGCTGAACTCCTTGAGGAAGAGGCGCTCGCCCTCGGCCGTGGCGATGAGGATCATCTCGCCGCCCGCCGGCAGGGCCTCGGTCGGGTCCGGGTTGACGTTGGTCGAGCCGTCCTGGCGGACGGCCACGACGGAGCAGCCGGTGCGCGGGCGGATCCCGGACCCCGCGATGCTGGCGCCGGCCAGGTCCCGGGGCACGGGCAGGCGGATCACGCCCAGTCCCTCGGCGATCGTCAAGGTGCTGCTGCGCTCCAGCAGGTTGGTGATCTCGCGGGCCCCCATGGACGGATAGGACATGACGAAGTCGGTGCCGGCGCGGTGCAAGGTCGGCACGTTGCGGTCCTGGTTCGCCCGGGCGATGATCTGGATGTCGGGGCGCAGCCGGCGGCAGTAGATGGCCAGGTAGATGTTGGTCTCGTCGTCCCGCGTGGTCAGCACCACCGCCGGCGCCGTGTCGATGCCGGCCTCCTGCAGCACCTCCAGCTCCGCCGCCGAACCCGTCACGATCGTGCGGTCATCTTCCCCGGCGGCCTCCGGATCGCGCTCGACGATGCGGTAGTCGACCCTGCGCTCGGCCAGGGAGCGCGCCGTGGCGCGGCCGACGCGGCCGGCGCCGATGATGATCACCGGCTCGGCGGACTGGTTGTAGATGGCGAAGAGGCTGTTGTAGCGGTAGAGCTGGTCGTGGTCGGCGGCGAGGACGAGGACGGTCTGGGCGGTGATGAGGGTCTCCGGCCGCGCCGGCTGGAACTGCCCCCGCTCCCAGACGCCGATCACGTGGATGCCCACCTTCCTGCGCAGGTCCGCCTCGACCAGGGTCTGGCCGACGATGGGCGTGTTCGTCGTCGTCGCCTCGGCGATGAGCAGCTCGCCGAACTCGCCGATGACGTGGGCCATGGCATCGCCCGCCGTGGTGCGCCGCGCCAGGGACTCGCCGAGCAGATCGCCCAACTGCAGCACCCGGTTGCAGCCCGCCAGCTCGAGGATGTCCACCGAGGCCGTCAGGTCGGCGGTGCCGATGATCGGCGTGTCCTCGGAGATGGCCCGCACCGTCGAGGCGATCTGCGTGTTCGTCTCGTCGGAACGGGCGGTGACCACGAGAGCGGCGTCGGCCACCCGGGCGCCGCGGTAGGTCCTGGGATCGTCGAGGTCGCCGAGGATCACGTTGATCCCCTCGTCGGCCAGGCGCGCGGCCTCCGCCGGGTCCGGCTCGATCAGCACGTACGAGTACTGGAACTGCACGAGCCGCTCGATCAGGGCCACGGACATGGCGTCGTGCTGCACGAGGATGACGTGGTCGCGGGTGCCGGCGTCGAGCTTGCGCGGCCGGCGCCTGAGGGCCTGGGCCTCCATCCACGGCATCCAGAAGAACTGCAGGAAGGTCAGGGGCAGCAGGATCAGCATGAAGATCGTGCCGCTGATGAGCACGACGGCGGTGAAGATCCTCCCGGGAACGGCCTCGAAGGTGATGTCGCCGAAGCCGGTGGTGGACATAGTGGTGAGCGTCCAGTACACCCCGTCGAACCAGGAGAAATGCTTGCCCTCGTGGAGCATGAGCAGGTGAAAGAGGACGCTGTAGAGGAGGCCGATGAGGAGGAAGGCGGAGAGCACCCACAGGAGCCGCACGATGCCCCGGCGGCGCCCGCGATGCTCGAGGAAGAAGGCGATCAGTCTCAGCACCGGGCGTCTCCCTGAGGCGGCCGTCCCTTGGGGAGGAAGAGCCGCACGATACCCCGGCTCCGACCGCGGTGCTCGAGGAAGAAGGCGCTCAGGCTCGGCACCGATGTCCTCCTCTCGTTGCGGGCCCGGGCAGGGGCAGAAAAGGTAGGCTCCTGACCCCGGGGGCGCACCGGGCATCCCCGGCCGGTTTTGCGGTCCCCCGGTCGTCCGCTCCTCGCTTCGGCGCGCCGGACAGGCCCTTCATCCGGCGCTGACGCCGTTCGTCGAAAAAGGGGGATCCCCGGCCAGGCTTCTACGTAGACTCGTCGCGCACACTCAGTCAGGGAGAGAAGCCATGACTCGCTCCATGCCCTTGTCCGTCTCCATCCTCCTCCTCTGCACCGGCTGCAGCCTGTTTCAGCGAGGCTCCGGACCCGGCACCGATCTGGTCTTCCCGGAGGGCTTCCGGTTCGGCGCCGCCACCTCCGCCTACCAGGTCGAGGGCGCCTGGCAGGAGGACGGCAAGGGCCTGTCGGTCCTCGACTTCTACACCAACGAGATCGGGATCGCGGCAGGGGCGACGGGCAACGTCGCCATCGACCACTACCACCGCTACGGAGAGGACATCGACCATCTGCGCCGCATGGGCATCGACACCTACCGCTTCTCCATCGCCTGGCCGCGGATCCTTCCCCAGGGGGTCGGGCCGGTGAACGAGGCCGGACTCCGGCACTACGGCGCGGTCATCGACTCGCTGCGGGCGGCGAGTATCGAGCCGGTGGTCACCCTCTACCACCAGGACCTGCCGCTGGAGCTGGGGCGCCGCGGCGGCTGGGCCAATCCCCGGTCACCCGAGTGGTTCGCCGGGTACGCCCGCGTCCTCTTCGAGGCCTACGGCGACCGGGTATCGACCTGGATCACGCTGAACGAGCCCTACATGGAAACCATGTACATCGGCAGCATCGCCAAGGGGCTGCTGCACCTGGCCCCCGATGGACGCTTCGTCCCGGTGCCGGGGGAGGCGCTGGCGGCGCAGGCGGTGGATACGCACAACCACCTGCTGGCCCACGGCCGGGCGGTGGAGCTCTTCCGCGAGATGGGCCTGCCGGGCAGGATCGGGATCGCCCTGAACCTGTCTCCCGTGTACGCCGCCTCGGAGCGGCCGAAGGATGTCGCCGCGGCGCGGCTGGAGGACGGCATCCTCAACCGCTGGTTTCTCGATGCCGTGCTGCGCGGGTCCTATCCGGAGGACGTGCTGCAGCGCTACCGCGCCGCGGGACTGGCCGACGACCTGGGGATGATCTCGTCCCTGGGCCGGGTGCCGCCGGACTTCATCGGCGTCAACTACTACGCCCCCCGGCGGGTGCGCCACCGGTCGGGCTCGCACCGGTTCGGCATCGAGGTGCTCGCCGACCCGGACACGGTGACGTCTTTTCTCGGGGAGGTCCACCCCGAGGGGCTGTACGACCTGCTCACCCGGCTCGCGCGAGACTACGACTCACCGCGGCTCATCGTCACCGAGAACGGCTGCGGCTTCGGCCCGGCGGACGAGCGCGTCGTGGAGGGGCGGGTCCACGACGCGCTCCGGACCCGCTTCCTCAAGGACCATCTGCGCCAGGTGCACCGGGCCCTGGCGGCTGGCGCCCCGGTGGACGGCTACATCGTCTGGTCGGCCTTCGATCACTTCGCGTTCACCGCCGGCTTCGGCCGCCGCTACGGGCTGATCCACGTCGACTTCGACAGCCAGGAGCGCCTGTGGAAGGACAGCGCCGCCGCCTATCGGGAGATCGTCACGCGGCGCCGGCTGCGTCCCTGACCCGCCGCGGCGCCGGGACCGCAGGCCGCGCCGAATCCCCCCGCGGGAGGCCCGGCACCGACGGGAACCTGCCCCGGGGTCCCTGACCGCCGGGGCCGCGGTGAGTCCCATGGCCGAGCGGACCCATGCGGGCTGGCGCCGGCGAACCTGCCCGGGGACCCCGCGGCCGGGGATCAGCCCGCGAGGCCGCGGAGCTTCGATGCGCAGGTTCGCGAGACCCGCACCTCGGTACCGTCGTCAAGGCGGGCCAGGTAGCCTCCGTCGCCGTCGCTGGTCAGCTCCCGGAGAGCCTCCAGGGCGACGATGGCGGACCGGTGTACGCGCATGAACCGGCCGGGGTCCAGCCTCGCCTCCAGGCCGCCCAGGCCCTCGCTGACGAAGTGGGACCCGCCCCGGGTGTGAACGCGGGTGTAGTCGCCCTCGGCCTGGAGCCAGGTGACCTGGTCGACGGCAACGGCGACGATTCTCCCCGAGGCCTTGAGGAAGAGTTGCCTGGGCGTCTCCGGGCGACGGACCTCGCCCAGAAGTGAGACCAGGCGGTCCAACTCGCCGCCGCGGGATGCCTTCAGGGCCTTGTCCACGGCGGCGGAGAACCGCTCGAAGTCGTACGGCTTCAGCAGGTAGTCGACGGCGTTGACCTCGAAGGCCTGCACGGCGAACTCGGGGTGAGCGGTTGTGAAGACCACCCGGGGGAGATGGCGGACCCGCGTCAGCACCTCCAGACCGGTCGGCGCCGGCATGTGGATGTCGAGGAAGGCCAGGGAAGGGCGGTGGTCGTCGATGGCCCGCACCGCCTCGGCCCCGTCGGCGCAGACGGCCACGACGGAGATCTGGGGAAAGCGCCCGAGATACTCGGCCAGCAGCTGGCGGGCGGGGGCCTCGTCGTCGGCGATGAGGGCCGTCACCTGCTCGGTCATCCGCTCCCCCCGGGCAGGCGGACGACCGCCTCGAATCCACCCGCCGCCGGTGACGACAACCGCAGCTCCGCACCCTCCCCGAACAGGGTCCGCAGCCGGGTCCGGATGTTCCGCAGGGCGGTGCCCCGGGACTCCCAGAGGGCGGCGTCGCCCGCAACGGCCGCCCCGGTGTTGCTCACCGCGAGCACCACCTGCTCCTCCGCCTGTTCCGCCGAAACCCGCAGGCGCCCGCCTTCGGGGAGGGGGGCGATGCCGTGGACGATGGCGTTCTCCACCAAGGGCTGCAGGATCATGGGAGGCACCTGGCACGAGAGGACGGGGCCGGCCATCTCCGCCACCACTTCGAGCCGGCCCCCGAGGCGCGCCTGCTCCACCTCGAGGTAGCTGCGCGTAAGCTCCCACTCCTCGGCCAGGGAGACCGTATCCCGCTCCACGGAATCGACGGCGTAGCGCAGCACCTCTCCCAGTCGGGCGATCAGCCGGCGCGCCTTCTCGGCGTCCTGGCCGAGGACGGCGCTGATCGTGTTCAGGCTGTTGAACAGGAAGTGCGGGTTCAACTGCGACCGCAGGACCGCCAGCTGCTGCTCGCGCAACAGGCGCTCCAGCGCCGTCTGCCGGCTCTCCCGCCAGCGCAGCTTCTGCCCGGCACGGACGATGTGGAACAGCCCGAACTGCACCATGTAGGTGAACACGAACCCCAGCAAC
>JAJDTN010000218.1 GCA_022827165.1 Candidatus Latescibacterota bacterium
CCTCCGCCAGGCTCTTGGTGAGGCCGTACACGTTGGGGCCGTCGAGGGGCACGTGGTCCTCGCCGGGGTACCAGTCGCGGCCGCGGTGGTGCTGGCTCATGGTGCCGGTGTGGATGCCGCAGTGGATGCCGAGGTCGTGGGCGGCGAGCAGCAGCAGGTGCAGGCCGAGGCAGTTGACGGTGTAGTTGTCGATGGCCAGCTGCGGCGTGTGGTCGCGGGTGAAGCCGCCCTGGCCGCCCTTCATGACCATGGTGATGAAGGTGTCCATGCCGTCGAGGGCGCGGGCCAGGGCCTCGGGATCGGCGATCGAGCCCTCGACGAAGTCGACGTCGCGGGACGGCGGCGCGAGGTCCAGGACGCGCACCTCGTGGACTTGCTGCAGGTAGGGCGTGACGAGGGTGCCCACGTGGCCGGAGCCGCCCACGAGCAGGACCTTCACGAGGCCGGGCTCTTTTCCGTGAGGATCCGCTCCACCTTGTCGCAGGTATGGTCGATCTCGTCGTCGGTCATCTCGATGGCGTCGAGCCAGATGTAGCCCTGGTCGGTGTGGTGGGCGCGGACGACGACGGTGGGATCGCCCTCGGCCAGCGCCTCGGCGAGGGAGGCGGCGGTGTGGCCGGTGGTCCCGGGGTCGGGTGTCAGCCGCGCCCGCGAGAAGGGG
The DNA here is from genome assembly GCA_022827165.1 of Candidatus Latescibacterota bacterium. Next base: position 662 of record JAJDTN010000218.1, read on the forward strand.
CAGCCGTTGGCGTCGGGATCGACGCCCAGGGCCAGTCCCGGCACCAGCGCCAGTCGGTCGAGGATGCGCCGCACGCGCCGGTCCTGCTCCGCCGTCCAGGCGGCCACGTCCTCGGCCTCGCGGTGCTCCAGGCCGGCCATGGCGCCGACGATCGCCTCCTTGCCGGCCTTCATGGGGCGGCCGATGCCGCGGTTCTGCAGGTAGACGGCGTCCACCATTTCCCTGCGCCCGGCGACGATGCCGCCGGTGGTGGCGCACAGGAACTTGTGGGCCGATGTGATCACCAGGTCGGCGCCGGTGGCGATCAGCCCGCGCAGGCGCAGGTCCTGGGCGGCGCCGTCGACGATGACGGGCACGCCGTGCTCGTGGGCCAGGGCGACGACGCGGGGCAGCGGCACCCAGCCGAACTGCACCGTGTGGAAGGACTCGACGTGGAGCACGGCGGTCACGCCCTCGCCGGACAGCCCTTCCACCAGTTCCTCCTCGGTGCAGCGGTTCACCGATCCCAGCTCCACGGGGCGGGCCCCGGCCAGGCGGATCGCCTGGGTCACCGGCTGGCCGTAGTTGACGCAGTGCCCCTTCTGGATCAGCACCCGGTCGGGAAGGCCGGTGGTGTCGGGCAGCTGCAGGACCTTGGGCAGGTTGGCCCCCGTCATCGACGCGGCCACGCCGAGGGTGATGCCGGCGGCGCTGCAGGCGGTGACGCAGCCGCTCTCGGCGCCGGAGGAAGCGGCGATGGCGCGCCCGGCGGCGGCCTGCAGCTCGTCGAGGACGAAGAAGTGGCGCATCGACTCGGCGGCGGCGGCGGCGATCTCGGGCAGCACGATGGCGCCCCCAAGGTGGGTCATCTTGCCGCAGGCGTTGATCACGCGGCGCAGGCCGTATCTTCGGTGCAGGTCCATGGCTCTCCTTCGTCTCTTGTGACAGGTATGCGGGGAATGTAACGTGAGCCCGGCGGCAGCCTCAAAAGGGCCTTCGGCCAAGACCCGAACCGAGGATCCGATGACGAAAACCCTCTCCCAACGCAGGATCGGAAAGACCGGCGTCACCGTCACCGAGGTCGGTTTCGGCGGCGCCCACCTCGGCGAGCTGTTCGAGGGCGTGCCGGACGACCAGGCGCAGGCGACCCTGGCCGCCGCCTGGGACGGCGGCATGCGCCTCTTCGACACCGCCCCGTACTACGGCCACGGCCTCTCCGAGCACCGCACGGGCGACTTCCTGCGGCGGCAGGAGCGCTCGCGGTACGTGCTCTCCACCAAGGTGGGCCGCGTCTTCCAGGCCGCCCGAAACCTGGAGCGATTCGACAGCGGCGTCTGGACCGGCGGACTGCCCTTCGAGTTCCGCTACGACTACACCTACGACGGCATCATGCGCTCGTGGGAGGACAGCCTCCAGCGCCTCGGCCTGCCCTCCATCGACCTGCTGCTGGTCCACGACCTCGACAGTCTCGTGCAGACCACCGAGCAGCGGCTCTCGGCCCACGAGGCGCAGCTCTACGCCAGCGGCGCCCGCGCCCTCGAGGAGCTGCGCCGCGACGGCCGCATCGGCGCCATCGGCGCCGGCATCAACGTGAGGCCCGCCATCCCGCGGCTGATCGACCTCGTCGACCTCGACTTCTTCATCGTCGCCATGCCCTACACGCTGCTGGATCAGGACGTCCTCGACGAGGAGTTCCCCCTCTGCCAGGAGCGCGGCGTGAGCGTCGTCATCGGCGCCCCCTTCGCCTCCGGGATCCTGGTGACGGGCCCGAAGGAGGGCGCCACGTACGCCTACGGTCCGGCGTCCCCCGAGATCCTCGACAAGGCGCGGCGCATCCAGGCGGTCTGCGATCGCCGCGAGGTGCCGCTGCCGGCGGCGGCGATCCAGTTCCCGCTCGCCCATCCGCTGGTCTCGGCGGTGATCCCCGGGGCCGTGCACCCGGACCAGGTGAGGTCGAACCTGGACTCGTGGAGCCGCCCGATACCGGCGGACCTGTGGGCGGAGCTGAAGGCGGAGGGCCTGATCCGGGCGGACGCGCCGACGCCGTGAGCCGGGCGGCTCAGCCGGCGGCGTAGAACGCGATCAGCAAGACCACCCAGACGACCTCGAGGAAGTGCCAGTACGTGGCGGCGCTGCGCACCGCCGGCAGGTGCTCCAGGCCGAGTCTGTCCATGCCGGCGCGCACCGCCAGCATCCCCAGCAGGACCAGCCCCGCCGCCACGTGGACGGCGTGGATGAGGACGAGGGCGAAGGCGAGGCCCTCCAGGCCGATGAAGGCGCCCGTGGACAGGGACAGCTCGTGCCGGGCCAGGAGGGAGGCCATGCCCAGGACCTGGGCGAGGGTGAAGAGCAGGCCTAGGACGAAGCTGAGGCGCACCCAGCGGCCGACCTCGGAGAGCCGCGCCTGCCGGGCGTGGCGGGCGGCGGCCTCGACGGCCAGGCCCGAGAGCAGCAGCAGCAGGGTCGAGAGCCACAGGGCCGGGGGCAGGGAGAGGTCGCTCCCGGAGGGGCGCGACTGGTGGCTGAAGGCGAAGATCGCCAGCCCCGCCGCGAAGAACACGGAGAGGGAGACGAGGACCAGGACGAGGCCGAGGCGGCGCACGGAGACCGGGTCGGGCAGGGGAGCCCGGGAGGGGGGGCCGGAGGGATCCATGGGCGCACTCTACGAAGGCGGGCACCCATGCTCAAGGCCGGGCCGGCCGGCTTCCGGCGCTGGTTGCCGAGGCCCGGCGGCGGCTCCACCTTCCCTCCCATGGACGATCCCGCGGCCCCCGGACAGCCGCCGACCCTGTGCATCGACGCCACCCGCCCCGCCGCCGGCTGGCGCCTCTGGGGCATGAGCCTCGTGGAGCGCCACCTGCGCGAGGGCCGCCGCCGCGGCCTCGACCGCGCCGTGGTCTGCGTGACCCCGGAGACCGCCGCTTCCGCCGGCCGCTTCCGCCCCGACCTGGACCGCCTGCACCCGCAGGAGCGCCGACTCGTGGAGGTGCCCGGCTCGCGGGAGGCCCGGCGCTGGCTGGCGGAGCACGTCGAGGGCCCGGTCCTGCTGTTGGAGGGCGACACCGTCGTCGACGACCGGATCCTCGACCACCTGCTGGCCGCCGGCCCCGGCTGCCGGATCCGCGGCGAGGGCGCCGGCGCCGCCCACCTGCCCTCGGCGGCCGTTCTGGTCGAGGCGGCGGACGCCGGCCCCTGGGAGCCGCAGCCCGGAGGGCCCCTGCGCGCCGTGGAGGCCGGCGACCTCGACCGCTATGTCCCGGAGCTGCGGCTCACCATGCCGCCCTTCCTGATCCGCCTGACCGACCCGCGGCAGTTGCGCCAGATCGACCGGCGGATGTTCCACCGCACCTTCAAGGGCGTCATCGACGTCGTCGCCCGCTACGGCTACTACCACCTCGTGCGCTTCCTCACCCGGCGCCTGAGCCGGACGACGGTCTCCCCGAACCTGCTGACCGTGCTCTCCGTCGCCGGCATCTGGGCCGCCGTCCCCTGCTTCGCCGCCGGGCGCCTGGGGGCCGGGATCCTGTGCGCCTGGGCCGGCGTCCTCCTCGACTCGGTGGACGGCAAGCTCGCCCGCCTCACCGTCAACCTGAGCGACCGCATGGGCGGCTTCGAGCACGCCGCCGCCATCCCCGGCCTCGGGCTGTGGTTCCTCGCCCTCGGGTGGCACTTGGGCGAGGGCCGGCTGCTGACCCCGTCGCCGGCCGCCCTCGCCTGCTGGACCCTGGTGGCCGCCTTCCTCCTCGACAAGCTCTGCACCGGCGGCTTCAAGGCGCTTTTCGGCCGCGAGCTGTTCGACGCCCGGCCCTTCGACGCCGCCTTCCACCTGATCGCCGCCCGCCGCAACGTCCACCTGGTGATCCTCACGATCGGCACCGCCCTCGGCGTGGCGGAAACCGCCTTCCAGGCCATGGCCTGGGCCATGGCGGCGACCCTGGCGGTCCACGCCCTGCGCTTCGCCTGGATCGCCGCCACCGGCGGCCGGGAGCCGGGTCCCCATGGCTGAGCGGCCGGCGCCCCGGGTGCTCCTCTTCGGCACGCGCTTCCCGCCCGAGGCGGCGGGGACCGCGGCCTACGCGCGCGGCCTGGCCCTGGGGCTGGCGTCGCAGGGGGTCGAGGTCCACGTGCTGACCATGGGACCCGCCGTGGCCGAGGACGGCCTGCCCTTTCCGGTGCGGCGGCTGCGGCCGGCGGCCGGCGCCCTGCAGCGCTACGGCCGCTGCCTCGGCGCCCTCCGCCGGGAGCTGGAGCGGCTGCGGCCCGACTGCCTGTGGACGACCAACGGCATGGGCACGCGCGTGGCGGGCCTGCTCTCGCACCTGCCGTGTCCGCTGATCACCAGCGCCCGCGGCAGCGACCTGCGCACGCGCCTGCCGGGGAGGGGTCCGTGGCGGCGCCTGGAGAGCCTGGCCCTGCGCCGGGCCTACCGGCGCTCGGCGGGGGTCGCCGCCGCCAGCCGCGGCATGGCGCGCCTCGCCGCTTCCCGGGGAGTGGAGGCAGACCGCCTCTTCGTCAGCTATCCCGCCTTCGACTTTACCTGGTCCGCGGGCGGCCCCGTGGAGCCGGGGGGCCTTGGGACCCCTGCCTCCGTGCTCACCGTCGCCCGGCTGACGCGGCAGAAGCGGGTCGACGTGGTCCTGCGCGCCGTCGCCGCCGCCTCCGCGCAGATGCCGGGCCTGAGCTGCACGGTGGTCGGGGACGGCCCCGAGCGGGGCCGCCTGGAGCGCCTCTCCGGGGAGCTGGGGCTCGCCCGCCGCGTCGTCTTCGTCGGCGCCCTGCGCCCGCGCTCGGCGCCCCTGCGGGCGGAGTACGGCCGCGCCTCGGTCTTCGCCCTCACCAGCGTCGAGGAGGGCCTGGGAAACGTCTACATCGAGGCCGGGGCCTTCGGCCTGCCGAGCGTCGGCGTCGACGGCGGCGGGACCCCGGAGGTGGTGGTCCACGGGCGCACGGGGTGGCTGGTGCCGGCCGACGATCCGGCGGCCACGGCGGAGGGCCTCCTCCACCTGCTCTCGGACCACGAGGCGCGGCGCCGCATGGGACGCGAGGCGCGCCTGCGGGTGCAGGCCGAGTTCAGCGTCGAGGCCCTGGGCCGGCGCTCGGCCGAGGTGGTGCGCGCCGTCATCGCCGATGGGCGTCCGCCGCCCGCGGACGGGGCCGCCGCGTGAGACCGGGAGGTCCGGTTCTCCGGGGACCGGGGTCAGGGGGCCGATGACGACGGCCGGCCTGGACCCGGCGGTCCCCGGCCCGGATCCGTCCCGCGGCGACGAGGACGACCTGCGCGATCTCGCCGGCGGCGCCCTGGTGGTGCTCGCCGGCAAGGCGGCGCGCCTGTCGCGCGGCGCCTTCCTGTGGGTGATCACCCTCCTCTGCGGCCTCGAGGTAGTCGGCCTCTACTCGATGGCCTGGGCCGTCTGCTCCACCCTCAACACCCTGGCCCGCTTCGGGCTGCAGCGCGGCGTCGTCTATCACGTCACCGCCGCCCGCGCCTCGGGCGACCGGCGCCGGGAGAGCGCCGCCATCGCCGCCGGCCTGCTGGTGGCCGCCATCGCCGGCGTCGCCGTCGCCGCCGCCGTGACCCTGCTGGCCGACCGCATCGCCGCCTTCTACGACAAGCCCGTGGCCGGGGTCCTGCGGATCATGGCCTGGACCGCGCCCTGCCTGGCCCTGGGGTGCGTCCTCACCGCCGCCACCCGGGCCCTGCGCATCATGCGCTACGAGGTCTACGTCCGCTCCGTGGCCGGGCCCCTCGTCCTCTTCGCCGGAGGCACCGCCGTCGGTCTCGCCGGCCTCGGGCTCGCGGCGATCGCCTGGGTGCAGCTGGCCATGGGCGCCGGCACCCTGTTGCTGGCGGCCCGGTACTTCCGGCGCCACTTCTCCCTCCTCGACGCCGCGGGGGCGGCCGCCGGGAGTCCGCCGCTGCGGCCCCTGACCCGCTTCTGCGTGCCCGTCACCCTCACCGACCTCCTCTACTCCCTGCTCGCGCAGCTCGATGTGCTCATGCTCGCCAAGTACGTCGACCCCTGGGTGCTGGCCGTCTACATCCTCGCCCGCCGGGCGGCGAGCATCGTCCTCAAGGCGCCCCAGGCCTTCGACGCCATCTTCAGCCCGGTGGTCAGCGATCTCTCCCTCCGCCGCCGGGAGGAAGCCCTGGGGGACCGGTTCGCCACCGTGGCCCGCTGGATCCTCACCGTGAACCTGCCGCTGGCCGGCTGTCTGCTGCTGCTGGGAGATCCGTTGCTGTCGCTGCTGGCCGCCGGCGGGCTCGACCTGGCCGGCCTGACCCTGGCCCTGCGGGTGCTGGTCGT
>JAJDTN010000208.1 GCA_022827165.1 Candidatus Latescibacterota bacterium
GTGCTCGAAGAACACGGCCTCCCGCGCCGGATGGCCCTCGGCCGCCAGCGCCGCGCACAGGTCCCCGTGCGGGAAGTCGGCCTCTACCCCGGCCAGGGCGGCGAGGGTGCCGGCCACCTGTACCGAGGAGACCAGATCGTCCACCTGCGCCCGGCCGGAACTCACACCGCGGGGCGGCTTCAGCAGAAAGGGCACGCGGTACAGCTCGTCGTAGGGCAGTGTCCCCTTCAGCCGCATGCGGTGGCCGGCCATCATGTCGCCGTGATCGCTGATGACGGCCACGATCGTGTCGTCCCACGGGCCGAGGCGGCGGAACTCGGCGGCCACCTCGCCGAAGTGCGCGTCGGCCTGGGCGATCATCGAGTAGTACTGCGCCAGCATCTCCCGCGCCTCCTCCCCGGAGCCGGCGCCGTGGCGGCCGTCGGCGGCGTGGGCGGCCTGGAAGGCGGGCTTGCCCTCGAAGCTCTCCGCCTCGTAGCTGGCCGGCAGCTCCAGCGAGGCGGCGTCGAAGCGGTCCCGGAAGGCCGGCTCGTGGAAGAAGGGCGGGTGCGGGAGGTTGGTGGAGAAGGTGAGGAACAGCGGCCGGCCGTCGGGCTCGTACCCGCGCAGCCACGCCACCGTGTCCCGCGCCGCCACGTAGTCCCGGCGCAGCCCGGCGGGCACGTGAGCGATGCCGGTGCGCTCCGCCTCGCCGTCGTCGACGCGCACCCCGTCGTGGTCGATCCCCTCGTCGTAGCCCAGTTCCGCCAGAGGCACGCCGAAGTGGCACTTGCCGAAGTACGCGGTGCGGTAGCCGGCCTCGTGGAAGACCTGCCCCAGGGTCGGGAATCTCGCCGGGGAGAGCCGGTTCTGGTGGCCGTGGAAGCCGTAGTTGACGATCACCCCGCACTCGTGGGGATAGCGGCCGGTGACCAAGGACGCGCGCGACGGCACGCACTGGCCGTGGGCGCTGATCATGTGGGTGAAGTGGACCCCCTCCGCGGCCAGGGAATCGAGGAAGGGGGTGTGCGCCGCCGGATCGCCGGCGCAGCCCATGCGCGCCGCCTGCATCTGGTCGCAGATGAGGAGCAGGACGTGCGGGCGGCCGCTCACCTCAGACCCGCAGCCGCTCGAGCTCGTCCTCGGAGAGCTCGTCGTCGCCGGCGGCGGCGTTCATGGCGGCCTGCTCCGGCGACTTGGCGCCGGGGATGGCCACCGGGTTCACGGGGTGGGAGATGACGTAGCCCAGGGCGGTGGAGATCATGTCCTGCGGCTCCACCCGCTCGCGCAGGCGGTCGACGTGCCGCAGCTGCTCCAGGTACTGCTCGCGGCCGGCTCCCCCCTCGTTGTACCCGGAGCGGATGTCGTCGGTGAAGACCGACTCCGGGGTGTAGCGCCCCGACAGCAGACCCTTGGCCAGCGGCCCCCGCACCATGACGGCGATCTCCTGGGCCCGGCAGTAGGGCAGCAGCTCGGCCTCGCAGCGGCGCTGGATGATCGACCAGTCGACCTGCACCACCTTGCAGCCGCCGTCGTGGTTGAAGCGCCGCAGCACCTCCAGGCTGTTGGTGGAGATGCCGAAGCAGCGCAGGCGGCCCTCCTCCTGCAGGGCGCGGAAGCCGTCGAGATAGACCGAGGGGTCCTCGATGCCGCCGTCGTGGCAGAGGAGGACGTCGTGGTAGTCGCTGCGCAGGCGGTGGAGGGAGGCGTGGGCGCAGAGGCGGATCATGTCGACCGAGGTCTTGGGCACCTCCTGTCCGCTGCGCTTGCCCCAGTTGCCGATCTTGCTGACCACGAAGACCTCGTGGCGGATGCCGGCCAGGGCCCGGCCCAGGCGCTCCTCGGAGAGGCCGTTGGGGAGGCCGTACGACTCGGCCGAGTCGAAGAGGTTCATGCCGTGGTCGAAGGCGGCGCGCACGGTGGCGAAGGCCGTGGGGTCGTCCACCGGCCCCCACTGGTTGCCGATGTTCCAGGTCCCGAGGCCGATGGCCGAGACCTTCCACCCGGTGCGTCCGAAGTCCCGGTACAGCATCAGAGCCTCTCCCCCGAGGTATATTCCCTGGTCATGGAAGCGCCATCCGAAGGCCGCGGCACCCGCCCCCGGGCCGCCGAGCGCGGCTCGAATCTAACGCCGCCCCCGGGCCGGCACCACGACGGCGGCTCCCGCCCGTGAAGGTCGCCCTCCTGCTCTCCGGCGGCGTCGACAGCTCCGTCGCCCTGCGCCTGCTCCAGGAGTCGGGGGAGCACGAGATCACCGCCTTCTACCTCAAGGTCTGGCTCGAGGACGAGGTCCACACCTTCGGCGGCGGCTGCCCCTGGGAGGAGGACCTGCGCTACGTGCGCGCCACCTGCGAGGCCGCCGGGGTACCGCTGCGCATCGTGCCCCTCCAGGCGGAGTACCGCGAGCGCGTCGTCGAGCAGGTCCTGGCCGAGCTGCGCCGCGGCGGCACCCCGAGCCCGGACATCCTCTGCAACCGGCGGGTCAAGTTCGGCGCCTTCCTCGATCACCTGGACGGCGGCGCCGACCGCATCGCCTCCGGTCACTACGCCCGCGTCGAGCGCGGCCCCGGCGGCCGCTGCCGCCTGCTGCGCGGCGCCGACCCGGTGAAGGACCAGACCTACTTCCTCTCCCACATCACCCAGGACCAGCTCTCGCGCCTGCTCTTCCCCGTGGGCCACCTGGCCAAGAGCGAGGTCCGCCGCCTGGCCCGCGGCTTCGGCCTGCCGGCGCGCCGGCGCCCCGACAGCCAGGGGATCTGCTTCCTCGGCAAGATCGATTACCGGGAGTTCGTCGAGTTCCACCTCGGGCGGCGGCCGGGGGCGATCGTCGACGCCGACACGGGGCGGCGCCTCGGCGAGCACCGGGGCTACTGGTTCCACACCATCGGCCAGCGCTTCGGCCTCGGCCTGAGCGGCGGCCCCTGGTACGTGTTGGACAAGGAGGTGGAGGAGAGCGTGATCCGCGTCGTCCACGGCGACCGCAGGCGGGAGCGCAGCCGCCGCGTCCTCGAGGTGGCGGACGCCAACTGGATCGACGCGCCGCCGGCCGCCGAGAGGCTGCAGGTCCGGCTGCGGCACGGTCCCGCGAGCATCGGCTGCCGCCTGGCGCCGGCCGCCCCCGGCCGCTGGCGCATCACCCTCGACGAGGCGGATTCGGGCGTGGCCCCCGGCCAGCACGCCGTCCTCTACGACGGCGAGACCTGCCTCGGCGGCGCCGTCATCCGCTGACATGGAGGCCGCGGGCAGGACCGGTCCCGAGGAGCTGGCGGCGCTCCTGCGCCCGGCCTCGCGGATCTTCCTGTTCACCGGCGCCGGCATCTCCACCGGCAGCGGCATCCCCGACTTCCGCGGCCCCCGGGGGGTCTGGAGGACGCGGCAGCCCGTGTATTTCCACGACTTCCTGCGCTCCGAGGAGGCCCGCGTCGAGCACTGGGACTTCAAGCTCGAGGGCTGGCCCCTCTTCCGCGACGCCGCGCCGACCCCCGCCCACGAGGCGGTCGCCGCCCTGGAGCGGGCCGGCAAGGTCGGCCTGGTGGTCACCCAGAACGTGGACGGCCTCCACGCCCGCGCCGGCACCTCCCCGGAGAGGCTGGTGGAGATCCACGGCACCAACGACGCCGTCGAGTGCCTGACCTGCGGGGCCCGCTCCGACCCGGAGCCGCACCTGGAGGCCTTCGAGCGCACCCGGGTGCCGCCCCGCTGCGCCTGCGGGGGCCTGCTGAAGTCGGCCACCATCAGCTTCGGACAGGACCTGGTGGCCGCCGACCTCGAGCGCGCCGCCGCCGGCGCCCGAAGCGCGGACCTGGCCGTCTCCCTCGGCTCGACCCTGTCGGTGTACCCGGCCGCCTCCCTGCCCCTGGCGGCGGCCTCCGGCGGGGCCCCCTACGCCGTCGTCAACCGCGGCGAGACCGAGCACGACGGCCGCCCCGAGGTCAGCCTGCGCCTGGAGGGCGACGTGCAGGAGCTGTTCCCGCCGGCGGTGGAGGCGGCCCTGGCCGGCGGCGGCTGATCCGGGGGCCACGGGTCCGGCAACTCCGGGCACCAGCCCCTCCGCGGGGAGCGGGCTGCGCAGATTGGCGCCCACCCGGGGGGACCACCTGGCGCCGGGGAGGCTTCCCGGCACCGTCCGGCCTCCCGGGCTCCGGTTTCTGCGCCGGGAGCGGGTCACGCCGGCGGCCGGCCCCCGAGGGGACCTGGATGCCCCGCCAGACTCGAACTCGAGCCCGTCCGCCGGCGGTGGCGGCAGCCCTTACCGACGGCACCTGATCCGGCGGGGGCCCTGAAGACCCCCGGGACAGGCGCCCCCGGCTTCCCTATCTTCGGCCCGCCATGGAGCCATCCGACACCGACGCCACCCCATACCGCGCCCTCTCGGCCGACCAGATCGAGACCTTCCGCCGGCAGGGGTTCGTGGTCCCCGGGATCCGGCTGGAGGCGGAGGAGGTTGAGTCCCTCGGCCGCGAGTACGACCGCGTCTTCGCCGAGGCCCGCGGCTCCGAGCGCCTGCGCAATCTCTCCGGCGAGGACGCCGACGAGGAGATGCTGCAGATCACCCAGGTCTGCGAGCGCAGCCTGGAGTTCCGCCGGCTGCTGTACCACCCGCGCATCCTCGACGCGGTGGAGGACCTGCTCGGCCCCAACATCCAGCTCTTCCACGACCAGGCCCTCTACAAGCCCGCCCACCACGGCGGCCCCATCCACTGGCACCAGGACAACGCCTACTGGCAGTGCCTGCCCGCGGACCTGGTGAGCTGCTGGCTCACCTTCGACGAGGTCAACGCCGACAACGGCGCCATGCACCTGATCCCGGGCTCGCACGTGGCCCCCGTCGAGCACGAGCGCGGCGACGTCCTCCTGGACGCCGGCACCGAGGGCGCCGACTCCGCCTTCGTCGCCGACCTGCCGGCCGGGGGTTTCATGTTCCACCACTGCCAGACCCTGCACCACACCCGGCCGAACCGCACCGGCCGCAGACGCCGCGCCTTCGCCATCCACTACATGCGGCCGGGGACCCGGTCCTCCCGTGTGGGAGAGATGCCGATCAGCTTCTCCTGCCCTCTGTTGCGCTGCCGTATCTAACTGCTTCTGTGAAGTCCCGCCCCACGCTTTCCGGCCCTCTCCTCGACGATCTCCGGTCGATCCTCGGGGACCGCCTGAGCACCTCCGCCGCCGACCGCGAGGCCCGCGCCCGGGACGCCTCCCACCACCACCCGGAGCCGCCCGACGCCGTCGCCTTCCCCACCTCCACCGGCGAGGTCTCCCGGCTCCTGGCCGCCTGCTCCCGCCACCGCTTCCCCGTCATCCCCCACGGGGCCGGCACCGCCGTGGAGGGCGGGATCGTCGCCGTCCACGGCGGCCTCTGCCTGGACCTGCGGCGCATGGACCGCATCCTCGAGGTGAACGCCGCCGACATGGATGTCCGCGTCGAGGCCGGCGTGCGCCGCAAGCAGCTCAACCGCCACCTCGAGGAGACCGGCACGGGGCTGCACTTCCCCGTCGATCCCGGCGCCGACGCCACCCTCGGCGGCATGGCCGCCACCCGCGCCTCCGGCACCGAGGCCGTGGGCTACGGCACCATGCGCGAGAACGTCCTCGGCCTGACGGCGGTGCTCGCCGACGGCCGCGTGGTGCGCACCGGCACGCGGGCCCGCAAGTCCGCCGCCGGCTACGACCTGACCCGCCTCCTCGTCGGCTCCGAGGGCACCCTGGCGGTGATCACCGAGGTCGGCCTGCGCCTGGCGCCGGTGCCGCCGGCCACGGCGGCCGCCGTCTGCCCCTTCCCCGCGGTGGCGGCGGCCGTGGACTGCGTGCTGGAGCTGCTCCCCGGTCCGGCGCCGGCCCGCTGCGAGCTGCTCGACGAGGTGCAGATGGAGGCGACCCGCCGCTACGCCGGCCTCGACCACGATCCGCGGCCGACCCTGTTCCTGGAGTTCCACGGCACCGCCGAGCGCGTCGAGGAGGCCGCCCGGGCCGCCGACGGGATCGCCTCCCGCTTCGGCGGCGGGCCCTTCCGCTGGGCCACCGAGCCGGCCGAGCGGGAGCGTCTCTGGCAGGCGCGGCACGACGGCTACTACGCCAGCCTCGCCCTGCGGCCGGGGTCGGTGGGGTACGTGACCGACGTCTGCGTCCCCGTGTCGAGCCTGGCCGAGTGCATCGACCGCACCCGGCGCGAGATCGACGCCTGCGGGCTGACGGCGCCCCTCTACGGCCACGTGGGGGACGGCAACTTCCACGTGGTCGTCCTCATCGATCCGGACGACCCCGGGGAGCTGGACACGGCCCGCCGCCTCGGCGAGCGGATCGTCGATCACGCCCTCGACCTGGGGGGCACGTGCAGCGGCGAGCACGGCATCGGCCTCGGCAAGGTCGACGCCCTGGAGCGCGAGTGCGGCGACGCCGTGGAGGTCATGGCCGCCATCAAGGCGGCCCTCGATCCGGCGGGCCTCCTCAACCCCGGCAAGGTGCTGCGGCCCCGGGGGGATTGTGCTATCGTAGGCCGCCCCGAACCTCCGACAACCCTCACCGAGGCACCCGATCCATGAAGATCACCGACGTCGAGACGATCCTCATCAACCCGAAGCTGGCGGCGCGCAACGCCGGCCAGAAGCCCCGCTTCAGCGGCATCGACACGCAGACGGTCTACAAGGTCGTCCTCGACAACGGCGTCGTCGGCTGGGGGGACACGCGCGGCCACGCCGCCATGTCCGACGACGGCAAGGCGGCCCTCGTGGGCACGAACCCGGTCCTGCACCTCTCCGCCGACCACCCCACGGGGCTCCACGGCGCCCTCTACGACGCCGTCGGCAAGAGCCTGGAGGTGCCCGCCTGGGCGCTCATGGGGCGCAAGCACCGGGACCGCGTCCCCGTCGCCGCCTGGACCCGCCCCGCCGCCCCGGAGGACCTGGCCGCCGAGGTGCAGCGCTCGGTGGACGAGGGCTACATGTACTTCAAGGTCCACACCTGCGACTACTACTGCGTCATCGAGCAGACCCGCGCCGTGGAGGACGTGGCGCCCGCCGGCTTCAAGATGCACTACGACTTCAACCACAACCGCACCTCGACCTCGGTCATGCGCCTCGTCGACGAGATCGAGAAGTCGTGGGTCGTGGGCGTGCTGGAGGACCCCCTCGTGTGGCGCGACGTCGACGGCTGGCGGCGGCTCCGGGAGAAGACCTCCCTGCCCCTGCTCATGCACGTGCCCGCCCTCGGCGCCGGCCCCGAGATCATCAACGGCTGCGCCGACCTCTACATGATCGGCGAGCACGGCATCCCCCTCTCCATCCGCCGCGGCCACGCCTGCGCCGAGGCCAACGTCTCCACCGTCATCCAGCTCACCGGCGGCACCCTGAGCAAGGCGATGGGCCTGCACCTGGCCGCGGTCCTGCCCAACGTGAGCCACATGACCAACCTCGACGACCAGTACGACGAGGACGTCACCGGGGGCCGCATCGAGGTCGCCGAGGGCAGCTCCCCCATCCCCGACGGCCCCGGACTCGGCGTCGAGGTGGACGAGAGCGAACTCGAGCGCATCCGCAGAAACCCCAAGACCGTGATCCCCCAGCACATCTGCGTCCTGCACATGCCGCGGGGAGGCCGCTACTACACGCGGGGCTACCCCGGTGTCGAGAGGATGACCGGCTTCCCCGAGGGCAATGTCCGGGGGATCCGCCTGGAGGTGTGGGAGGAGGACGGCTCCGAGGCCTGGCGGCAGCGATGGGAGAGCCTGGCCGGCGGCTGGGTGCTGGAGACGAGCTGACGGCGCCCGGCGCCGACCTCGTGACTCACGGGCCCCGCTTCGAGCCGGAGGTCTTCCCGCCGGCGGGCGACCTCGGCCGGTGCCTGTTCTTCGCCTTCCGCGGCGACCTGCTGCTCTACCGCGCCGAGTCGGCCCACGGCGACGGTCTGCTGCCGAAGGCGGCCTCCTTCGACGAGATCGCCCCCGCCTTCGGGGACCCCCACTATCTCGGCCGCAGCGGCGGCCTCCACTGCTTCGCCGTCGATCTCGGCGACGACGCCGAGCCCCCGGCGGGGATGGATCTGCAGGGCCTGCGCAGCCTCTACGGCGCCCTCGACGAGGAGACCTTCCAGCTCGCCGGGCGCGCCTTCCAGATCCTCGACTGGGACCGCACCCACCGGTTCTGCGGCCGCTGCGGCGCCGCCACCCGGCCCCACGCCAGCGACCGCGCCCGCCAGTGCCCGGCCTGCGGCCTGCTCTGCTTCCCGCGGGTGGCGCCGGCGGTGATCACCCTGATCCACAAGGGGGCGGAGTTCCTGCTGGCGCGCAACGCCCGTTTCCCCCGGGGCCGCTACTCGATCATCGCCGGCTTCGTCGAGCCCGGCGAGACCCTGGAGGAGGCGGTGGCCCGCGAGATCCGCGAGGAGGTGGGCCTGGAGGTCACCGAGATCGCGTACCAGTCCAGCCAGCCCTGGCCCTTCCCCCACTCCCTCATGGTCGGGTTCCGGGCGCGCTGGGCCGGCGGCGAGATCGCCGTCGACGACGACGAGATCGTCGACGCCGGCTGGTACAGCGCCCGCCGGCTGCCGCCATCGCTGCCCGACCCGATCAGCATCTCCCGGCGCCTGATCGACGCCTTTCTCGCCGAGCACCCGTGATGGCCGCGGCCCGGGCGCTGACCAAGGCGGAGAAGGCGGCCTTCATCCTGGAAACCCTCGACGGCCTCTACCCGATGCCGCCGATCCCGCTGTCCCACCGCAGCCCCTACGAGCTGCTCATCGCGGTGCTGCTCTCGGCGCAGACCACGGACGTCAAGGTCAACGAGGTGACCCCCGCCCTCTTCGCCCGCGCCGACACGCCCGAGAAGATGGTGAAGCTGGAGGTGGAGGAGATCCTGGAGATCGTGCGCACCGTGGGCCTGGCCCCGGGCAAGTCGAGGAACATCCACCGCCTCTCGGAGCTGCTCCTGGAGCGCCACGGCGGCCGGGTGCCCGAGAGCCTGGAGGAGCTGGAGGCCCTGCCCGGCGTCGGCCACAAGACCGCCTCCGTCGTCGTCGCCCAGGCCTTCGGGAAGCCCGCCTTCCCCGTGGACACCCACATCCACCGCCTCGCCTTTCGCTGGGGACTGTCGAGCGGCCGGAACGTGGAGCAGACCGAGAAGGACCTGAAGCGCGTCTTCCCCGAGGAGACCTGGAACCGCCTCCACCTGCAGATCATCTACTTCGGCCGCGAGCACTGCCCGGCCCGCGGCCACGACCTCGCCTCCTGCCCGCTGTGCAGCGTCGTGGGGCGGCGGAGCCTGCTGAGGTAGCTCGTGGCAAGCCAATCCGAGACGAGACAGGGAGGGTCTCGACAACTTCGCGCAGAGCGCAGTCGTCGGATAGCCGAGGTGGAGAACCCCGACGCCGGCTTGGAGATACGCGTAGTATTCGCCGGCCAGTTGAGGGAGGCACTGAAGACTGCCGCTCGGGGCGGCGCAACTCTTTCGGCCGCTCAGGCAGCCAGGAGACAGGGCCTGTCCTGGTGACCCGAGAGCGCGTCTTCCCTACGTCGGCCGAGAGCACTGCCTGGCGGGCTTGCCCTCTATGGAGTGGCGATTGACAATCACTATCGCCATGGAAACCCGGGGGATGGAGGATGTCTTCGTGGCCGCGGCGCGGCTGCAGGAGTTGGTGCCCGACGCCGTTCTGGTCGGTGGTTCCGCGGCCGTTCACCATGCCGGACACCGGATATCGCTCGACGACGGCCATGTCCTCCAGAACCTGCGCGATCGCTTCGACGATGTTCTGGCCGATCTCGAGGCAACCGAGGGTTGGATCACGGCGCGAGTGCAGCGGCCGGTGCTGATCCTGGGACGTCTCGACGGTGTGGAAACGGGGATCCGGAACCTCATCCGCCGGCGGCCCCTGGAGGTCGAAGAGGCGGCGGTCGGAGAACGCAGCTTGCGGGTGCCGACCCTGTCCGAGATCGCCCGCATCAAGGCGTGGCTCTGCCTGATGCGGAATGCAACCCGCGACTATCTCGACTTCGCCGCCCTTGGCGACCGACTTGGCCACAGGGAGGCGGTTGGCGTGACCGCAGGGATGGACCGCTACTACGCCGATCAACTCGGGCCCGGCGGCCGCCGTGTCGCCACCCAGGTGGCCAGGCAACTGGCCGAACCCCGTCCCGACGACCTGTCGGAAGTGGATCGATGGCGCGACTGGCGGACCGTGGCCGACACCTGCCGCCGGATCGCCGTCGGAGTCCTCGATCGGCTCGCGGGGGATTCGCCGTGAACCACCGTCACCTGGAGGTCGTCTCCGGCACTCCGGCCGAAGCGCTGCCGCTGGCAGCCATCGTCGATATTCTGCAACGAGGCGATCTCGATGACTGGCGGCCGATGGCCAGGGCCATCCGCCGGGATCCGATGGGTGAGCTCGCCGCCAAGGTGCTGCGCCTGGTGGACGCCTACCCGATGTACGGGACCTCCTCGCTCTGGCGGTCGTGGATCGACCGTTGCCGGGTGCGCGCCGAGGGCGCCGAGGGCGCCGCGCCGTCGGAGGAGGTGGAACCCGCGGCCCTCCGGCGGCGGCAGGGGATGACCCAGGTGGAGGTCGCCGGACGAATGGGCATCTCCCAGTCCGACCTGTCCAAGCTGGAGCGCCGGCGCGATATGCGGCTGTCCACGCTGCGGTCGTACGCGCAGGCCCTCGGGGGCGGCCTTCGAGTTCTCTTTGTCTCGGACGACGTCACGACGGCCATCCGGCTGGACAGCGAGGAGCCCAATCCATGAACCGCGAATCCGAGAACCTCGTCTTCCGGGACAGCCGCCTGCCCGAGAACCCGGCCCCGGCCGACCTGCGGGCGGCGGCGGCCGACTACGAGGCGATCTGCCTGGCCAACATCCAGGCCGTGGTCGAGCGCTTCGAGCGCCACGGCGGGACCTACCCCTTCGTCGACACCAAGCTCGACCTGCGCACCGGGCGCGACCACCCGGCCGGCGACTTGGTGCGGGGGCGCGACACCATCTACGGCTGGATCCAGGGCCGTGGGCTGGAGGCCGTGGCCGGTCACGCCCTCTGGGCCGAGGCCGACCCCCGCCCCCCGCTACGGGAGCTGGCCCCGCGGCTGCGCGCCATGGCCGCCGCCGTCCTCGGCTCGGTGCGCCGGCTGCGCGACCGCAACGAGGGCCACCTGTTCTTCTTCATGTCCCCCGACGGCTCGCCCTTCGCCCTCGGCCCCGGGGACCGCCGCGAGCCGGTGGAGATCACCGCCGCCACGCCGAGCGGCTTCAGCGACCTCTTCGGCGCCAGGGGCCTCTTCGCCGGCGCCCGCCTCCTCGGGGATTCCGCCGCCGAGGCCGAGGCCGTGGAGTGGATGGAGCGGGTCTCGGCCGACATCTGGTCGCGGCGCTTCGCCAGCGACCAGCAGCCCCTCGACCCGACGAACCCGATCGAGACCCTGCCCGGCCGCCACGGCCACGGGCCGTACATGATCCAGCTCGGGGCCGCCGCCCTGGGCGCCCGGGCCGGGCTTCCCGGCGCCGCCGACGACGGGCTCCGCATGGTCCGCCACGTCCTCGACAACCACGCCAACCTGGAGGGCCGCCCGGCGTTCCAGGAGGGCGACTTCTGGGAGTTCGTCGACGACGAGGGGGAGCCCCTGCTCGACGAGGGCTGCATCCTCTCCGACCCGGGCCACGCCCTGGAGTTCGTCGGGCTCGCCTTCAAGCTCCTGGGTGAGGCGGGGAGCCGGCCCGAGGACGCCGGCCCGACCGCTGATCTCTTCCGGGTGATGGACCAGGTTTTCGGCTACGGCTTCCAGCCGGGGCCGGGCGGCATCTGCAAGGCCTACGACCTCGTGGCCCGCCGCCCGATCCACACCGACATGCCCTGGTGGAGCCTGCCCGAGACGATCCGCACCGCGGCCCTCGGCTGGCGGGCCCTGGACGACGACGGGGCGAAGCGCCGGTGCCTGCGCATCTGGGCCGCCTGCCACAACGCCTTCTTCGAGCACTTCCTGCGGCCCGAGGTCCACCTCATGGCGGTGCAGATGCGCGCCGCCGACGGCTCCGTATCCCCGGCGATCCCGGGCACGGCCGACGCCGACCCGGGGTACCACACGGGGCTGAGCCTCCTCGACGTGGTCGAAGCGGTGAGGTCGGCCCCGTGAGCTGGGACACCGTCCTCGTCGGCGCCGGCGCCGCCGGCTGCGTCCTCGCCGCGCGCCTCTCCGGGGCCGGCCGGCGGGTGCTGCTGCTGGAGGCGGGCCCCGACTTCCCCGACCCGGAGGACCTGCCCGCGGAGGTGCGGCGGGCCTACGGCGAGCCGGGCATCTGGTCCCGGGCCTTCGGCTACAACACGCGCTTCGGCTGGGGCTACCGGGCGCGCGCCACCGACAGCCACCCGGACATGTACGTCCCCCGCGGCCGTCTGGTGGGCGGCTCCAGCGCCGTCAACGCCCAGATCTTCCTGCGCGGCGTCCCGGAGGACTACGACGGCTGGGCCGCCGCCGGGAATCCGGAGTGGAGCTGGGAGAAAGTCCTGCCCTGCCTGAAGCGGATCGAGGCCGACCCCGACTTCGGCGGCGACTTCCACGGCGCCGAGGGGCCGATCCCCGTCCACCGCTTCCGTTACGAGGCCTGCGCCGCCGAGCAGAGGGCCTTCTACGACGCCCTGCACGACCGTGGCCAGCCCGACTGCCCCGACCACAACGACCCGGACTCCACCGGGGTCGGACCCCTGCCGCTGAACAACGCCGGCGGCATCCGCTGGAGCGCCGCCCTCGGCTACCTGACCGCCGAGGTCCGGGCGCGCCCGAACCTGGAGATCCGCGGCGACGCCCCAGCCGCGCGGATCGTCCTCGAAGGGGGCCGCGCCGCGGCCGTGGAGGTCCGCGGTCCCGCCGGAGTGGAGCGCATCGCCGCCGGTGAGATCCTGCTCACGGGCGGGGCCATCGGCTCTCCCCAGCTGCTGCTGCTCTCCGGCATCGGACCCGCCGGTGACCTGGAGGCCCTCGGCATCCCGGTGCGGGCGGACCTGCCGGGGGTGGGCGGCAACCTGCGCTGCCACCCCCAGTGCGGACTCAGCGTCGAGGCGGAGCCCGCCTTCCTCGGCACCGGGGAAGGTCCGGCGCTCCAGATGGGGTGCCGCTATACCGCCGCCGGCTCCAACCTGCGCAACGACATGTTCCTCCACCCCGGATCCAGTGCCCCCCGGGGCGGCTACTACAACGACGCCGAGATCGTCGGCTTCAACCTGGTGGCCTCCATCTACCTGGCCGCCGGCGCCGGCAGCCTGCGCCTGGCCTCCGCCGATCCCGGGCGCCGGCCGCTGCTCGACTACAACTACCTCACAGAGTCCGTCGATCTCGACCGCATGCGCGAGGGGGTGCGGATCCTCCTCGACCTGATCGAGCACGAGGCCTTCCGCGGGATCTCCCGGGGGC
>JAJDTN010000447.1 GCA_022827165.1 Candidatus Latescibacterota bacterium
CTGCGAGGCGGCGGCGGCCTGGCTGCTGGCGGCGGAGCATCCGGTGCTCTCGGTGAACGGCAACGCCGCCGCCCTGGTCCCCGGCGAGCTGGTGCGGCTCTCGCGGCAGACCGGCGCCCCCCTGGAGGTCAACATCTTCCACGGCTCCCGCGAGCGCGAGGGCGCCGTCGCCGCCCACCTGCGGGACCACGGCGCCGAACGGGTGCTGCTACCCGAGGACGGGACCGCCTTGGAGGGGGTCGCCTCGAACCGCCGGCTCGTCCATCCGGAGGGCATCCTGAAGGCGGACGCGATCTTCGTCCCCCTCGAGGACGGCGACCGCTGCGAGGCGCTCCGGCGCATGGGACGGCAGGTCCTGACCGTCGACCTGAACCCGCTGTCGCGCACGGCCCGCGCCGCCACGGTGACGATCGTCGACAACGTCGTCCGCGCCCTGCCCGCCCTGATCGCCGCGGCCGGGCGGCTTGGCGGAGAGACCGAGCAGGCCCGGGCCGAGCGCATCGCCGCCTGGGACAACGCCGCCGCCCTGAGCGAGGCCGAGGCCCGGATCCGCTCCGGGGGAGGATGAGGATGTTCCGCGTCGGCCTCACCGTCGACTTCCTGCGCCCCGAAGGCGGGCAGGCCTTTCCCGACATCGACCTCTCCGCCCTCGACCGCGCCGGGGGCGTGGAGTGGCACAACCTGAGCGCCGGGGCCGAGGAGGTGCCCGCCGAGGCCGCCGCCGGCTGCGACGCCCTGCTGGTGCTGAGTCCGCGGATCTCGGCCGCCACCCTGGAGGGGGCCGGGCGCCTGGCGGTGGTGGCCCGCATCGGCGTCGGCTACGACTCGGTGGACCTGGAGGCCTGCACGCGCGCCGGGGTGGCGGTGACCATCACCCCCGACGGCGTGCGCCGCCCCGTGGCCAGCGCCGCCATGGCCTTCCTCCTGGCCCTGGCCCACCGCCTGCCCCTCAAGGACCGGCTCACGCGGGAGGGGCGCTGGGCGGAGAAGGCCGACTACATGGGCCTCGGCCTGCGGGGGCGAACCCTGGGGCTGGTGGGGCTGGGCAACATCGGCGGCGAGATCGCGCGTCTGTGCGCGCCTTTCGGGATGACCCTGGTCGCCGCCGATCCCTTCGCCGACGCCGAGGCCGCCGCCGGCCTGGGAGCGAGGCTGGTATCATTGCCGGAGTTGCTCGACGAGGCCGACTTCGTCCTCGTCTGCTGCGCCCTGACCGCGGAGACCCGCCACCTCATCGGCCCCGCGGAGCTTGAACGGATGAAGCCTACGGCCCATTTGATCAACGTCGCCCGCGGGCCCATCGTCGATCAGGCGGCCCTCACCGCGGCGCTGCGGGAGGGCGCCGTCGCCGGCGCCGCCCTCGACGTCTTCGAGGAGGAGCCCGTCGATCCGCGAGACCCGCTCCTGGAGCAGGACAACGTCATCGTGGCGCCCCACTCCCTGGCCTGGACCGACGAGAGCTTCCGCCTCATGGGGGAGAGCGCCTTCGCCGGCATCCTCGCCGTCTCCGAGGGCCGGGCGCCGGATCACGTGGTCAACGCCGAGGTGCTGGAGACGGAGACCTTCCGGGCGAAGCTGGATGCCTGCGCCCGCCGCAGGAGGGGCGAATGAGAGAGAACCCCGTGAGGCGCCGCCTGCAGGAGGGCGGCCGGTCCCTGGGCACCATGGTGATGGAGTTCGGCACCACCGGCGTGGCCCGTCTCGCCGACAACGCCGGCGCCGAGTTCGTGCTCTTCGACATGGAGCACACCGCCTGGTCGATGGAGACGATCCGCGGCCTCGTGGCCACCTGCGGCTGCACCGGCGCGGTGCCCTTCGTGCGCATCCCCACGGCGGAGTACCACTTCGCGGCGCGGGTCCTCGACGCCGGCGCCCTCGGGGTCATGGCGCCCATGGTCGACGACGCCGACCAGGCCCGGAGCCTGGCCGGGTTCTGCCGCTATCCCCTGACCGGGCGCCGGGGAGCCGCCTTCGGCGTCGCCCACGACGACTACCGCACCGGCGAGCCGCTGGAGGAGAAGATGCGGCAGGCCAACGAGCGCACCCTGGTGATCGCCCAGATCGAGAGCCCCTGGGGGGTCCGCAACGCCCCGGAGATCGCCGCCGTCAAGGGGATCGACGTCCTCTGGATCGGCCAGTTCGACCTGGCCAACTTCAGCGGCCGCCCGGGCCTCTTCGACCACCCCGACTACCTCGCCGCCGAGGACGAGGTGCGCCGCGCCTGCGAGGCCGAGGGCAAGGCCCTGGGCCGCCTCGCCGCCACCGCCGAGGAGGCCCGCGAGCTGCTCGACAAGGGCTACCGCATCCTCGCCGTCGGCCTCGACCTGGACCTCTACCGCCGTCACCTGGGCGAAGCCCTGGCCGCCGTGCGCGAGCACCGGCCATGACCCGGCCTCCTCCCACGGCGACCGATGTCGACGCGGCCCGGGCCTTCATCGCCGATCACCTGGAGCCCACGCCCCTGGTGCGCAGCGAGGCGTTGTCGAGGCGGCTCGGCTGCGACTACCGGGTCAAGTGCGAGAGCTTCCAGCCCGTGGGCGCCTTCAAGGTCCGCGGCGCCCTCAACGTGGTGGGACACCTGTCGGAAGAGGAGAGGGCCCGCGGCCTGATCAGCGCCAGCACCGGCAACCACGGGCAGGCCATGGCCTGGGCCGGCACCCGCTTCGGCGCCTCGGTGGTGATCTACGCCCCGGCCGAGGGCGCCAATCCCGCAAAGCTGGAAGCCATGGAGAGGCTGGGGGCCGAGGTGCGCCGCCATGGCCGCGACTTCGACGAGGCCCGGGTGGAGGTGGAGGAGGTCGCCCGCCGGGAGGGCCGCCGCTACGTGCACTCGGCCAACGAGCCCGAGCTGATCGCCGGCGCCGGCACCATGGCGGTGGAGATCCTAGAGGCGGCGCCGGAGACGGAGGTGATCCTGGTGCCGGTGGGCGGCGGCAGCGGCGCCGCCGGGACCTGCCTGGTGGCCAAGGCCCGGAACCCCGGGATCGAGGTCATCGGTGTGCAGTCCTCGGCGGCCCCCGCGGTCTGGCGCGCCTGGACCCAGCGCCGCCTCGACGTGGAGGCGGAGATGAGAACCGCCCACGAGGGCCTGGCCACGCGCGTCCCCTTTCAGATGCCCCTGGAGATCCTCTGGCGCCTGCTCGACGACCTCGTCCTCGTGGACGACGGCGAGATCGAGGAGGCGATCCGCTGGTACGCCCGCGACGCCCGGCTCGTGGCCGAGGGGGCGGCGGCGGCGCCCCTGGCGGCGGCGGCCCGTCTGGGTTCCCGCCTGGCGGGGAAGCGGATCGTGGGCGTCCTCAGCGGCGGCAACCTTCCCCTGGACTACTATGCCGGCGTGCTCGCCGGCGGAGGACACGGATGAACGACTCCTTCCGACCCCTGGACCTGTCCGGCCTGTGCAATGCCGGAACCCGCAACGTCGATCTCGGCGGCGGCCGCTGGCTGTGGCCCCGCGGCGACGACCCCCACGCGACGCCGCTGGACGGCCTGCCGGCGGGAGAGTGCCTCTTCCTCGGCGTCCCCTTCCACCTGGCGGGTGCCGACGCGGAGCGCCGCTTCGTGGTCGCCGCGGCCGGGGAGGGCACCGTGTCGAGCGTCGTCATCCCCGTGGGCGGAACGGCGCGCCGACTGCTCTTCGCCCACGCCTGCGCTCCGGTGGACGGGGAGTGGGCCACCCTCGAAGGGGCGGGGGAGAGCCTCGGCCAGTACCTCGTCCGCTTCGCCGACGGCTCCGAGACGGCGCAGCCCCTGCGGCGGCGCTGGGAGATCCACGACATCAACGCCCCCTGGGGACACCATCCCTTCCTCTGCCGCAACTGCCGCCACTTCGATTCCACCAGCCTGCACGAGCCGGCCGTCGGCTACGGCGGCGCCCAGGTGGGCGTGTACTCGCGCTCCGACCGCGCCGACGGCCGTCCCGCCGGCGGCCCGGGCGCCATGGGCGGCGACCTGACGGGCTGGTGGCTCTTCGACCTGCCCGTGGACCGCCCGGAGGCGGAGATCGCCGAGGTCGTCCTCGAGGCGGCGACGGAGACACCCATCGTCCTCGGAGCCGTCACCCTGTGCAACGAGGAGGACGACCCCTTCCACTGGGAGCGGCGGCGCACCGTGACGGTGACGGTGGAGGGCGGCGAGGAAGCCCCGGAGATCGGCGTCGACCGGGGGGTCGTGGCGCGCCAGGACGACCTCTTCGTCCCCGGCGAGGACTTCCTCACCACCGACGAGACCGGCTGGGGCCGCGGCGGACAGCGGGTCGGACCGGGAGGCCAGGTGGAGGTCCACGGCTCGCCGCGGGCCAACCTGGAGGTGAAGGCCGGAGAAGCCGGCGCCGGCTTCCGCTGGGGCGAGGTCCTGGAGCGGGGCGGGGCCGAGTCAGGTCCCGTGCGCGTGCAGGTGGTGGACGGCGAGGGCCGCCAGTGGGTGCACGTCCGCGTCGTCGACGCCGACACGGGGGATCCCGTGGGCTGCCGCGTCCACTTCCGCTCGAAGGAGGGGGTCTACCTCGCCCCCCACGGCCACCAGGCCGACGTCAACATCGCCTGGTTCGAGGACATGGGGGGCGACTGCAAGACGGGCGGCACCCCCTACGCCTACATCGACGGCACCTGCCAGATCGAGCTGCCCGTGGGAGCCAGCTTCGTCGAGGTGGCGCGCGGCTTCGAGTACGAGCCCACCCGCCGCCAGCTGGAGATCAAGCCCGGGCAGCGGCACCTGACCCTGCCCGTGAAGCGCGCCTTCGACATGAAGGCCGAGGGCTTCTTCTCCGGCGATACTCACGTCCACTTCCTCTCCTCCCAGTCGAGCGTGCTGGAGGCCGAGGGCGAGGACCTGAACGTGGTGCACCTGCTGGCCAGCCAGTGGGGGCGGCTGTTCACCAGCTGGGAGGAGTTCACCGGCGGCGTGGCCCCCACGTCGACGGAGAACCACTTGGTCTACGTGAGCCAGGAGAACCGCCAGCACGTCCTCGGCCACATCAGCCTCCTGGGCCTGCGCGAACTGGTGGCCCCCATGTGCACCGGCGGGCCGCAGGAGGACTGGGTCGGCGGCGAGATCCAGGCGCTCATGGCCGACTGGGCCGAGGAGTGCCGCGCCCAGGGAGGCCTGGTGATCATGCCCCACATGCCGGTGCCGGACTTCGAGAACGCCGCCAACATCGTCCTCGGCCAGGCCGACGCGGCGGAGATGTGCTGGGTCTGGCAGGGGGAGGAGATCGGCCAGGGCGAGCGCGGCTACTACCGCTGGCTGAACGTGGGCCAGAAGCTGCCCATCGTCGGCGGCACCGACAAGATGTCGAACGGCCGCATCCTCGGGGGCTCGCGGACCTATGCGCGCATCCCCGAGGGCCGGGAGTTCACCTTCGACAACTGGTGCCGGGCGGTGCGCAGCGGCCAGACCTTCGCCAGCACCGGCGCCATGATCGACCTGCGCGTCGACGGGGTGCCCATGGGCGGCCAGTTGGACCTGCCAGGCAACGGCGGGACCGTCGAAGTGGACGCCCGGGCCTGGAGCGTCTGGCCCCTGACGGCGGTGCAACTCGTCGTCAACGGCGTCCCCCGGGAGCGGGAGACGGCCGGAGAAGGGGAGCGCTCGGTCACGCTCCAGACGGAGATCGAGTGCGGGGAGCCCTGCTGGATCGCGGCGCGCTGCTGGGGGCCGTACGCCACCGACGCCGGCCCGGTGATGGCCCACTCGTCGCCGGTCTACGTCGACGTCGGCCGGAGGGGCGCCTTCGAGGAGGCCGACGGCGAGTACCTGCTCACCCACATGGAGGGCGGCACCGCCTGGGCCGAGCGCATCGGCGTCTTCAGCGACGAAGCGGTGCGGGCGCGGCTGATCGCCCTCTTCGCCGAGGCCCGGGCCGAGCTGATGAGGCGCGCCTCCGCCCTGTAGAGGCGGCGCCTCGCGGGGGCTCAGTCCTCGTCGGTCACCGACTGGATCATCGCCTGGATGTAGCCGAACTCGTAGGCCCAGGCCTGGTAGGCGTCGGAGTCGGGGTGGCCGGGGGCGTGGTCGGGCACGACCATGTGCGGGTAGCCCACTTCCTGCAGGGCGCGGATGTTGCGGTGCATGCTCATGACGCCCTCGTCCGGCCACACCTCCTGGAACTTGTTGCGCCCCCCGACGATGTTGCGGAAGTGGCAGAGGAAGATCTTGTTGCGCGACCCGAAGTAGCGGATGATCTCCGGCACCTCGTTGCGCGGGTCGGTGGACGCCTCGGCCATGCAGCCGAGGCACAGGTTGACGCCGTGGTAGTCGCTCTCGCAGATGGTGATGAAGCGCCGGAAGCCCTCGGGGCCGCCGAGGACGCGGTCGACACCCTTGAAGCCCGGCGGCAGCCACGGGTCGCAGGGGTGGCAGGCCATGCGCACCTTGCACTCCTCGGCCACCGGCACGACCCGTTCCAGGTAGTAGGTGATGCGCTCCCAGTTCTGCTCCGCCGTGAGCGGCTCGTCGTAGCGCGGCGAGTCGTCGGCCTTCTCCAAGTCCCAGGTGCTGTAGCGCGAGTTGCCCCGCCCCAGGGGGACCGACTCGGTGCGCTGGTTCTCCATCTCGCAAAGGAAGTACTTCACCGCCGGGATGCCGGCCTCGGAGGCCTGGCGGATCATGTTGCAGACCAGCTCGATCTCCTTGTCTCCCTCGTCGTAGCGGCCGCGCATGTAGTGAGGGGTGCTGCAGCCGTCGACGCCGAGGGAGTGGACGGGGATCGCCACCATCTCCATGTCGACGCCGAAGCGCTCGCACCTCTCCTTCTTCTCGATCAGCTCCTTCACGTCCCACCCGTACTCGCGGTGGAAGGTGATGTTGTTCTCGTTCTTGGCGGTCACGCCGTGGCGGGCGAGGAACTCCAGATCGTGATCGCTGGTGCTGAACTGCTGCGTGCCGACGTGCATCTCCGCGCTCCTTGGTATCGGGTGGTATCCCGGGCGGCGTGCAGCATAGCCGGCCGCCGGGGGCCCCGCAATCCCGCCGCTTGACGCCCGAAACCGGGCCGTCCTATATCTCCGCCCCCCTCAACCCCTTACAGGGCCTCCCCTCACGGCCCGCATTGGAGGAACGAACATGGGCACGATTCCACTGATCAGCTCGGACCTGGCCGGTCCCCTCGGGGCCATCCACCTGCCGAGGCTGTGGTCGAAGGTGCTGCTGAGCGCCAAGGGACAGCTCGAGGACGGCTACGACGAGTGCGGCCAGGGCTTCGACCAGATGGTCCTCGACGGCCTCGGCATCGACCGCGACGCCGCCGTGGGCTACATCAAGTCCAACCTGCCCACCTATGCCCAGTTCGAGGCCTGGGTCGTGCAGCAGCGGGGCGGCAGCATTTCCCAGGACGAGATCGACGCCTCCAACGCCGCCATCCGCGGCTATGACCACGACGACGACACCCGGGGCTCGATCCTGTCGGCCGCCGGCGTCGCCGACGACGGCTCGATCCTCGACGCGGTGAACCTCAACAACCTCGACGACTGGACGGAGATGCACGCCGCCGTCACCGGCTGAGCCCGGCCGCCCGCCCGCCGCGCTCTTAGTAGATGTAGCGGTCGCGCACGTGGCGGGCGATGCGCTCCACCGTGTCCTGGGTGCCGGCGATGGCGTCGTGGACGCGCTGGTTCCACGGCTCCGGCCCCAGGTGTGAGCGCCAGGCCCGGATCGCCTCGACGTTGGCCTTCCCGGCCTCCTCCAGATCTTCCACGCGGTTCATGAGCCCGCGCTGACCGGCCTCCGAGGTCCGGTCGGCGTGGGCCATTTCGTGGGCGATCCTCCAGACCGCCCGGATCAGGGCCACGTACGAGCCCACCACTTCGGTGGCCAGCGCCAGGTCCCCGCGCTCCAATCCCACCACCAGCTCGGCCGCCTTCCGGCAGATCTCCAGCTTCGCCTCGAACTCCTCCTCGCAGGAGAAGTGGCGGAACATGCCGTCGCCGAAGCGCGGCGCCCGTCCTTCCTCCACCATCGCCGCCGCGTGGCCCCAGGACCAGCACATGGGGAAGTCGGAGTCGTACACGTCGAACTCGACCTGGCCGAGCAGCTCGGCCCAGGCGCCGACGGCGGCCGGGTCCGAGATACCCTCGCGCGTGGCCCAGGCCTCGGCGAACTCCTGGACGCTGCGGCCGCCGGGGTTCCAGGCGTACTCGGCCAGGGCGCTGACGCTGAAGCCGCTGGTCTGGCGGGTCAGGTTGCCCCAGGCCATCATGCCGTAGGCGCCGGCGTAGCCCCGCCGCGCCAGCTGCGCCGCGAAGTCCCGCACCCGCTGGGCCGAGAACTGGGGCACCTTGAACTCCGGCGTGTCGACGTTGCCGTAGGCCTGCAGGGGCATGTCGTAGCTGGCGATCCAGCGTCCGGCGGCGGCGGCGGCGTCGAGGCAGGGGTTGGCGAAGCGGTCCCGCGGCAGGTTGCGCCAGCGCTCCATGGCGGTGGCGCAGGCGCGCTCGAAGCGCACCTCCTGCGGCAGTTCCGCCAGGACACGCTCGTCCTGCTCCGGGGTGGTGGTGGAGGAGAAGATGCGGATCACCAGGCCCGGGTGGTCGCGGCGGGCGCGCTCCCAGGCGGCGACGAAAGCGCGGGTCTCCAGCACGAACTGGCCCACGGGGGTGCAGCGCTCGCACTGGCACTGGCAGGGCCGCTCGCTGAGCCAGCAGCTGATCTCGCCGGCCCCCTGCTCACAGATGGAGAGCATCCACTCGGTGAGCAGGTCGACGAGGACCGGCTCCGAGGCGCACGGCGCCCGGTGCTGGTTGCCGAGCTTGTGGGCGAAGTAGCGCCCCGCCAGGGCCTCGTCGCCCTTGCCGGCCAGCTCCGGGTAGGCGCGGAAGATCCCGGTGTCGTGGAGGAAGTTCAGGTGCGAGATCAGCGGCACGTAGTTGAATCCGCGCCGCCGCGCCCGCTCCATGAGATCGGCGTCGATCTGCGCCGACACCGGCCGGCCTCGCTCCACCTGTCCCAGGGAGACGTCGGCCATCTTGCCGTAGTTGAGCTTGAGGCCGGCCATCCACGGCACCCAGCCGGGCGCGTCGGGGAAGTTCCAGACGCCGCGCTCCTCGATCTCCGGCCAGTCGGCGATCTCGGGTAGCGGGACCTCCAGGTCGTCGGCGCCGGCCGACGCGTCGAGGAGCAGGGCCAGGGTGACGGCGCCGTAGAAGGCCCCCACGCTCGAGCCGCCGGCGATGACGATCTCCTCCGCCGAGGGGGAGGTGATCACGTAGGCCTGCCCGCGATGGCGGGCGCCGGCCAGGCGGTCCTCCGGGACGGCGTCGAGGTCGTTGATCCGGCCGAGGGTGACGGTGAGCCGCGGCTCCCCCTCGCAGGGCTGGCCCACCGCCTCGGTGAGGAGAGCGACGGCCTCCTCCAGGACCTCGTCGGCGGGTCCGGCGGCGGCGACGCGGATCGCGGTTCGCGGGCATTTCACCGAGCCCGGGATCGACACCTGACGGGGCAGGGGCAACAGGTAGCGGAGCCAGTCGGATTCGGTCACGGTGGCCTTCCATCGGGAATGGGGGAGAGGGCGGGGAGAACGAAGGGCCGCGCCGAGGGGGGATTCAAGGGTGAGCGGCGCCGGCGATTGAAGATCCCATCCCCCCGGCGTACACTTGCCCGCCACCCGAGGCGAAGAGGCCGGATGCTCACTTCCGAACAGATCGAGCGGTTCCACGAGGACGGGTTCCTCAACAGCGGACCCGTCCTGCAGGAGAGCGAGGTCGCCGGGATCACGGCAGGTCTCGAGGAGATCCTGGAGATCGGCCCCGACGGCTTCGCCGAGGGC
>JAJDTN010000026.1 GCA_022827165.1 Candidatus Latescibacterota bacterium
GCGGGACACGGTGGGCGCCATCCTCGGCCTGGTCCGGTCGGCCTGGCGGACCTGCTTCCGTTCCCGCCGCTGAGGGCCGCCCCAGGCCGGCGGTCCACCCGCCCGGACCCCGCCCTCGTCGTCAGGGGCGGCGTCCGCCCCGCGTCAGTGGGCGGCCCCGACCAGGGCCTTGATCCGCGCCCAGGCGGACGTGCGGACGGCCGTGGACACCGCCTCGGGAGGGTGGCTCTCCGGGTCGGCGGGATCGGTGACCCGGGCGGCATCGCCCGGAGGATCGTCCCCGGCCTCCCAGGTCCCTTCGGGATCGCCAAGCTCCTCGCCGTTGGTGAAGCCGTCGCCGTCGGAGTCGAGGGCGGCCAGCTCCGGCGTCCAGAAGACCTCGCGGCCGTTGACCGTGACCAGGGCCTCCACGTCGAGGCCGAACCCGTTGCGCGGGCTGCCGCCGCCGGAGACGTGGCAGAGGTTGCAGCCGGCGCCCACGGCCTCGGCGTTGGGCAGCATGTTGCCCCGGAAGCCGCGGGCCTCGGCGGCTGCGGTCCACGGGCCGCCGGACCACAGGCCGACAGCCGCGAGGGCGGCCGCCAGCAGAGCGGGGTTTCTCCTGCATCCTGGATTCATGACTCCTCCTCCTGTCGGGCGGACCACAGCAGGCCGCGGCGCTGAATCTCGCGGGCCTCGGGCACCTCGAAGTCGGCGGCCACGTGGCCGAGGGACGAGAAGAACCCCCGGCCCTCCCCCCAGATCCGCTTCCAGACCACGGGCATCATGGTGCCCTTGACCCAAGGCGCGCTGCGGGCGTCGAAGGTCGTGGTGGCCAGCACCTCGTTGCCCGGGTCGACGTGCATGTAGTACTGCTCCGAGTGCATGCGGAAATCGTCCAGACCGCGGACGACGGGATCCTCCGGGGCGGTGATGTCGACGGTGTAGTCCTTGACGCCGTCGGGATGGCCGACGAACTGGCCCCCCGTCATCATCTGGTAGCCGCAGTTGTTGCGGAAGGCGTCGCACATGCCGCCGTGCCAGCCCCCCAGGCCGACGCCGCCTTCCACCGCCTGCAGCAGCCCCCTCTCCTGATCGCCGTCGATGGCGCCCATCGTCCAGCAGGGCACCACGAGGCTCAGCGAGCCCATGAGGTCGGCGTCGAGGTAGCTGTCCATGGTGTCGGACAGGATCACCTCCAGGCCCGCCTCCTGCAGCAGCGGCGCGAAGATGTCGACGCACTCCTTGGGCTGGTGACCGTTCCAGCCTCCGTAGACCATCAGGACCCTGGCCTGGGGCATCCGAGCTTCCTCCTGTTACGGATGGTGCGGTTGGGCGACGGGCCCGTCGCCCCGCCGCTCTACCCAGTATAGGACAGGCCGAAGCCGTACGGGAACAGGGGATCGCAGGGCGAGTCGCCGCGGTTCGGGTTGTGCCCGGGATCCCGGGGCCAGGAGAAGGACAGGCGTCCGCGGAAGTCGTGGTCCCCGAAGAGCACGTCGGCCACCCCCTGCCCCTCCGACCCGGGGAGCCAGGCGGCGACGAAGGCGGCGCAGGCCTGCAGCTCGGGGCCGATGCACAGAGGCCGGCCCGAGACCAGGACGGCGACCACGGGAACGCCGCGGGCGGCGATGGCGCGGATCGTCTCCAGGTCCTCCGGGTGCAGGCGCGACAGGCTCAGCTCGTCGCCGTAGGCCTCCATGACCCGGAAGGTGCCCTGGATCCGCGACCCCTCCTCGACGACGATGTCGTCGCCGCTGCGCACGTCGCCAAGGCCCTCGGCGTACGGCCGCTCGCCGATGACGGCGATGGCCGCGTCGTGCCGCCGCGGGTCGGCCTCGGCGCCGGTGCCGCCGGCGCTCAGGACCGCATTCGGCGCCACCCGGGCGATCCCCTCCCAGATCGAGGTGCCGCCCTCGACCCGGTCGTTGCCCGACAGGCCCTGCCACTCCACCGTCCAGCCGCCGCACTGGTGGCCCCGGTCGTGGGCGTTCCGGCCGGCCACCAGGATCCGCGCCCCGCGGTCCAGGGGCAGCAGGCCGCCCTCGTTCTTGAGCAGCACCAGCGACTTGCGCACCGCCTCCCGGGCCGTCTCGCGGTGCGGGCGGGACCCGAAGCCGGGGTGGTTGGAGCCCGGGCGCGCGGAGGGGCGCGGCTTGTCCAGAAGGCCGCAGGCCTGCTTCACCGCGAGGATGCGGCGCACGGCGTCGTCGATCCGCCCCGGGGGCACCCTCCCCCGCTCCACATGCTCCTTCAGGTGGCCGATGAACTCCCTCCAGCTCTCCGGCACCATGGCCATGTCGATGCCGGCGTTGACGCCCAGGGCCACGGCCTCGCCGAAGTCCTCCGCGAGCTGATCGAGGCCGTTCCAGTCGGAGACCACGAACCCCCGGAACCCCATCCCGCCCTTGAGCAGGTCGGTCAGCAGGTAGCGGTGGCCGTGGCACTTGTCGCCGTTCCAGCTGCTGTACGAGGCCATCACCGTGAGCACCCCCGCCTCGATGGCGGGAACGTAGGGGGCGACGTGGAGGCGCATCATCTCCTCCCGGGAGATCGCCGCGTCGCCCTGGTCGATGCCGTGGGTGGTGCCGCCGTCGCCGACCCAGTGCTTGGCGCAGGCGACGACGCATCCGGGACCCGGTTCCGCCTGCAGGGCGCGCACGAAGGGGCCCGCGAAGGAGGCGACGATCGCCGGATCCTCGGAGTAGCTCTCGTAGGTCCGCCCCCAGTGGGCGTCGCGGGCCACCGCCAGGGTCGGCGCGAAGGCCCAGTCGATGCCGCAGGCCAGCATCTCCCGCGCCGTCACCTGGGCGATGCGTTCCACCAGCCCGGGGTCGCCGGCGGCGCCGAGACCGATGTTGTGGGGGAAGACGGTGGCGCCGAGGACGTTGCCGTGGCCGTGCACGGCGTCGACGCCGTAGAGGATGGGGACCGCCCCGCGCTCCAGGCCGCCCGCCGTCGACGCCTCCCAGTAGTCGTCGGCCATGGCGACCCAGTCGGCGGGCCGGTTGGCTCCCGGCGTCGAGCCGCCGCCGCTGAGGACCGAGCCCAGGTGGTGGTCCCGGACCTCGGCGGGGGTGACGCCCAGACGCTCGGTCTGGGTCATCTGCCCGATCTTCTGGTCCAGGCTCATGCGGCCGAGCAGGCTCTCGACCCTGCGGCGCCCCGCCGCGTCGAGCCCCATCGTCCTCACCCGGCGGCCGCCACGCCCCGCCTCTCCTCGAGCTGCCTGCGGACCTCGTAGGCCCTCTCCTCGGTGAGGGTGTGGGTGGCGATCGCCCAGATGGCCAGCGCCGAGCTGACCATGGGCACGATCACGTCGAAGAGGCGCATGAGGAAGATGGTCCGCGCCGTCTGCGCCCCCTCGAGGGCGACGTCGAAGCCGGTGGCGTTGAGCAGCACGCCGCCGCCGGCCAGGGCCAGGGCCATGCCCAGCTTCACCACCCACCAGAAGATGGAGCCGAACATGCCCTCGCGGCGCTCGTGGGTCTCCAGCTCGTCGAGGTCGCAGACGTCGGCGATCATCGACGGCATGACGGTGAACAGGCAGCCGAGGCCGAAGGCGATGAAGGGGGTGGGCAGCAGCAGCAGCATGGGATGGGCCGGGTCGTAGCAGACCCACTTCAGCCCGTAGCCGAGGATGGAGACGCCGATGCAGACGAAGAAGGTCTGACGCTTGCCGATGCGGGTGCCGAGCCAGGTCACGAAGGTGATGACCACGAAGGTCGAGACCGCCGCCAGGGTGCCGGACCAGCCCGCGTATTGAGCGCCCAGGGACTGGTCCCCGGCGAACACGTAGTAGATGATGACGTAGGCCTGGAAGGAAGCGACCAGGATGAAGCCGTTGAAGACCAGGAAGGTGGCGGCGCAGAGCTTGAGGAAGGGCCGGAACTTCAGGGTCGCCAGGAAGCCCTGGAAGAACCGGGCCATGCTGTGGCGGAATCCGGAAGCCCCCTCCTCCGCCTCGGCGGCGGCGACCTCCTTGAAGCGCTCGCGCAGGAAGATCGCCGGCAGCACGCCGACGGCGATGGTGAACACGCCGATCGCCACCGACAGGCCGGCGGCGCCGGCCACCAGGTCGTCGAAGAGCGGCTCGTACTGCATGACCCACAGGAACCACGGGGTCACCACGTAGGCGAGCTGACCGATGAAGTTCTGCACCCCCATGAGGCGGGTGCGCTCGTGGTAGTCGGGGGTCAGCTCGTAGCCGAGGGCGACCCAGGGGGTGGCGAAGATGGTGTACCCGAGGTAGAACAGCAGCGAGCCGACGAGGAAGTAGACGAAGTAGAAGCCCTCGCTCTGGCCCCGGGGCAGCTGCCACAACAGGATGAAGAGCAGCCCGGCGCCGATCGCCCCGGCGAAGATCCAGGGCCGGCGCCGGCCCCAGCGCGACCGGGTGTGGTCGGTGATGTAGCCCATGAGCGGGTCGGTGAGGGCGTCGGTCAGGCGGGGCAGGGCGCCGAG
>JAJDTN010000214.1 GCA_022827165.1 Candidatus Latescibacterota bacterium
CGTCGAGCGCCTCGGCGGCGCCGACGAAGGCACCCAGGCGCTGATCAAGGCGTACGAGGCCCAGGCCGGCACGGAGGCGCGTGCCGGATAGGATGGGACCGGCCGGGGTGCCCTCCCTCCGCAGGATCGGCGCCCTCCTGCGCGATGAGGGACAGCCCTTTCCCCTCGACGAGATGCGCCGCCTCCTTGACGGGCACGGCATCGAGTTGTGCGTCCTCGAGGACGGAGCACCGCCTCCTGAAGACCTCGACCTGGTGATGGCCATGGGCGGGGACGGCACCGTCCTGCGCGCCCTGGACCTCTGTCCGGAGGCCCCGGTGCTGGCCATCAACTACGGCACCGTGGGCTTTCTCACCGCCGGCGACCGCTCCGACCTGGAACGAATCCTCGGCCGCCTGGTGGCCGGTGACTACATCCTCAGCGAGCGCCTCGCCCTCACCTGCCGCTACCCCGGCGGCGAGGTGCGCGCCGTGAACGAGGTGCTGGTACGCAGCAGCAACCGCCTCGTCTTCATCGACGTCCTGGTGGACGGATCCAAGATCCGGACGATCTGCGGGGACGGCGTCGTCGTCGGCACCCCCACGGGCAGCACCGGCTTCCTGCTGGCCACGGGCGCCCCCATCGTGACTCCCGAGGTCCGCTGTCTCGTGCTCGACGGGATCAACGAGTACAACTTCACCTCCCGGTCGCTGATCCTGCGGCCCGAGGCGCGGGTGCGTCTGCACGTGAGCCCCGAGACCCGGGAGCCCGAGGTCCTGCTCACCGCCGACGGCCGGCGCCTGGCGGAGCTCGCCCCCGGAGACGACGTGGAGATCGGCTCCTCGGAGCGCACGGCGCGGCTGATCTACTTCGAGCCGAGCTACTTCTTCCACAACCTGACCTCCAAGCTGTCGTGGTGACCGGCCCCGTCGCCGTCACCGGGGCCGACCGGCCCACGGGGGCGGCCCTCTGCCGGGGCCTGTCCGCTGCCGGAGAGGTCATCGCCATCGGCGAGAGCCCGGCTCCCGGGACCGATCTCGGTGGAGCGATGGACTACCGGGCCGCCGACCTGCGCCTCCCCGAGGCCGCCCGCGAGGCCCTGCAGGGCGCCGCGGCCGTCGTCCACGCCCAGCCCCATGGTCCGTCCGCGGGGGAGGGTTCCGCGCCGGAGGCGGAGTTGCTCGACGTTCTCGGCCGCGGCACCTACGTCCTCGTGCAGACCGCCCGCGAGGCGGGGGTCGGCCGCATCGTCCTCGTCAGTCCCATCTCGCTCATGCACGACTACCCGGCGGATTACGTCGTCGAACCGTGGTGGCGTCCCCGGCCGCGCGCCGCCGCCGAGTCTCTGGCGCCGTACCTGGCGGAACTCGTCTGCCGCGAAATCGCCCGCACGGGCGCCATCGAGGTGTGCTGCCTGCGCATGGGGGACCTCGACGACCCTGAAGGCACCTCTTCCGGGGACTCGGCGGCAGCCGTCTCGGCCGCCCTGCGGAGCGAAGCCGGTGCCGGAGGCTACTCCTGGCAGGTGGACCACGTCCTCACCAGCGGACCCTTCGCCGGAGGGAGCTGACGCGGTGGCCGCAGTCGACGGCGGGAGGGTGGTGATCTTCGGGGCCGGCGGCCCGGTGGGCGCCACGACGATGGAGGCCCTGAAGGACCACTACACGCTGCGCTGCACCGATCTCGAGCCCCTCGACCGGATCGTGGCCGAGGAGCGGCGGCAGAGCGCGAGGGCGCCCCTGCCCCCGCTTCTGCCGGCGCCCCACGAGCGCAGGGTCGTGGACGTCACCCGCTACGACCAGGTCCTGGAGGCCTGCCGCGGGATGGACGCGGCGATCGACGTCACCGTCATTCGGGACCACCCCGAGAAGGCCTTCACCGTCAACACCGTGGGCGCCTTCCACGTGGCCCGGGCCGCCGCCGAGTGCGGGCTCGAGCGGCTGATCCAC
Organism: Candidatus Latescibacterota bacterium; assembly: GCA_022827165.1. Next base: position 1,929 of record JAJDTN010000214.1, read on the forward strand.
ACCGGGCCCTTCCACGTCGCCCTCCACCACGCCGCCGACTCCTGGCACGACCACGACGTGCCGGACGAGATCCCCCTGCATCCGGGGGACGACCTCTACGCGCTGACCAAGTACCTGGGGGGCGAGATCACCCGGGTCTTCGCCGAGGGGCGCGGGGTGGAGACCCTGACCTTCCTCTATTGCCTCTTCCGGCCGCGCCAGGTCCTGCCCGAGGAGCGCGGGCGGGGTGTCGGGCCCTTCACCGTCTCCTGGGAGGACACGGGCCGGGCCATGCTCCACGGCCTCCGGGCCCCGGCCATGCCCTCTCCCCACGAGGTCTTCCTCATCTGCGCCCGCCAGCCCCACGGCAAGTACCGCGTCGACAAGGCCCGCCGCCTGCTCGGCTGGGAAGCCGCCGACACCTGGGAGGAGCTGCTGCGCCGGAGCTGAGACCTCCCGGTTCAGGCCAGGATCCCGACGCGCTCCAGCCCCTCCGCCTCCCGGCCCTCCCGCAGGGTCAGGTTGAGCCGCCGCACCTCCTCCGGATCCAGTTCCGGAAGCCGGTCCACCAGCCCCAGGAAGCGTTCGATCTCCTCCGGGTCGGCGAGTCCTTCCGTGAGCGACCGCAGCTTGCCGATATAGTCCGGGCGCTCGAAGGGGCGCGCTCCCAGGGAGTGGGCGTTGGGGTTGTCGAGACGCTCCGCCACCTCGGAACCATCGGCCATGCGCACCACCACCTCGGCGCCGAACTTCCGCCGCCGGAAGTCGGACTCGTGGTAGGCCCGGGTCCACTCCTCCACCTCCTCGGTGCGCACCTTCCGCCACAGAGAGACCGTGGAAGGGCGGCTCGCCCGCTCCGGCGTGTACGAGTCGACGTGGTGCCAGCGGCCGTCCTCCCAGGCCACGGTGAGGATGTACATGGCGCTGTGGTCGAGGGTTTCCCGCGAGGCGGAAGGCTCCATCTTCTCCGGGTCTCCGGACCCCGTGCCGATGACGAAGTGGGTGTGGTGGCTGGTGCGCACCACCACCTCGCGCACGGCTTCGAGGTCGAGGCCGCGGGCGTGGAGGGCGAAGCCGATGTCGATCAGGGCCTGGGCCTGGTACTCGGCGGAGTGCTCCTTGGTGTAGGAGTCGAGGATCGCCCGAAGGGGCTCACCCGGCGGCGGCAGGGAGACCTCGTACTCGGCGTCGGGACCGGAGAGGAGCCAGGCGATGACGCCGTCGCGGCCCTCGTAGATCGGCGACGGCGCGCGCTCGCCGAGGAGAGAGCGGCCCACCGCCTCCAGGGCGGTCTTGCCGGACTGGCCGGGGGCATACGCCTTCCAGCTCGTGATGTCCCCCTTGCGCGACTGCCGGGTCGAGCACCCGAGATGAACGGCCTGGTTCACGGCCTGGAAGATCGTCTCCACCGGCAGCTTCAGCAGGGCGCCGACGCCGGCGGCGACGGCGGGGGCGAGGTGGGCCACGTGGTCGATCTTGTGCTCGTGCAGGCAGACGCTCCGCACCAGGGAGATCTGGGTCTCGTAGGCCGCCAGGATGCCGCGCACCAGGTCGGCGCCGCCGCGGCCCGTCTGCTGGGCGGCGGCCAGGACGCCGGGGATGGTGTCGGCGGGATGGGAGTAGTCGGCGGCGAGGAAGCAGTCGTGGAAGTCGAGCTCGCGCACGGCCACGCCGTTGGCCAGGGCGGCCCACTCGCAGTGGACGTTGCGTTCCGGCGGCAGGCCGCAGAGGCTGGCACCCCGGCCCTTGGGGTGGGGGTAGCCGAGGGCGAGGAGGCGGGCGTGGCGCACGGGGCCGCGGTCGAAGGCGGCGGCGGCGACGGCGGCGTTGTCGATGATCCGGTTGCCGACCATCTCGGCGGCATCCTCCGGCGCCGCCGGTGCGGCGGCGGCCATGGCGGCGATCTTCCAGGCCAGCTGCTCCTGGGGCGGCAGGATGTGACCTTCGAGGTGCGTCCGCACCCGGTGAGTGACCATGGGAGCTCCAGGACGAGGGTTCACGGCAGCGGCGTCATCGCCGGCGGCCCGGGGCGGCCGGCGACTGCAGGCGGGCGAAGATGTGGAGCAGTCTCTCGCGGTCTCCGGGGCGGTGCTCGAGGGCGTCCCCGAGGACCTTTCGCGCCGCGTCGGGATCGCCGCGCTGCAGGTGAAGCTGCATCAGCTCGGCGGCCAGGACCGGCAGGTAGTTGCTGGCCGCCAGGGCCCGGCCGTAGGCGGGGACGGCCTCCTCGACCCGGCCCAGGGCCCGGTAGCAGTGGGCGAGGTTGACCCACGGCTCGGGGCGGTCGGGGCGGGCCCGGGTCACCCGCTCGAGGATGGCGGCGGCCTCTGCGGCATCCCCCTGTCGGGCATGGATCGTGCCCAGGTCGTTCCAGGCCTGCCAGTAGGTGGAGTCCATCTCCACCGCCCGGGTGAGGGACCGGGCGGCCTCGGCGGCGCGGCCCTGGCGGGAGTGGGCCTGGCCGATGTTGTAGTGGATGGCGGCGTCCCCGGTCATGTCCATAGGACCGGCGCCGAGGTTGCTGACCAACGCCCCGGCGGCCGCTGTCGTGGCCGCGAGGGCGGTGTCCCGGTACCGGCCCTCGCGGAAGCGGTCCCACAGCCACCAGCCGGCGTGGGCGGCCAGGACCAGCAGGACGGGGAGCATGGGCGCCCGGTAGCGCGCCGTGGGAAAGAAGGCGACGATGCCCGCCGCGTAGGCGAGGACGAAGAGGGCCGCCGGGTCCAGCCCGCGGCGATGGATGGCCAGGACCAGGCCGAGGACGGCGAGAGGGGCGATGACGCCGAAGGGGAAGGCGACGACCCGCTTCCACAGGGTGGCCGCCAGAACCCCGGAGTAGTGGCGCCAGTAGTAGATGCCCTGGTTGCGGCCCTCCTCGTGGCCGTTGAGGAGGCGCAGGCTCTTGTGTGCCTGCAGGGCGGCATAGTCCAGCGGCTCGGCGCGCATGTACTCCAGGGCCCGCTTCCAGAACCAGGCGGAGCGGGCGGAGCGGTCCTCGATGCCGGCGTTCACCGGCTCGGCCACGAGGTCGTCCCACTCCCACCCGGGGCGGATCCTCACCAGGCGCTCGTGGTCGGCGCTGTTGCCGATGTGGAAGTTGATGCCCGAGTTGTAGGAGATGAGGACCGGCTCGCCGCCGATGGCGTAGTTGCGCCAGGCCACGGGCAGGACCGCCGCGGCGATGCCGAGGAGGAAGAGGACGGCGGCGCGCGCCGAGGGACCCTTCCAGGCGATCCAGGCCGCCGCCAGGAGGCAGAAGCCGAGGACCGTCGGCACCGCCAGGGCCGCGAGGCCGTACACCAGACCCGCCGGGAGGAAGGCCGTCGGCGTACCCCGCCGCCGGGCGCGCAGCAGCAGCAGCAGGCCCGCCAGGCCGAGGACGGTGGCCAGGCTCGCCGGCAGGATCTCCGCGTCGAAGTAGATCAGGGGGCCGCAGAGGGCGGCGGCCAGGCCGGCGGCGAGACCGACCCTGGTTGAGAATAGGCGGGCTCCCAGGAGATATGTGAGAGCGCAGGCGAGGGCGCCCCACAGGGCCTGGATGCAGCGCACGGCGTGGAAGAAGGAGTCGGGGAAGACGGCCTTCACCACCCCCAGCACGTAGGGATAGAGGGGCGGCTGCCAGAAGGCGGGCCGGTCGCGGCCCAGCCAGTCGCCGGCGGCCAGGGCCTCGGCGTGGGCCAGGTAGGTCATGCCGTCCACCGCCGGCTCGTCGTAGAGCGGACTCGAGGCCATCTGCCAGGCGTGCACGAGGCGCAGCACCAGGGCCAGGACGAGGATCCCGAGGCAGATCCTCATTCAGGCCTCACCCCCCGGGCTCCAGACGCGCAATCCGTCTATATTCACCCGCTTCGGCAAAAACCCGAGGGAGCCGACCCCACGCCCATGCAGAAGCAGCCTGAAAGCATCTTCACCCTGCGCGCCCTCCTCGTGGGCTCGATCGGCGCCTTCGTCGTCTCGGCCGGCACGGCGTACGGGGCCCTCTACCTGAAGGGCTCCCTCATGTCCACGGGCACGAGCATGCCCGGCGCCGTCTTCGTGCTCTTCCTCATCACGCTGCTGGTGAATCCCGCCCTCAAGCTGATCTCGCCAAGGGCGGGACTGCGGCGGGGCGAGCTGCTCCTGGTCTACGTCATGCTCGTCATGGCCTCGCCCCTGCCGCGCCTGTTCGTCTACAAGTATATCTGCTCCCTGACCTACCCCTTCTACTACGCCACGCCGGAGAACGACTGGCGCAACATCGTCCTGCCGCATCTGCCTGACTGGATCGTTCCCCATTCGCCCGAGCTGGTGCAGCTCTTCTTCGAAGGCGTCGCCCAGGGCCAGGAGATCCCGTGGGGTCCCTGGCTGCGCGTCTTCGCCGCCTGGATGCCCTTCCTCTGGGCCTTGTTCCTCGTGATGATCGCCTCCATGGTGATCATGCGGCGCCAGTGGGTGGAGAACGAGCGCCTCATCTTTCCCCTCCTCCAGGTGCCGCTGGCCATGGTCGGCGAGGACGGCGACAAGGGGAGGCTCGGGCGGTTCTACAAGGACCCGGTCATGTGGGCCGGCTTCGCCGTGCCGGCTCTCTACGGCACCCTCCACGGGCTCTACAACTACTTTCCCGGCATCGTCGCCGTGGCCACCCGGGTCGATCCGATCCACTTCACCCTTCCCATCTTCGACGGCGTCCACGACCTCTACTTCCTCCTGCGCTTCAATATCCTGGGGTTCTTCTACTTCCTCAAGACGGACATCGCCTTCAGCATCTGGTTCTTCAACCTCCTCTCCTTCGTGGCCCGGGGTGTCTTCGCCCGCCTCGGCATCGGGATCACCGAGACGGGCATGGTGGCCACCGAGGACGTGGGCCACGCCGTCCCCAACCTGATCCTCGCCTACCAGGCCATGGGCGGCATGCTGGCCCTGTTCTTCGGAGGCCTGTGGATGGGGCGGACTCACCTGAAGGCCGTCTTCCGCAAGGCCCTCTACGGCGATCCCGGCGTCGACGACAGCGACGAGATCCTCTCCTACCGGGCCGCCGTCATCATCCTGGTGACGGGCTGCCTGGTCATGGTGGGCTGGCTGGCCCTCGCCGGGCTGCCCGTCATCTACGGGGTCGCCCTCATCTTCCTCGTGGGGGTGCTGCTCGTGGGCTACTCTCGCATCGTCGCCGAGGGCGGGCTCTCCGACGGCGCGCCTCCGGTGGTCCCGGCGGGGATCATGGCCTCCCTCATCGGCTCGGCGAGGCTGGGAGAGCCGAGCATGGTGATCCTCGGCCTCTGCATCTGGTGGTCGGAGGGCCGCAACTTCGTCATGACCTCGGCGGCCCAGTCGCTGCGCCTCAGCGACGACATGAAGCCCTCCTCCAAGCGGCCCCTGTTCTGGGTCATGGTGGCGGCCGTGGCCATCGCCTTCTTCGGGGCGGTGTGGACGATCATGGAGCTGGGCCACGCGTCGGGGGCGATCAATCTCTACCGGCCCTACGGCGGCGGCTACGACTTCGCCGAGCGCATGATCCGGACTCCCACGGGGCCTCAGCTGCTGACCTGGCTCCACATCGGCGGGGGGGGCCTCATCATGGGCGGCCTCATGCTGGCGCGGGCGGTCTTCCTGTGGTGGCCCCTGCACCCCATCGGCTACGTCGTCGGGCCGGTGTGGATCCTGGACCACCTGTGGTTCAACATGTTCCTCGCCTGGCTGGTGAAGGTCATCGTCCTGCGCTACGGCGGCGTGCGCCTCTACCTGCGCACCCGGCCCTTCTTCCTCGGCATCATCCTCGGCTTCGTGGTCCCGGGCGGGATCTACCTCATCATCGACCACTTCACCGGCATGGTGGGCAACATCATCTTCTACGGCTAGGCGGGACTCCCCCGGGGCGGCAGCGGACGGGGTCCATCCCGCGCGGCGGGCGCGCTAGCCGTCGGTGAAGCGGAAGCTGTAGAGCCCGGCGTTGCGCAGGTGGAAGCGCAGGAAGGCGGGCTTGCCCACGAGAGCCCCGAGGTCGTCGCCGCCGCGCCAGCGCACCCGCAGGGCGGAACTCGTCATCCCCATGGGCAGGCAGTCCTCCAAGGCGAAGCCCTCGTGGTAGCCGGCGTCGCGGTGGTCGCCGGCGGCCCCCGACCGGCGCGCCAGCCCGACCCGGATCTCGCAGGGCGGCCGCCCGTCCCGGTCGATGACGCGCTCGCAGTGGATCTCCAGGTGGCGTCCTCCCACCAGCAGCTCCCGCGTGAGGAGGAAGCCGTCGTCGTCGCCGGCGAAGCGGCCGATGAGGCGCCCCCTGGGGACGACGGCGGCGCCCACGGCGGTGAGCGAGAAGGAGTGGGCGTGGCGCAGCGGCGGCTGGCGCTGCCCGATGTAGTAGATTAGCCAGTTGTCGCCCAGGTCTACCGGCGGACAGGCGGGCACGGCGGCGTGCTCGTCCCAGCTCCCCTCCGGACCGGGCTCGAGCCAGCAGGGGCGGTCCGGCAGGCGGCTCCAGCGGTAGCCGTCGGCGCTGAAGGCCAGCTGGGTCCGCCAGCGGCCCGAGCCGTAGTGGTCGGAGATCGGCACGAAGGAGAAGAAGTGGCTGCCCCATTTGAAGGCCGCCGCCGATCCCTCGACGCAGAAGGTGCTGATGTCGAGCTCGTCGGGCACGATGGCGGCGCGCGGAAAGGACCATCGGCGCAGGTCCGGGCTGGTCATGACCGCCATGCGCCGGCGGGTGTTGCCCCGCGAGGGGCGCGGCGTGGCCGCCGCGTCGACGGCCATCACCTTGGGCCGGCAGAAGCAGAACCACCGCTCCGTCTGCGGGTCCCAGCAGACCGGGTTCTGGCCGTCGCTGCCGCCGCGGGTCACGGGGTTGGACTCGTCCGGCGTCCAGCGGATTCCGTCGGGGGACCAGGCGAGACAACGCCCATCCTGCTGGCCGGGGCCCGGGTAGCCGATCGTGTCCCGGTAGAGCATCACCAGGCGGCGCTCCTCGTCGCCGCGGTCGGGGTTCCACACGACCTCCGGCGACTGGGCCCGGCTGGCGCCCGGGAAGACGACGTTGGTCCGGGGGTGGTCCCGCCAGGGGAACTCTTCGAGGGCCGGCTTCTCCCAGTTGAGCCCGTCCGTGCTGCGGGCGTAGCAGACGTACTTCGGCGTGCCGTGGGCGGCGCGGTCCCAGGGATGGGGGTCGAGGCCCCCGTAGTTCATGTAGCGCTGGTAGGCCTCCACGTTGACCGACTGGTAGAGCATGTGGTAGAGGCCCGCCCCCTCGTCTCGCAGCACGTTGCAGGTGCGGATGCCGTCCTCCCAGGGGCGGTCGGCCAGGAGCACGGGGCCCGCGGGGTGGCGCAGAGGGGGATGGAGGTGACGGCGGAGCTCCCACGCGTCCTCGACGACGTGGTCGTCCACGAGCATCTGCTCGACGCAGCCCACGTCCAGGGGCTCCACCTCCCGGTAGCCGGAGCGGATCTCCATCACCACTCCCTGCTGGCGGGATCGCCGTGGATGAGGTGGCGCACGGCGGGGCCTCCCTCTTCGAGGAAGGCGCGCTCCGTCAGGGGCAGGCCGGGCTGCAGGCCGACGTTGCCCCAGGTCGTGTCCACCTCGACGTTGCGGTGGCTCAGGCGCCCGTCATCCACGGTGACGACGCGGAAGTGGGGAGCCAGGGTAGTGGGGACCAGGACCTGCACGTCCCCGTCGGCCCACTGGTTGCCCGTGGAGCGCAGACCGAGGACGGGCACGCCCTCCACCTCGCGCTCCTTGGTGGCGTGGATGTGGCCGTGCAGGAGGGCCAGCACCCTGCGGCCGTGGAGGAGCTCCCACACCCGGTCCATGTCCTCGGGCATCTCCCCCTCCACCCAGGGCATCTCCGCCACCGGGGCGGCGGGCAGGTGCATGACGACGATGATGGGCGTCTCCCGCGGCAGCCGGCCACACTCCTCTTCCAGCAGCCGCATGGAGGAGTCGGGCATGCGGTCCCGCCGAGGCGGCGGGATGGGGCGGTTGACGAACCTCGGCGTGTCGAGGCAGAGGAAGCGGACGCCCTTGTGGGTGAAGGCGAAGTCGAGGGAATCGGGAGTCGGCGACCCGGGGAAGAGGTGGCGGAGGAAGGGCCCGTTCTGGTCGTGGTTGCCGGGGACGAAGTAGATGGGCATCCCCTCCATGCCCGGAAAGCCCAGTCGCTGCGGGCCGGGGAAGGGGGCGGTGGGGCGCAGGTGGATGGCGCCGGCGAAGCACTGGTAGGGCCGGTCCAGGGGGAAGCTCACGTAGTCGCCGGTGCCCAGGATGAAGTCCGCACCATCGGCCTCGTGGCGGGCGATGTGCTGCAGCACCCGCTGCAGGGTGAAGTGCAGACAGAGTCCCCGCAGCAGGCTGTCCGGCGTGTCCAGAAGGTGGCAGTCGGTGACCTGGATGAAGGAGAAGCTCTCTCCCGGCTCGCCGCTCAAGTCAACCCTCCTGCGCGGGGTCCGGCGGGGTGAGGCCCAGTTGCCGCAGCCGCTCCGGCGGCGCGATGTGGTGCCGCGCCGCCAGCAGCGTTTGCTGCAGGAGCCGCACGTCCAGGTCGCGGGGGGAGACGCCCTCGCGGGCGGCCAGGGCCGCCGCCGTACCGGCTACCTGACCCATCTGCTGGGCGCTGTAGCGCTGGCGGAACTGGGGTCCGCGCTTCATGGCGCTGCGCCCGGAGGCGATCAGGCCGTCCACTCCCCTGGGGATGAGCATGCGGTAGGGGACGTCGACTCCGCCCTCCACGAAGCGCTTGTCGTCGTAGTAGGTGTAGATCACGTCGTCGAAGCGGGCCCCGGCGGCCACATCCTCCACGGTGAGGGCGCGCTCGCTCTCGATGCTCTTGCCCCCCCGGGCCTGGAAGTACGGGGAGACGACGTAGAGGTAGGCGTCCTCGTAACCCGGGACGTAGCGGTTCATGAACTCGACGAACTCGTAGATGAAGCACCACTGCTGCCGCTGTATGCGGGAGAGGGCGAGACCGTCACCGGGATGGAACCGTCCGTTGACGCGGGTCCGGCAGTTGACCGACGGCGGATCCCCCTTGGGCTCCATGAGGGTGATCTCGAGGGTGGCGAAGCCGTCCACGACCTGGACGATCCGAAAGTCCCCCGCCTCCCAGGCCTGGCGCGCCCAGGGCATGAGCTGCGGCGGCACCTGGTGCTCCTCCAGCCAGGCCTCGTCCTCCGCCGTGAGGGCGGGGCGTCCGTCCCGGGCCCGCTCCCACTGCTCGGCGTCGACCCCCATGATGCCGAAGTAGACGCCCATGGAGGGATTCTCCTCCAGCTCGACCACGGGGGCCCCGGCGCGGTCGGCCACGTCTGCCGTACCCGTGCAGTCCACGGCGACGCGGGAGCGGATGGCCAGGGTGCCCGACTTGTTCTCCACGAAAATGCCGGTGAGCCGGTCCTCCTCCTTCATCACGTCGACCACGGCGCTGAAGAGGAGGATCTCCACCCCCGCTTCCTCGAGCATCCGCGTGGCCACGTAGGGCACGGTCTTGCTGTCGCGCAGGTAGTCGGAGCCGACCCGCCGCTCCTCGTGGTGAACAACCCGTTCGTTGAACTCCTGGGGAATGCCGCCGAGGCCGTCGGGGAAGGCTTCGGGGTTCTTCAGGGCCAGGTGCAGGGATCCGCCGGCGAACATGCCGGGGCCCATGTTGCCGCCCAGGCTGCCGAAGGGTTCCACCACCAGGGTCCGGGCGCCCAGCCGACCCGCGGCCAGGGCGGCGATGATCCCGGTGATGCCGCCGCCGGCGACGAGGACATCGACCTCCTCGACCACGGGGATCCGCTTCGCCGGGCGCTCCACGTGGCCCTTGACGTCCCACAGGTCCGCTCCCCGCCGCCAGAGCGCGGCTGGAGCCGAGCTCTCGTCGGCGGTCTTGGCGGGGGCGGGTCCCGTGCTGTCCATCGAGTCGATCCCCTCCGGGGCGGTCGTCAGATCCTGGGGCAAGAGAAAGGGAGGCAGGCCGCGGCGGCCTGCCTCCCTGGAACGGTTACCAGCGGCGTTGGGTGCAGCCGCTCTTACTGCTCCAGGCTGGCCTTGACCTGGCCCCAGCTGTTGGACTCGACGGCGGTGGCCAAAGCTGGATCCACCGGCAGCAGGAGCCAGTCGCTGACGACGTCGCTGTCGGCGTACCACCTCGCGCCACCGGGACCGCCCGACCGCCAGACCGAATTGTGGCCCGACTCGTTGGAGGTCCCGTCGATGTCGCAGAAGGCGATCCCCATTCCAATGATCTGGTTCTCCGACAAGGGGGCGACCACGCTCTCCTCGGGCGACAGGTGAACCAGGTTGTTGAAGTAGACGGACCACCACTCGGAGATCAGACTCACATCGGTGCCGCCGTGCTCACCGTCCAAGTCGTAGGAGTCGGGGCAGCAGGCATAGGGCGGCTTGTCGTGCCAGGTGGCGGCGCTCACCCACATCCAACTCCAGGCGTTGTTCCCTTCTCCGATGGGCGGCCAGCGCCAGTGGGCAATCTGGGCAGACCTGGCTTGCGTCTCTTCGTCGCCGGTGACCATGAGGCCACCGCTGTGGTCGGCGTCAACGTGGATCTCGATGCTGTCGTCGCCGCCGCACGCGCCGGGCGGCTCCGCCACGTCGCGGTCCCACGTGTCGTCGAAGCGATCCTGGGCGAAGTACATGCGGTCGTACTCGTCGTTCCAGGCGACGGCCATGCGGATGGTGAGGTCTGCGGCGTCATTATCGGTGCCGTCCATGCCCTTGTGATCGCCCGCCACGGCGTGGAACAGGGCGTTGCCGTCGTTGTCCAGGGTGGACATGGTGAGCCAGAGGTATTCGGGTATGACCTCCCACTCGCTGATGTCGCCGTCCATGACGGGCAGGGCATGCGAAGGCCACTGCCAGACCCCGAGGACGGTGCCTGGGGGCACGTGGGCTTGCGCCGAGCCGAAGGCCAGCAGCAGAGCCGCCATGGTGAGGGATTTTCTCATGGTCCTGTCTCCAATCGCATGATGGGAGGGTGATCGATCGGGGCCGGATACCTCGATCCTGAGCGGTTGCGGGTATAGTACCACCAAAACCCCCCAGAATCAACGCATTCCTGCCGAGGCAAGAAAAGGGAGGCAGGCCGCGGGGGCCTGCCTCCCTGGAAACCGTTGACCAGCGGCGCTGGTACAGCCGCTCTACTGCTGGAGGCTGGCCTTGACCTGACCCCAGCTATTGGACTCGACGGCCGTCATCATGTTCTCCAACAGGACCCAGTCGCCGAGGACATCGCTGTCAGCGTAATACCTCGCCGCGCCTTCACCGCCCGACACCCAGACCGTATTGGGGCCGTCTTGGGCGGCCCCGTCGATGTCGCAAAGGGCGAAGGTCATGCCGATGATCTGGCCCTCCGAAAGGGGGGCGACCACGCTCTCCTCGGGCGACAGGTGAACCAAGTTGTTGAAGTAGACGGTCCACCACTCGGAGACCAGCGTCACATCGGTGTCGCCGTGCCCACCGTCGATGTCGAAGGCGGTGGGGCAGCAGGCATAGGGCTCCTTGTCGTGCCAGGTGGCGGCGCTCACCCACATCCAGCTCCAGGCGTTATTCCCTTCCCCGATCGGCGGCCAGCGCCAGTGGGCAATCTGGGCCGACCTGGCTTGCGTCTCCTCGTCGCCGGTGACCATGACACCACCGGTGTGGTCGGCGTCGACATGGATCTCGATGCTGTCGTCGCCGCCGCACTCGCCGGGCGGCTCCGCCACGTCGCGGTCGTACACGTCGTCGAAGCGCTCCTGGGCGAAGTACATGCGGTCGAACTCGTCGTTCCAGGCGACGGCGACGCGGATGGTGAGGTCGGAGGCGTCACCCTCGGGGCCGGACATGCCCTTGTCGTTGCCATGGACGCCGGTGAACAGGGGGTTGCCATCGTTGTCCAGGGAGGTGGCCGGATTGAGCCACAGGTAATCCGGGATGACCTCCCACTCGCTGATGTCGCCGTCCAAGGTGGGCAGGGCATTCGAAGGCCACTGCCAGACCCCGAGGACATTGCCCGGGGGCAGGTGGGCCTGCGCCGAGCCGACGCCCAGCAGCAGGACCGCCATGGTGAGGGTCTTTCTCATGGTCATGACTCCAATCGCATGATGGAAAGGGTGAAGGACCGGGGGGATACCCTCGGTCGTGGGTGATCGACGGTGGGCCTACGAACGTTACTAAGAAAATCCCTGGAAATCAACCACTTTTGGCTTCAGTAGGACACGGCCAGGGTCCGCACCACCTCGTTGCCACTCAGCCTGCGCCCGCCGTCGTCGGTGTCGACCCGGAGGCGCGCGAGGTAGATCCCCGGTGGCACGACGAGCCCATTGTCGTCCAGGCCGTCCCAAGTGATCTCATAGAGGCCGGCGCTCGAGGATCCGTGCTCGACGATCCGGCGAAGGAGCCGGCCGCCGAGGTCGTGGATCCGCAGGTCCACGGGGCTTCCGTCGGCGACGCGGACGACGCTGAGCGAGAACCGGGCCTCGTCGTTGATCCCGTCGCCGTTGGGCGTGATCACCGGGGAACTCAGGTCCACACCGGTGAGCAGGCCTCCGCCGGTGGCCTCGCCGATGAGGGTGATCGCGTCGCTGTCGACGCTGGCGAGGGCGTCTCCGGGATCAACCCGCTGCCAGGCGTCCTCGCCGTCCCGGGTCCGCTTGACCGCGGCCTGCAACTGGGCGCCGGTGGTGAACAGGGCGGTTCGGAAGTCGAGGCGCAACACCTCGATCCCACGGGGCCGCACGATGGGGAAGGAGAGGCGCAGGCTGTCGGGACCGGTCGGCATGAGCTCCATGTCCTCCACCAGGGTACCGCCGCCGCCGTCGAACTCCTCGGCCGACCCGGCGTAGAGACCGGCGAACTCCAGGGACATGTCGGGAGGCGTCCTGAGCAGCAGCTCGTCGAAGCCCGGGTCCCGATTGTCGAACTCGGGCCGCAGGAACAGGGAGAAGTCCCGCTGCACCCCCAGCGAGTCGACCCGGGTGGGGGTCACCTCCGCCCGGAGCCCCTGGGCGACGGGGTTGCTGAAGCGCAGCCGGAGGGAGCGAAGCGTGGGGTGCAGATCGGGGTCGTCCGAAACCAGGGTCGCGGCGATGTTGAGGAACTCCCTCGGGGAGGGAGAGAGGAAGGGACTTCCCGAGGCGTCCTCGTAGGGCTGGCTCCAGCCGCTCCAGTCGTCTCCTTCTACCATCTCGGCGACGATGTCGCCCTTCAAGGAGGGCAGCAGGGACGGATTGTTGTAGGCCTTCTCGCTGATCTCCGTGCCGTCGGCCTTGTAGTAGTGGAGGACCTCCCGCAGCTCGTTGCCGGCGCGGGTCTGGATCGAGATCCTGGTCCCCGGCGGGGTGTCCGCCTCCCAGGACATGCTCAGAAGGTTGCGCCGGGCTCCGAGCTCGACCAGGCCCGACTCCATGCGGACCTCGGCGATGTATCCGCGGCCGTAGAGGTAGATCTCCCCTGGCGCGGCGGTGTGAGGTTGCTCGGCGGTGAAGCCCAGCTCGAAGACGAGGCGGAAGAACCGGGTCTTCACG
>JAJDTN010000313.1 GCA_022827165.1 Candidatus Latescibacterota bacterium
TGTCCTTCTGGCCAGCATCCTGCTCAGCAGCTACCACTATCTCAAAGAGGCCGAAGCTGTTTCCCTCTATTCCGCGGGCAGGCACTACATCGCCCGCGGCGACTTCGACACGGGAGTCGAGCAGTTGAAGCGCGCTATCGACCAGGGCCGTGACACCATCGATCTGGAGGATGCGTACAAACGCATCTGTTACATGGGCATGGGGAAGGAGGGGGCGGAGGACGTTCTGTACGAAGCCTTGGCGGTCTATCCGGGCAACGTGGGGTTGAACGGCCTCAAACTGGCGCTCGATTCGATGCAGCCGGATTCTGTTCTCGCGAGTCGGGCCCTGCAGCAGCTCAGGCTCCTCAAGGGCAAAGAGGCAACCGTGTCCTTGGAGGTGAGCAAGGGGAAGCGCATCCTCATCGAGGGCCGGGGCGTCATCGAGACGACCAGGCGTGGGATCGCGGGGTTCTTCCACAACACGGGGCAGAATCTGGGCACGGGATTGGTAGCCTTGGTAGATCTGGACAGGGCGATCCTCGCGTATCGGCGGGCCCTGGAGTTGGATCCGGACCGCATGGTGACTTACGAAGCCCTCGTCACGGCGCTGCTGGCTTCTGCAGGAGGGGAGGCAGAAGCCGTGCGGGTGGCTGCCCAGGCGGTGGAGCGGAGTCCGGAAGCTCCCGCTGGATTGCTCATAACAGCTTCCTTTGGGCTGTTGGCCTCGAAGAGAGCAGAGGAAGCGATCGCCCTCTGCCACCGGGCCGTGAAGGATGGCTCCGCGACGGAGGTGCAATCGGGGACGGTCTTCAGGATCTACGGCAAAGTTCTGGCCGGGGAGTACGGCGAGGTGAGCAGCGCGTCGGCAACCCGCATGGGCATGGATCTGCTGGACGGCGGACGAGCCGAAGAGGCGGCTCAAGCCTTCCGCCAGGCGCTGGACCGGGACGCGGCCAACAGCCAGGCCCACTTCGGTCTGGCGTTGGCGCTCCTTGCGCAGGGGCAGGTGGAGGAAGGGGAGCAGCTCTACGCCGAGGGCGTGGAGCGGTTCGGCGCGGCGGGGGCGGAGGAGTCCGGCGCTGCGGAAGGTCTCCGGCGCCTCATCGCCCGGGGTGTCCAGGCGGAGGCGGCGCGGGCGATACTCGCAACCTATTGGCCGGAACAGTGAGGCATGGCTCGCCAGCTGCCGGCACGGGATGCAGGTGGGGACCGGAGCCAATCACGGGCGGGGGGAGTTCGCGGTGGCGAGCGTCTACGCGGCGGCCGGCCCAGGCTGCACCTCAGTCCAGCCTCCACTGGCGCAGGTCGGGCGGGTTCGCCCGTTCCCGCCGCACCTCGTACTCGTAGATCACCCTTCCCAGCTCGGCGAGGAAGGGGAAACCCACCTCGTCGTACTCGTACTCCCCGTCGTTGAAGATCCCGTTGTCGTTGACCAGCAGGACCGCGGTCAGGAGAAACTCCACGTTCTCCTCCAGGTCGACGACATAGGCGTTGTCCACCATGTAGCCGTAGGCCAGACCCACCTTGTTGAAGATCCGCACGTTCGCCGGCATGGGGGCCTTGCTGTCGCCGAACATGAAGAACTTCACGTAGCTGTCATAGTAGACCTCCGGGTCGTACCGGGGGTGGGGGCACTCGCGGGGCAGTATGGACATGCTGCGGTGGAGGAAGGCGTAGTCCTCGGCCCTCAGGTCAAAGCGCCGGTGGGCGGGCAGGGTCTCGGGGAAGAGGGCGGCTACCAGCAGCTCCTGCAGCACTTCCACCGACATGTAGTTCGATCCGGCGAAGTCCTTCGGCGCCTCCACCAGCTCGCCGCCGCGGATGTATCCCTTTCCCTTGAGGATCGGCGCGGGAGAGCGCCAGGTGTGGGGATTCACCAGCATGGGCTGGCGGTGGAGGACCTGGTCTCCCCGGTAGAAGGTGAAGGGATTGGTGCGGCGGTTCTCCTCGGCGGATCTGGCCACGGCCAGGCGGTGGGTCAAGCGCGTGTCGTCGTATCCCTTCTCCCACAGGCCCTCGTTCATGCGCTGCTGGCCGAGGAACTCGTAGAGGCGGTTGTAGGCGTCGTTGTCGCTGACGGCGAAGAGCTTGCGGATGTAGTGGGCGATGGTGGGCCGCCCGCCGGGCGCGGTCGAGTCCTGGTGCACGGAAGTCTGGCGGCTGTAGGCGCTGTCGATGCGGACCGCCTCGTCCCGGGAGAGTCCGAGGCGGTTCAGCTTCTCCAGGGCCAGCAGGGCACCGGCCAGCTTGATGGCGCTGGCGGGGTAGAAGTAGGCGCCGGGATCGACCCGGTAGCGATGGCGAGTGAAGCGGGGACGGTTGTCGGCGCCGCGGTCGATCTGCGTGTAGAGGATCTGCAGCTCGTGGCGCTCGGCGTCGGCCAGTACGGGCGCGCAGACGGGATTCGCGCGCAGCAAGGAGTCGATCAAGGCGGTCCCTTCCGCCGGCGCGGCGCCGAAGCAGGCCAGCAGAAAGCCGGCGGTCGCCGGGAGACGCGCAGTCGACAGGAGGGTTGGCAAGGGAGGCCGGTGATGACCGGGATCAGCGAGGCCGGATCACGTTCCTACTGCAATTCCCAGATCTGCACGTTGTGCAGGGGCAGGTCGAAGGGGTACTCCCCGTACTCCAGGACCGGTATGCCTTCCTCGTCCGTCCTGACCACGACGTGCAGCCGGTGGGGGGAGACGCCGGTGTCCACGCGCTGGAGGAACTGCCACTGGTCACCCTCGTGGGAGGTGATTCGCATCATGGTCCACTCGATCGGAAGCCTGGGCGGTGTGCGGCGGGTCGGGGGGCAGGGTGAAGCTCTCGCCGATGGTGGAGGTGGAGTTCGGGTTCGTGTGGGCCACGAGGACCCAGGTGCCGGAAAAAAGCAAGGGCCACTCCGAAGAGCGGCCCTTGAGCCGACAGCACGCTGCCGGCGGGTACCTGCGGGAGGAATCTACAGGCGATCCCCGGGCCGGCAAGTCATGGTCGGCGGCCTCGGTCGCCGCAACGCCTCCTCGGCTCAGAGCCCGCGTTCCTGGATGATGTTCTCCGTCACCACGCGGCCG
This sequence comes from Candidatus Latescibacterota bacterium, assembly GCA_022827165.1. The sequence continues at coordinate 3,036 of JAJDTN010000313.1, forward strand.
TCGAAGAGGTGGATGATCCGGTGGGCGTGGTCGGCGTAGGCCGGCGAGTGGGTGACCATGACGATGGTCGTGTCGGACTCGTTCAGCTCCGTGAGCATGGCCATCACCTCGTCGCCGTGGCGGGAGTCGAGGTTGCCCGTGGGCTCGTCGGCCAGGATCAGCCGGGGCTTGGCGACGACGGCGCGGGCCACCGCCACCCTCTGCTGCTGGCCGCCGGAGAGCTGCTGCGGGAAGTGCTTCTCCCGGTGGGCGATCTGCACCTGGTCGAGGGCCTCGGCGACGCGTTGCCGCCGCTCCGCGGCGGGCAGGCCCAGGTAGAGCAGGGGCAGCTCCACGTTCTCGTAGACGGTCAGCTCGTCGATGAGGTTGAAGCTCTGGAAGACGAAGCCGATCGTCCCCTTGCGCAGGTTGGCGCGGTTGCGCTCGGAGTACGTGGCCACCTCCTCCCCGCACAGCCAGTACTCCCCCTCCGTCGGGTTGTCGAGCAGGCCGAGGAGGTTGAGCAGCGTCGACTTGCCGCATCCCGAGGGCCCCATGATGGCCACGAACTCGCCCTCGTGGATCTCGATGTTGACGTTGTCCAGGGCCGTGGTCTCCACCTCCTCGGTGGTGAAGAGCTTGCGCAACCCCTGGGTCCGGATCAGGGACTCCCTGCCGTTCCCGTTGCCGTTGGTCCTCTCGTCGGTCATCGCCTGTTCTCCCTTTGTATGGGGTTTGGTTCCGTGTGTCACTTGAGGACGAGGACGTCCATGTCCTCGCCGAAGCTCTCGTAGCCGGAGGTGATGACCCGCTCCCCGGGCTGCAGTCCCTCCAGCACCTCGTAGACCTTCGGGTTCTGGCGGCCGAGGCGGATGTCCCGCCTCACCGCGCGATCGCCGGAGGGCTCGAGCACGTAGGCCCAGTGTCCGCCGGTGGCCTGGTAGAACCCGCCCCGCGCCACCTGGGTGGCCTCCTCGAGATCGCCCAGCTCCAGGCGGATCTGCAGGGTCTGGCCGCGGCGGATGCCCTCCGGCGCGTCGCCCTCGAAGACCAGGTCGACCTCGAAGCGGCCCTCCTCCACCTCCGGGTAGACCTTGCGGATCACCAGGCCGAGGGGCTGGCCGTCGTGGTCGAGCTGGCCGCGCTGGCCGCGGTCGACGCGGGCGATGTAGTGCTCGTCGATGGCGGCCTCGACCTTGAAGCCGTCGAGGATGTCGATCTTGCCCAGGCGCGTGCCCGACCCCTTGCTCTCGCCGATCTCGGCGGCGAGGGCGGTGAGCTGCCCGGAGACCGGGGCGCGCACGGTGAGGTCGTCGAGGCGCCGGCGGATGATCTCCAGGTTGCGCTCCATGCGCTCCACCGCCGCCCGGGCCTGCACCACCCGGTCCACGGCCAGCAGCGAGTCCTGGCGGTGGGTTTCGCGGGTGAGGGCGAGCTTGCGGGCGTTGTACTCGTAGTTGTCGCGCAGCTTCTCGTAGTCCTGCAGGGGCATGATCGCCGCCAGGTCCTCCCGCGAGAGGGAGGAGTAGCGCTCGAAGTTGCGGCGGTCGATCTGGGCCCGGTACTCGATCTCCATGAGGCGCTGCCGGGAGCCGAGCAGGTCCTGCTCCATGGAGAGGCGGTTGCTGTGCAGCTCCTCGATCTTGCGCTCCAGCCCCGACTCCTGCTGCAGCACGTGCAGCTCAAGCTCGGGATTGGCCAGGCGCAGCAGCGGGTCGCCTTCCGTCACGTTGGCCCCTTCCTCGACGAAGAGGCGCTGCACCTGGCCGCTCTCGAGGGCGTCGAGGTAGACGGTGCGGATGGGCAGCACCGTGCCGCGCACCGGGGTGTACTCCTGGAAGGGGCCGTGCACGACCTCGGAGATCGTCAGCCGGTCGCGGTCGACGTTGAGCTTGCGCACGCCGCTGTCCTTGAGCAGCCCCCAGGCGGCGAAGACGACGAAGAGCCCGGCGCCGGCGGCCCCGGCGATCCTGCGCGGCGGCCACCTCCGCCTGCTTATCTTCCTGTCCATGGCGGCGCCGCTGCCGGTGCTGCCTTCGGCGGCGCCGCCTTCGACGAGGGCCGAAGCGATGGGTATCTGAACGGTTGTGGGCATGATGCTTGCAGTTTCTCCTGTTGCACGCTCTGCGATCGCAGACCGCAAGATGCATGCCATTTCCCCCAAGATACTGGAGCGCAACAGGATGAGCACTTTTGGCCCGAACCGCCCGAGAGACGGAGGTGCACGCCGGCGATACACGCGGTGTCCGTTGGCGTACACCGGGAGGCTGCCATGAGGCCGGCCGCCGAGCCCAGGGTCCTGGTCGTCGACGACGATCCGGACGTCCTCGTCGCCGCCCGGCTGCTGCTCAAGCAGGAGGGCTACCGGGTCCGCACCGAGGCCGACCCCCACGTGATCCCCGCGGTCCTGCGCGACGATGCGCCCGATATCGTGCTCCTGGACATGAACTACAGTCAGGACGCGGCCTCGGGCCGCGAGGGGTTCTACTGGCTGCAGCAGATCCGCCAGCTGGATCCCGAGGCGGTGGTCATCCCCATCACCGCGTACGGCGACGTGGAGATGGCGGTGCGCGCCGTCCGCGAGGGGGCGGTGGACTTCGTCCTCAAGCCGTGGCAGAACGAGAAGCTGCTGGCCACCCTGTCGGCGGCGGCGCAGCTGCGCCGCTCGCGGTCGGAGGCCCGGGGCCTGCGCTCGCGCCAGGACCAGCTGGCCGCCGACCTCGACCAGCCCTTCGTCGACATCATCGGCGACTCGCCCCCCATGCGCGAGATCTTCGACACCATCGCCAAGGTCTCCGCCACCGACGCCAACGTCCTCATCCTCGGAGAGAACGGCTCCGGCAAGGAGCTGGTGGCCCGCGAGATCCACCGCCGCTCGGCGCGCGCCGGCGAGGTCTTCATCTCCGTCGACATGGGCGCCGTCTCCGAGAGCCTCTTCGACAGCGAGCTCTTCGGCCACGTGAAGGGCGCCTTCACCGACGCCCGCTCGGACCGCGCCGGCCGCTTCGAGGTCGCCTCGGGCGGCACCCTGTTCCTCGACGAGATCGGCAACCTGCCGCTGCCGCTGCAGGCCAAGCTGCTCACCTGCCTGCAGAGCCGCGAGGTGGTGCGCGTCGGCTCGAACAAGCCGGTCCCCATCGACGTGCGCCTCCTCTGCGCCACCAACATGCCGGTGTACGACATGGTCGGCGAGGGCGGCTTCCGCCAGGACCTGCTCTACCGCATCAACACGATCGAGGTGCGCATCCCGCCCCTGCGCGAGCGCCCCGGCGACATCGAGGCCCTGGTGGACCACTACCTCGACCAGTACGGAAAGAAGTACGGCCGCCCGGTGCGCGGCCTCTCCCGCGGCGCCCTGGAGAAGCTGCGCGCCTACGCCTGGCCGGGGAACGTGCGCGAGCTGCAGCACGCCGTGGAGCGCGCCGTCATCATGGCCGAGGGGCCCCGGCTGGAGGCCGACGACTTCCTGCTCACCGCGCCCGGACCGGCCCCCGCGGGGGAGGCGGAGAGCTTCGACAGCTACAACCTCGAGGACGTGGAGCGGGTGGTGATCGAGCGCGTCCTGCGCAAGCACCAGGGCAACGTCAGCCACGCCGCCCGCGAGCTGGGCCTCACGCGCACCTCCCTCTACCGGAGGATGGAGAAGTATGGCCTCTGACCGGCCGCGGAGCCGGCGATCGGTGTTCGGCAACTTCCGCGCGCAGGTGGTGCTGCGCGTCCTGCTCCTGGGCCTCTCCCTGATGCTCCTGCCGCTGTCGCTGCGGAACCTCGACTACCCGGCGGTCCCCCTGGTCATCGGGGTCCTCGCGGCGTTCCAGGTGTGGTCGCTGATCCGCTTCGTGGACCGCACCAACCGCGACTTGGCGCGCTTCTTCCAGGCCGTGCGCTACTCCGACTTCTCGCAGACCTACGTCACCGGCGGCCTCGGGTCCTCCTTCGACGAGCTGAAGCGCTCCTTCAACGAGGTCCTCGACGCCTTCCGGGCGACCCGCGCCGAGAAGGAGGAGCAGGCCCTCTACCTGCAGATGGTGGTGCAGCACATCGGCGTCGGCCTGGTCGCCTTCGACCGCCAGGGCGAGGTGTCGCTGATCAACAACGCCGCCAAGCGTCTGCTGCGGGTCAACCGTCTCGGCAACATCTCCGACCTCGAGTCCCGCGGCCCCGGCCTGGCGCAGACCCTGACCACCCTGGGCCCGCGCCGGAAGGCCCTGCTGCGCCTGGAGGAGGACGGCGAGATCCGCCAGCTGGCCTGCTTCGCCGCCCTGTTCCGCACCGGGGAGGAGGAGCACCGCCTCGTCTCGCTCCACGACATCCAGTCCGAGCTGGAGGAGCAGGAGATGGAGGCCTGGCAGCGGCTGATCCGGGTGCTCACGCACGAGATCATGAACTCGATCACGCCCATCGCCTCACTGTCCGCGACGGCCGAAGGGCTGCTGCAGCAGGAGACCGTCGCGGCGGAGGACGTGAGCGACGTGCGCACCGCCGTGCACACGATCCAGCGCCGGTCGCAGGGCCTGCTGCAGTTCGTCGACGCCTACCGCGACCTCACGCGGGTGCCGGCCCCCGACTTCCAGATCACCCCGGTGAGCGGCCTCTTCGAGCGCGTGACCCAGCTCATGGCCCACCAGTTCCAGGAGGCGGGGGTGGAACTCGTCCACGCCGTCGACCCGCCCTCCCTGGAGGTGACCGCCGACCCCGGGCAGGTGGAGCAGGTGCTCATCAACCTGCTGCGCAACGCCTGCGACGCCGCCGGGGGGCGCGACGGGGCGCGGGTGGAGTTGACCGCCTCCATGGACCGGGACCGCGTCGTCATCGACGTCGCCGACAACGGGACCGGCATCGTCGAGGAGGCCCTGGACAAGCTCTTCATCCCCTTCTTCACCACCAAGCAGGACGGCTCGGGGATCGGCCTGAGCCTGTGCCGGCAGATCATGCGCCTGCACCGGGGCACGATCTCGGCGCGGTCCGAACCGGGGGTGCGGACGGAGTTCTCCTTGAGGTTCTGATACGTTGCCATAAATGGGCTTTCGTGGCATTTTACTGCCATGAAATTCGCCCAACTGCTCGAGATCGTTGGCGAGGAACCGCTCTTTGAGACCGGCCTGCTCCTCTCCGGGGACGTGGACCCGGCGGATGTGCGCCGGCAACTGTCGCGCTGGACCCGGGCCGGGCGCCTCTACCAGCTGCGCCGGGGGCTGTACGCCCTGGCGCCACCCTTCCAGAAGACACCACCTCATCCCTTCGTGGTAGCCAACCGCCTGGTGCGCGGCTCCTACGTCAGCTGCCAGGCGGCCCTGAGCCACCACCATCTGATCCCGGAGTTCAGCACCGTGGTCACCAGTCTCTCCACCGGCAGGCCCGGCCGCCGGGATACCCCTTTCGGCCGCTTCGTATTTCAACACCTGAGTCCCGCCCTCCTGTACGGCTACCGGGCGGTCGATCCGGGAGACGGACAGCAGGCCTTCGTGGCCCGTCCGGAGAAGGCCCTGCTGGACCTGGTTCATCTGCAGCCCGGGGGTGACAGTCCGGCCCATCTGAACGGCCTGCGACTGCAGAATCTCGATCTCCTCGATGCCGCCGAGCTGAAGCGCCTGGCCGGGCGCTCCGGCAGCCCGAAACTGCTGCGCGCGGCACGGAACGTGGCCGCCTTGATCGAGGCCGAGGCGCTGGAGTACGAGACGTTGTGAAGGATTATCTCGCCCAGCAGGTGTCAGGCGCCCGGACCGCGATCCTCGGCCGCAACCTGGTGCGGGAGTACCTGCAGGCTCGCATCCTCGGGAGCCTGCAGCGCGCCGGGGCCATGGTCCCCCTGGCCTTCCAAGGCGGCACGTGCCTGCGCTTCCTCTACTCCATCCGGCGCTTTTCCGAGGACCTGGACTTCGCCCTGGAGCGGCCGGAAGCCGCCTGCGATCTACGGGCTTTCCTGCGGATGATCCGGACGGAGCTGGCAGCCGAAGGCTACGCCGTCGAGCTCAGGGTGAGGGACGGCGGAGTGGTGCACTCCGCCCGCGTCCGCTTCGCCGGCCTGCTGCACGAACTGGGGCTGTCGCCCCATCCGGAGGAGGTGCTCTCCATCCGCGTCGAGGTCGACACCCGGCCGCCTTCCGGGGCCGGCCTGGCCACCACGCTCGTCCGCCGCCACGTCACCCTTCGGCTGCAGCACCACGACCAGGCTTCGCTGCTGGCGGGCAAGCTGCACGCCGTCCTGCAGCGGCCCTGGCCCAAGGGCCGCGACTTCTACGACCTGATGTGGTACCTGAGCGATCCCGAGTGGCCGGCGCCCAACCTGGTCCTGCTCGACAACGCGCTGCGGCAGAGCGGATGGGAGGGGGATCTTCCGACCCGGCACACCTGGCGGCGAATCGTCCGCCGCCGGCTGCAGTCGGCAGACTGGGACCGCCTGAAGGCCGACGTGGGCCCCTTCCTCGAGCCGGGGGCCGACCTTGAGCTGATGACCCGGGAGAACCTGGAACTGGCCCTTGGCGCGGGGCCCTGACGGCCTCGGTCTACTGGGGGCGCAGGGATCCTGCTTGCGCCCGAGCCGCGCCTGCCTGCGCCGGGTCCGCCCGGGCCGCCCCCGCCCCGGCTTGACGATGTCCATGTTCGCGCCTAACTCGGACCCGAGGAGGGAACCCGCCATGGGCTTCGAGACGGCACGAGGGACGGCTGCGCGGATCACCGGCCGAGCGATCCTGTCCACCTTGACGATTTCGCTGCTGCCATTGGTTTCGTGCGGCGTCAACGAGGTGACCATTCGCATAGAGGGAGGCGACGGGAACAAGGTCCGGCTGGACGCCAGCGAGGTCCGGCCCGGATTCAACCGCGTCGTCGACGCGGGGTCCGTTTCCTTCGGAGATGTCGAGGAAGGGGCCTACGCCATCCACGTCGTGACGAGCCAGCGGCTGATGAGCGACAGCCTGAAGGTGGAGGCGGCGCCCCTCACGGGCGTTCGCAGCTATGGGTTGACGGTCACCATCCCCGGCGGCCACAACGGCGGCTACCAGCCTCAGGGAACCATCCTCTACACGGCTACGCCGGCGGCGGTGCTGGACTGGGATCTCTACACCATCCCCGCCGCCGGCGGGGAACCGACCCGCCTCACCGACACGCCCGAGTTCGAGCAGTACCCCGCATGGTCCGCGGACGGCCGGGAGATCGCCTTCGCCCGCGGCCACGTGACAACCAACATCGACATCTACGTGATGGCGGCGGACGGCGGCGGCGAGCGCCGCCTCACCGAGCACCCCGAGCGGGACGAACAGCCGGCCTGGTCCCCCGACGGCGGCACCATCGCCTTCCTCAGCCATCGCGACGGCGACGTGGCGATCTGGCTCATGGACCCGGACGGCGGCAACAAGCGCAAGCTGGCGCTGGGACGGGAGCCGGCGTGGTCTCCGGACGGAAACCACATCGCCTTCACCTCCGGGCAGTACGACGGCAATGACGAGATCTACCTAATCGACGCCGATGGCTCCAACCTCCGGCGCCTCACCACGGACTCCCACTACGACTGGCACGGGGCCTGGTCTCCCGAAGGCCGCCGCCTGGCCTTCAACTCCGAACGTTTCGGGGGCGAGGAGCTGATGCTGGCCGATGTCGAGAGCGGGAGGCAGGTGCGCGTCACGGTGGCCAAGCACACCTTCGAGCAGGACCCCGTCTGGTCACCGGACGGCCGGGCCCTGGCCTACCAGGGGAAGATGAACTTCCGGGAGGACGGCACCCTGGACGTGCACTTCAGCAACTGGACCGGCAAGCACACCCCCCAGGGCGCCTTCGACATCTTCATCGTGTCCCCCGTCGGCTTCGATTGGGATCACGTCGAGGAGCGCCCGGTCATGCCGGTCAATCTCACCAACACCCCCGACCGGGAGGAACGGTCGCCCAGGTGGCGTCCCTTCTGATCTGTCAGGACCGGGATCCGCAAGATGGGTCCGCATCGAGGGTTCCTCGCTCCCGCCGCTTCCTTGCCCAAGGTGTCTCCACGCCGTACTTCCGGCACAGCCGCCCGAAGCTGCGCAGGGTGATTCCGAGGGCGGCGCAAGCCTCCGTGTTGGTCGGGTACATGCGGGCGGCTCGCTCGATGGTCGCCTTGTCGAATCCCCGATTCACCCCTTCCCCCCTTCTGGTGAAGGATGAAGGCCGGGCCAATCCCGGCGACTGGGACGAGGACCGTACAGCAACCCCCGTGCCTTCGGTCACGAAGGCACGCCGCAGGAGAAGGAGATGATGAGCCGTGGGAACGTACCGTGTGGATGTGGCGGGAGCCGCCACCGCCGGGGCGGGATCCGCCACCGCCGGGCGGAAGGTGAAGAGCCTAGCGGAGGTGACTTGCGATCTGTTTCAAGGACTCTGCCATGTCCTGCTCTGGCGGCGTGCCGAGGCTGCGGAACCCTTCGAACTGTCCTGCATCGAGCAGGAACTTCTCGGAACGTGGCTTGCCATCCAGATCCTGGTAGGAGACCGCAACATGGAAGGGCCGGAGTCTCGGCTTCCCGAACAGGCGATGGCTCGCTCCAAAGAGCACGGCATAGGCCTCTCCTTGGGGAAGGAAGCCGAGGGGTCTCCGGTCCGGGGTGTTTCTCACACTCACCCCATGGCTCTCGAAGTCGGCCTCGTTGGTCAGGAACCGGAAGCTCACATTCCGGGCGGCCCCTCGGCCGACATTCGAGAGGACGAAGCGGATGAGATCCCAGTGGTGCGGATGGTGGGCCAGGTAGGCGACGACCCTGGGCTCCGAGTCGGCCTTTCGCAGGAGCCTGTTCTCCCGGATGAGAGCCCGCGTCAGGATGGCGGAGACCGTCGTACCCGCTGCTATGAACAGAGTGGAGATGGCCGTAAGGGCGTGCCAGTGTGACCGGGCGAGCTCAGCGATCAATTCGTGCATGGCTCTCTCTCTACTCGTCGCACAACGAGTCCACCGGGTTCATGAGGGCCGCGCGCAGGGCGTGGTAGCCCGCCACCAGCCAGGCCAGGCCGAGGGCGACGAGGCCGCCCGCCAGGTAACTGAGCAGGTCGAGGTCGATGCGGTTCACCTCTTCCGCGAGGAACGACTCCGAGAGCTGGTAGGCAACCGGCAGGGCGATGACCACGGCGAGCAGCACCAGCCGCGTGGACTGGGACGACAGCAGCCAGACCACGCTGGCCACCGAGGCGCCGTGGACCTTGCGGATGCCCACCTCCTTCGTGCGCTTGCTCACGGCGAGGGAAGCCATGCCGAAGACGCCGAGACAGGAGATCAGGGCCAGGAATCCACCCAGCCAGCGAAGCCGGCTGGCGAGGACCGCCTTGTGCCGATAGCGCTCGGCGATGTGGTCTTCGAGGAAGCGGTAGCTGAAGGGCGTCGTCCCCGGCGCCAGGCGGTCCCAGGCCTCGCGCAAGCCGGCGAGAGTGCCGGGCAGGTCCGCGGACCCCACGCGCACCAGCACCGTCTCGAGGGGGCGGTGGGGCCGCACGGTGATCACGGTTGGATAGGAGGCCGGGACATAGGACTTGTGCTCGAAGTTGGAGACCACGCCGATGATCCGCGGCTGCTGCCCGCGCTCGCCCACCAGCTCGGTGCCGATCACCTGACCCTCCAACTGGTCCGCCAGGCCCTGGTTGACGAGGGCCAGACCTCCTCCGGCCACCGCGTCCGGGGGGAAGTCCTCGCCTTCGATCAGCTCCAGCCCGAGGGTTCGGACGAAGCCGGGATCAACCTCGATCTGCGCGATCCAGGGACCCTCCTTGCCCTCGAGGTGGAAGCTCCCGTGCCCGGAGACGAAGTCCGTCGAGCCGGACACCCCGAGCACACCCGGAAGGGGCAGGGCCTCGCGGCGGAAGATCTCGAGGAAGCGCCGTGACGGGTGCACGCCGTCCGCACTCGATTGGGCGAGAGTCGGGATGCAGAGCACCGAGCCCGGGTCGAAGCCCTGGTCCATGGACGACCAGTGATCGACCTGCCGCCCCACGACCAGGGCGGTTGTGAGAAAGACGGTGGAGGCGGCGAACTGCACGACCACCAGGACGCGGCCGGACCGGGACCTCGCCTGCAGGCGGTCCCGCAGGATCTGCAGCGGCTGCATGCGCGACTGCATCAGGGCCGGGTAGGCCCCGGCCACGAGCCCCATAACGACCGCGAGGCCGGCCAGGGCCGCCAACATTCCGGACGTGTAGCGCATCTCGAGCTGCAGGTAGACCTGTCCCCACGTCCCGAGGCGGTTGAGGCCCGGCAGCAAGGTCTCGGTGAGCGGCACGGCCAGGGCCAGGGCGCCGAGGCTGATCAGCACCGACTCTGCCAGGTACTGGCCCATCACCTGTCCCCGGGTGGCGCCGATGACCTTGCGCACCCCCACCTCCCGCGCTCTCGTCAGCGACATGCCCGCCGCGAGGTTGGCGAAGTTGATGCAGGCCAGCAGGAGCACGAGGAAAGCGACGAAGGCGTAGCTGTAGGAGAGAGTCATCCCCCCTCTGCTGAGGTCGTGGTGCAGCCGCTTGTCGAAGAGGGGCACCAGGGCCAGGTCGTCTCCGTGCTCGTCCGTCTCCATGTAGCGGTCCAGGTCGAAGGCCAGGGCGGCCTCCACGCCCTCGGCGTCGGCGATCTCCAGGAAGGTCTGGCCGGCCGTGGCCCAGGGACTGGCATCCTCCCCGTGCAACCGGTCGATACGGTCCTGGTGGTGGACGAAGGGGATGACCCAGTCGAAGCGCAGGCTGGAGGCGTAGGGCACGTCGGCGGCGACCCCGGTGACGACAAAGTCCCCGCCGTCGCCCTGCCACCCGAGCTGGACCGACCGGCCCATGGGGTCCTCGTCGCCGAAGAGCCGCCGCGCCAGCCGCCGGGTCACGACGATCGAGCCGGGCGCCGCGAGGGCTGTCCCCGGGTCGCCGGCGATCAGGGGGAAGGTGAAGAACTCGAAGAACCCGGGGTCAGCATGCAGCCCCTGCTCCTCGAAGACCCGGTCCTCGCAGGAGAGCAGGGCCTCATCCTCCTCCTCGAGGCGCAGCGAGCGCAGCACCCCGGGGACGGTGGCCACCATCTCGGCGCCCAAGGCACCGGGCGTCCAGCGGTAGGAGTTGCGCAGCGCCTGGCGGTCCTCGGCCTGACGCCAGATCACGTAGACCTGGTAGATCCGCTCTCCCCCCGCGTGAAAGCGGTCCCAGGTCAGCTGGCCGTGCAGGAACAGGCCCACCATGATGGTGACCACGTAGGCCGCGGCCAGCCCGCCCACGTTGATGATGGAATACAACCGGTAGCGCCACAGGTTGCGCCAGGCGGATACCAGGTAGTTGCGCAGCATCGGGACTCCCCGTTCGAGTGTGTCCTGCCTTCAAGACGGCTCGGACCGGGGGGCTGCAACCAGCGTGCCACGGTCGGTTAGTCGTTGCCCCGCCGTGACTTATGCACAAGGAGGGAGGGGCCGGGACTGTCCGCGTGGGCTACAGTCCCTGTCCGTTGGCGGACAGCCGGGGGATGCGGGCTCGCGGCCGGTCCTGGCTCGAGGGCGGCCGCAGGTCGGTCAGTGCGCTGAGGCCTTCAGC
>JAJDTN010000435.1 GCA_022827165.1 Candidatus Latescibacterota bacterium
GCAACTGTTCGGGCTCGAATTCGGGGAAGGGGTGCGGCGACCCTCGCTATCTTACGGCCTCCATGACCTCAGGCATATCGGTCTGCCCCACCCCCGGTCCGCCCCAGTGAAGTGATTTCCAAAACCGAAACCAAGATACAAAGGCCCCTTCCCGGGAGCGCGAGCCCCCTGGTTTGGCGCCCCCGGGCGCGGGGTCTACCGTTGTGCGGCCATGAGAATCGGAATCCCCCAGGACTTCCGCCGCTACCTGTCCCTGCGGGGCGCCTCGGTGACCCGCGAGGCGGACCAGGACCACCAGCCCCTGACCGCCCGCGCCCTGGCGGTGGGCACCTTCCTCTCCTTCTTCCTCGGCGTCGGCTCCAACTACGGCGACATCGTGATCAAGGGCAGCTACATGACCCTCGACATGAGCACGCCGGGGGCGATCTTCCTGTTCCTCTTCCTCGTGGGGTTCCTCAACACCCTCTTCAAGGCCTCGGCGCGGGCCTGGTGGATCTCCGCCGCCGTCACCGCCGCCCTGGGCGCGGCCTGCGGCTACCGCTTCGCCCCCTTCGACCAGCTGCCCCTGTACTCCCCCGCCGTGCTCCTCTGCGGGTTCCTGCTGACGGCGATGGCGGTCAACACCGTTCTCGCCGCCGGGGGCCGCAGCCTGGCCCTCAACCGCTCGGAGCTGATCGTCGTCTACATCATGCTCATCGTCGTCGCCTCGGTCTCGACCATGGGAGTGTGCGAGGCGATCCTGCCGTCGATGAGCGGCTTCTTCTACTACGCCAACCCCGAGAACAAGTGGCAGGAGCTCCTCCTCCCGCACCTGCCGGCGGCCCTCACCGTCGACGACGGCAGCGGCAACGAGGCGTTCTTCGAGGGCCTCGGCGCCGACGCCTACAGCGTGCCCTGGGAGCTGTGGCTGCGGCCGGTGGCCCTGTGGGGCATCTTCCTCGCCGCCCTCTACCTGGCCATGGTCGGCATCGCCGTCATCCTGCGGCGCCAGTGGATGGACCGCGAGCGGCTCTCCTACCCGCTGGTGCAGGCGGCCCAGGTCATGATCCGCGGCGAGGAGCCCGGCCGGCTGGTCAACCCCTTCTTCCGGAGCCGCGTCATGTGGGCCGGCGCCTCCGTGCCCATGCTCGTCGGCCTGCTCACCGGCCTCAACAAGTACCTCGGGGCGTTCCCGATCATACCCACGGCCTGGTCGATCCCCATCGGCTTCGGCCAGTCCCTCAATATGACCCTCAGCTTTGCCGTCGTCGGGTTCTCCTACCTCATCGGACCGGACATCGCCGCGGGCATCTGGGGCTTCGCCCTGCTGTCGAAGGTGGAGAAGATGGTCTTCGTCGCCAACGGCGTGACCAAGCAGCAGGACGTGTGGGGCGTCCACGTGACGGAGCTGATGAACTACCAGGGCCTCGGGGCCCTGCTCCTCTTCGTCGCCCTCGGCCTGTGGGTCGGCCGCGAGCACCTGAAGCAGGTGGGCCGGTGCTTCCTCGGCCTCGACACGCCGCTGAGCGACGACGACGAGATCATGTCCTACCGCACCGCCGTGCTCGCCACCCTCCTCGGCACGGCGGTGATGGTGGCGTGGTTCGCCTTCATCGGCACGCCCCTGTGGGCCAGCCTGCTCTTCATCGTGCTCGTCATGGCGATCTTCACGGCCCTCACGCGGGTCGTCGCCGAGTCGGGGGTGGCCGCCATCATCACTCCCATGAACGCTCCCGACTTCATGATGTTCGGCCTCGGCTCGAAGCTCGTGGGCATCAAGGCGATCGCCAACTTCTCCCTCGGCTACATCTTCCTCGCCGACCTGCGCGTCTTCCTCATGGGCGTCGTCGCCAACGGCCTCAAGCTGATCGAGGGCATGAGCCGGCAGAGCCGCCGGGTGGTGATGCAGGCGATCCTCATCGCCCTGTTCTGCGGCGTCGCCGGCTCCCTGTACACGGTGCTGGAACTCTCCTACCGCGACGGCGGCATCAACTTCAGCGGCTGGTTCTTCAAGAGCCTGCCCCTGCGCATGGGCAACACCGCCCTGAAGGGCATGGAAACCCTCGGCGTCTACTGGGCCGGGCTGGGCTTCGCCGGCATCGGCGCGGCGGGCATGGTGGTCCTCACCTGGCTGCGCCAGCGCTTCCTGTGGTGGCCCCTGCACCCGATCGGCTTTCCCATCATGACGAGCTGGGTCATCGACTGGATGTGGTTCAGCGTGTTCTTCGCCTGGCTCGTGAAGGTGACGGTCCTCAAGTACGGCGGCGCCGCCCTCTACACCCGCAGCCGCGACTTCTTCCTCGGCATGATCGTGGGCCGCATGCTCATCAGCGGCGGCTGGCTCGTGGTCGACTACATGACCGGCATGGTCGGCAATTCCATATTCTGGATCTGATTCCAGGGAAGTCGAGGAGAGAGCATGCGCATCAGCCAGGTCGACATCATCCCCATCCGCCCGCGCTTCGCCCGGCGCTACGACGGCCACGAGATCCGCATGCGGTCGATCGATCAGCGCACCGTCTTCCGCGTCACCTGCGACAACGGCGTCGTCGGCTACGGCGACTACCGCTGCGCGGCGCCGCCGCAGTCGGTGGCCGACGCCATGCTCGGGCAGAGCCCCTTCGCCTTCCTGCGCGACGAGAGCCTGCCCCTGGGCCTGGGCGCCGCCTGCTACGACGCCGCCGGCAAGCACCTCGGGATCCCCGCCTGGCAACTGATGGGGTCGCGGCAGCGGCAGCGCGTGCCGGTCTGCGCCTGGACGCGTCCGGGCCCGCCGGCGGTGATGGCGGCGGAGATCGAGCGCGCCGCCGCCGAGGGCTACCTGCTCTTCAAGGTCCACACCTGCCAGCACCACGACCTGCTGGAGCAGCACCGCGCCATCGACGACGCGGCGCCCGCCGGCTTCCGCATGCACTACGACTTCAACCACAACCGCACCCTGGCGGCGGTGCTGCCGATCCTCGAGCAACTGCCCATGGCGCGCGTCGCCTGCGTCGAGGACCCCGTGGTCCTCAGCGACCTCGAGGGCTGGCGGCGCCTGCGCGAGCGCCTGCCGGTGCCGGTGCTGATGCACGTGCCGCCCCTGAACGGCATCCAGGAGATGCTCATGGGCTGCGCCGACGGCTACATCATCGGCGAGTACTGCGGCGGCTTCGGCGACGCCCTGGTCCGCGGCCACGCCTACGCCCGCGCCGGCCTGCTCAACGTGGTGCAGCTCACCGGCGGCATGCTCACCAAGGCCTTCGCCCTGCACTTCGCCAGCACCCTGCCCAAGGGGCACACGATCAACCTCGTCGACCAGTACGAGGACGACGTGACCCGCCAGGTCATCCCCGTCGACGCCGGCAGCTCGCCCGTGCCCGAAGGGCCGGGCCTGGGGATCGAGGTGGATGAGGAGGCCCTGGCCGAGCTGGCGTCGCGGCCGGCGCCGCGGCTCCCCGAGCACGTGGGGGTCCTGCGCATGGCCGACGGCCGCCTCCTCTACACGCCCTCGATCCCCGACCCGAGCCAGGTCCTCGGCTTCGAGGAGGGAACCCTCCGCGGCGTCGACTGCGAGATCTGGGAGGACGACGGCTCGGAGGAGTTCCGGCGCGTCCGGGAGCGGGTTTCCCGGGGGGGCTACTGGTTGGCGCCGGCCGGGGAGGAGCGGGGGTGAGTACCTTTGGAGCCGCGGCCGATGGCCGAGGACATGCCGGATTCGCAGGGGCTGTTTCCGCCCTTGCCTTTCGGGTCTCCCTTGGTCAAGTTAGGCTCCCCTATTCGGGACAGAGGGCATGACAAGGAAACAGGTCACCATCAAGGACATCGCCGGGGAACTGGGCGTCTCTCACATGACGGTCTCGCGGGCCCTGTCGCCGGACCCCGAGACGGCGGCCCTGGTAACCGGGAAGACCCGGGACCGCATCCAGAAGCTGGCCGCCGACCTGGGCTACACGCCCAACCTGATGGCCAGGGGGTTCGTCACGGGAAGGACGAACACCCTCGGCCTGCTGACCTACGAGATCAACCGCGAGCCCTTCGGCCGTCAGGCCGACGAGATTCTCCGGGCCGCGGACCGGCAGGACTACCAGATCCTGGTGGCCCTGGCCTCCAGCGTCGGCCCCTCGGACG
>JAJDTN010000421.1 GCA_022827165.1 Candidatus Latescibacterota bacterium
TCCCTACATGCTCGTCGTGGCCCCGGTCCGGGAGGAGCACCGGCTGCCCTCCGGTTCGACTCCCGGGGGGCTGGAGCGGCGCAACGAGAGGCGCTCCACGGTCCCGGCCATCACCCACGTCGACTACTCGGCCCGCGTGCAGACCGTCGACGCCGGCCACCACCCCCGGTTCCGCGGGATCGTCGAGCGCTTCAAGGAGCGGACGGGGATACCGGTCCTGATCAACACCAGCTTCAACGTCCGCGGCGAGCCGATGGTGAACACCCCCGCCGACGCCTACCGCTGCTTCATGGCCACCGGCATGGACGCCCTGGTCCTGGAGAGCTGCCTCCTTCTGAAGGAGGACCAGCCCGAGGCCCGGGCCTTCGACGCCTCGGCGTACCTCGCCGAGTTCGCCCTGGACTGAGGGAGACCACCTGTCCCATGCTCCGGATCGACCTCCGGCCCGACCGACGCAAGCTGCGGCACTTCGGCTTCATCGCCCTCGCCGGCTTCGGCGCCCTGGCGGTCATGGCCTGGTTCGAGCGGCTGGTCTTCGCCTTCGGCCTCGGCGACGCCCGTCCCATCGCCGCCGGGGTCCTGGCGGGGCTGGGACTCCTGTCGGCCCTTCTCTCCCTCGTCCACCCCAGGGCCAACCGTCCCTTGTACGTCGGCCTCACCCTGCTCGCCCTGCCGGTCGGCTACCTGGTCTCCTACCTGGCGATGGGCGCCTTGTTCTACCTCCTCATCACGCCCCTGGGCCTGTTCTTCCGGATCGTCGGGCGCGACCCCCTGCACCGGCGGTTCCGACGGGAGGCCCGGTCCTACTGGATCCCCCTGGGGCCGCGCCCCCCCCGGGAGCGCTACTTCCGGCAGTTCTGACCCCGGAGACGGAGACCGACGTGACAGACGATCCGAAGAGCGACGATCTCGCCGCCCAGGCCCGGCAGAAGCGCAGCGGGCTGGCCTCCGAGTTTCTCGCCTTCCTGAGGGACAACAAGAAGTGGTGGCTGGCGCCGATCCTGCTCACCGTCGCCGGCCTCGGGCTGGTGGTCATGCTCAGCGGCACCGCCGCGGCGCCCTTCATCTACACCCTGTTCTGATCCCTTCGGCGGCGGCGCACCGCTGGCGGGAGAGCGGCCTGCCCCGGCTGGAAGCCCCGGGAAGGCGACTACTGCTCGGTGGGGGCGCTGCCGTCGGCGGCGGCGGTGGAGTCGGGTGCCGACGCCTGGTCGTGAAGCACGAGGAGGCGCACGTCCTTGAGGCCGATGGCGAACCGGGAGGAGCCGGCGTACCCGGTGAAGGCGGAGTCGACGCGGCTGTGGTACTGGTAGTCGCGCTCGCCGGCGAGGCGCACGGGGCTGGCCTCGACGGTGGCCGTGATCGTCTTCCCCGATCTCAGGGAGATGACGATCGGCCGGACCTCGATCCCGGCCTCCCTGAACTCGATCTTCTCGATCTTGCCCATGTCGAGGCTGCGCCGCCTCCGGCCCTGCTCGAAGGCGAACTCCCGCTGGCCGCGGAAGAGAAGGTTCTGAACCTGGAACATGCGGCCCTTCTCGTTGACCACCGTCGCCCGCAGGGGCGGCTTCGGCTTGATCGGCACGCCGGAGTCCGGATGGTGCATGACGACCTCGGCCACGTCGCGCAGCAGGATCGTGAAGGGGCCGAGCCGGGTCGAGCCCGTAGCGCTCTCCGGCGCGATGCCGCCGCCGAGGGCCTCCACGTTGGCCGTGGTGGAGGCGATGACGTAGGTCCCGCGCTCCTCCTTGCCGGTGCGCATTCGAACCACGAGGTCCTGCTGCTCCTCGCGGGGACCGCTGGCGAAGCGGAAACGGTCGATCTCGCGCAAGGGGACGTCCCGGCGGACGCTCCCCAGGTAGTACGACAGGGAGGTCTTGCCCCGGATCTTGAACTTCGTCAACTCGAAGCGGTTTCCCTGCCGGTCGATGAGGGTGGCCGCCAGGTCGGCCGCCGACGGCGCCGCCCCGAGGGCGAGGAGGCAGGAGGCGAGGGTGAGGATGCGAGCCGCCATCAGCGCTGCGGCTCCTGCTGCTGCGTCTCCGGCCCCTCCTGCGTCTCGGTGCCCAGATCGATGATCACCGGCGTGGGCCGGCCGAAGGCGACCTCGAAGGACCGGATCTCGTCGAGCCCCGAGGGGCTGTTCTCGAGGCGCAGCTTGTAGGTGCCCACGGGCAGGATGAAGTAGCGCAACTCGCCGGTGGTCATGCCCCGGCCGAGGACGGTGCGCATGGTGTAGTCCAGGAAGAGGAACGGGATCTGGGTGAACCCCTGCCCGCCGGTGATCAGGACCTGCACCCTGCCGAGCTGGAGGACGACGTGGGCCTCCTGCCCCATCTGGATCTTCACGCCGCGCTCGACGATGCTGTCCTTGATGTCGGTGTTGACGGTGACGTCGTAGGTGCCCGGGTCGAGGTCGACGACGAGTCGGTTCTCGGACCACGAACGCTCGAAGGCGGAGGGCGAGAAGGCGGAGGCCCTCGGCATGTCCTCGTAGACGATCTCTCCGCTCTCGGCGTCCTCGACGAAGAAGTTCAGCTCCTGGATGCCGCCGGCCTCGAGGAAGAGCCGGCCCTTGCCCTCGGGGATCGGGGGAGGTCCGTAGTCGGACCCGCCGCCGCTCTGGGTGCTGGCGCAGGAGAGCAGGAAACAGGACGCCAGAGGCGCGGCGAACCGCCGCCATGTCGATCGAATTCGGGAGGTCACAGGATCCTCCTTTCAGAGGAAGAACGCGTCTGTTGGGTACCTAGTTCCCCGCCGGGGAATTGTCAACCAGGCGGACGACGAGGATGTTCCTCTCCGGCCCCTCCACGGAACGCGCCTGGCGCCGGAAGGAACGTTCGTCCGTACGGAAATCGGGATAGGCGGCGGCCGTGGTCACGCCGCGGGCCAGCAGCTGGCTCCACAGCGGCTCCGCGCGCTTCACGAACCCCGCCGCCACCACGAAGTAGTCGGCGCCTTCCGCCGCCAGCGAGTCGAGGCGGGAGGCCTCGAAGAGATCCGGCGTGATCTGCCAGCCCTTGCGGTGGCAGTAGTAGAGCAGGGTCGGGCTCCGGGTGCGGAACGGGCCGCCGCGGTCCTCGTCGATGTCGCCGGTCACCAGCCGCGCATCGGCCGGCATCCGCGCGTCGAGGACGCGTCCGGCGAGCTCGCAGCTGCGATAGTAGTTGTAGATGTTGTTCCCCGGGCGGTAGTAGTCGCCCACCTTCCAGAGACTGCCGGCGGCCACGGCCGCCAGGGCCAGACCCACCACCGCCCGGGCTCCGGGCGAGCCGGGACGGAGCCGCCGCAGCTGCCGCCCCGCCACCCCGGACAGGCGCGCGCCCCCCGGCTCCCACAGGGCGGCCAGGGGCGCAGCGGCCAAGACCGCCGCCGGCAGCGTGAAGGGCAGCTGGTAGTAGTGCAGCCGGCGGTTGCCCTCGGGGATCATGAAGAGGTAGAGCAGCAGGCCGCCGAACCAGGCGTAGAGGGGCCACACCTCGCGCCCTTGCCGGGGGCCGCCGGCACCGCGGGGCCACAGCCCGACGAGTCCGACCGCCGCCAGAAGGACGCCCATCGGCGTCAGCACGGCTTCGACGAACCGCCCCGCCATGAGGTGGTAGAAGCCGCCCTGCAGGAGCAGGTCGTGGCTCCACTTGTCGTAACCCCGGCGGCCCCAGATGCCGAAGGTGAGCCCCGTCTGCTCGAAGAGGCCGGCGGCGTGCACGTGCCAGGCCGCCGCCGGCGCCACCGCCGCCAGCAGGTAGAGCCACAGCGACCCGCGGCGCACGAAGGCAGGCCCCCAGCGGCCGAGGGCCATGGCCACGAGCGGGAATCCGAGGTACAGGGTCGGGATCTTCAGCGCGAAGCAGAGGCCGGCGATCCCGGCCGCGGCCAGCAGCCAGGCCGTCCCCTCCCGGCAGGCGCGGCCGAAGGCGCTCAGGGCGGCGGCGCTCAGCAGCAGCATGAGCGCCTCGGGCATGAAGGCGCGGCCGAAGAACAGGCTCAGGGGCAGCATCAGGTAGATCGCCGCCGCCAGGCGCGCGCCCGCGGCGCTCCCGAGCCAGGCGCGGGCCAGGCAGTACAGGGGGACGGCCGCGGCGGTGGAGAAGAGGGCCGCGAGCAACCGCCCTATCCACTCGTGGGCGCCGCCGGCCAGGGAGTAGAGGCAGGCCGCGAGGAAGGGGAAGAGGGGCAGGTTCATCTCCACGTATCCCGGCGTGTTGCCGCGCCAGTCCACGCGGGGATGGAAGAGGGTGAGACCCTCCTCGTGGAAGTTGCGGGCGATGGCCGCCGTGTCGGCCTGGCGCCACGCCTGGTGGTCGATGAGGGGCGCCGTCACCTCCACGAGGCGGAGGCCGAGGCCGGCCGCCAGGAGCAGGAGGAGCCAGCGGTCGGAGAGCAGGCGGCCGGGTCGCGAGTCGGCCGCCGGAGTGCTCTTCAGAAGGCCCGCCAACTGGGCGAACGCTCGTCCCGGTCGTCGGTTCGGGTGAGATTGACGGGCATCACCGGTCTCTCGGTGGTGTCGTCCCAGTCGAAGCCGGCGGCGGGCAGCAGGTAGATGTCGAAGGTGCCGAGTGACCGGCCCCTCTCGTCGGTGACGAACTCGCCGTCCTCGCCGACCTTCATCTTCCCCGAGTAGGCCAGGCCGCGGCCATCGGGCGACCACGCCGGGTTGAGCTCGAAGGTGTTCTCCGCCACGGTGACCCGCACTTGCTCGGTGAGGTCGCCCCCGGCCACGAGCAGCTCCTGGCCGCCGAAGCGTTCGGAGGCCATCACCAGCCGCAGGCCGTCGGGCGACCACGCCGGCTGCTGGTCGATCTTCTTGTGCTCGGTGAGGCGGCGCATGCCGCTCCCGTCGACGTCGATCAGGTAGATCTCGTCGTTGCCCTCGGCGCTGGATGTGAAGGCGATCCGGCGGCCGTCGGGGCTCCAGGCGGGCTCCCGGCCCTCGACGAGCCTGCGCTTGTTGCCGCCGTCGGCATCCATCAGGTAGATGGCCACGTCCCCCTCCCGCTGGCTGACGAAGGCGATGCGCCCGCCGTCGGGAGACCAGGCGGCCCCCTGGTCGCGCTCGGCGTGCTCGGTGAGCCGGCGCCGGTCGCTGCCGTCGGCGTTCATCACCCAGACGTCGATGTTCGACATCACCGTGCCCTGGGTGAACAGGATCTGCCCGCCGTCGGGGGACCACTTCGGCTGCTTCTCCGCTTCGTAGGTGTCGGTGAGCCGCGAGACCTCGCCCGAGGCCACGTCGACGGTGAAGAGGTCCCAGTTGCGGACGCGGGTCGGCGTCGACGCGTAGAGGATGGTGCCGGTGCGCTCGAAGGGGGCGTTGGCGCCGGAGGGAATGGAGAACTTCACCTGCTGCCGGGCGACGCCGCTCACCGGGGGCGAGTCGAGGGTCAGACGCCGGGTCTCCATGTACTCGCCGGCGACGACGGATACCCGGTAGTCCCCGCTCTTGAGATCCGAGTAGGTGGAGGTGCCGGCCTTGCCGAGCCGGTTGTGGTGCATCTGCAGGTCCTGCGCGTCGAGCCGCAGCAACTGCCCGTCGCCGCCCTCGATCTCGACGACGACCTCGTTGCTGCCGCATGCGGCCAGGGCCATGCAGGCGGCGGTCAGGGTAGCTGCGTACCTCACGTTTCCTCCGTGCGGGCTTCGGTTCGTCGAACGGGTTGGAGGGCGGTCCGCCGGCCGGTGACGGCGCGTGGGCCGCGGCGAAGCCGTCCCGAGGAGCGGTGCCGCCCTACTGGAACAGGTCCTTGACCTTGCCCCAGGTGCTGATGCTGACGTCGGTCGAAGCTCCCGGGGCGATGTCCGGCCACCCGGCCCCGGCGATCACCTGCCGGGCTTCGGCCCCGGGGCCGCTGGACACCACGGACCCCTCGTGCTCGATCAGGAGATGGTCGGAGCCGCCGGCGGCGCGCTCGCGCAGCCAGCCGGCGACCGGCCCCGGCCTGGAGGACTCGGAGAGCTCCTGCAGAGCCACTGTCGTCAACCCCGGGACCCGTGCGGGCGAGGGCGTGACGGCGGTCCACTCGACCTCCGGCAGGCCGCGGATCAGGCGGTGGGTGGTCCGGGCGCGTTCGACCTGGCCTGCCAGGGCGGGATCGAAATAGAAATAGCAGTGGTGGCCGGCCGCCTCGGGGCCGGAGGCCCTCGACCCGGGCGGCCCCAGGAGGAGCAGGGCCAGCGCCAGGGCCGGCCCCGGGAGGATGCGCAGGGTGTCGTGGCTGGAGGTCATTCCGCGCGCAGCGCGTCGTTGAGACGGATGCTGTCGACGCCTTCCAGGACCCGGCTCTTCGACAGGTGTTCGCTCAGGATCTGCTCGACCTGGATGGTGCCGACGCGGCTCGGCAGAGTCTTGCCCAGCACCTCGCCGGTCTCGGGGTCCGTCAGCTCCTGGCCCTGGTCCCAGACGGCGAACTTGTCGCCGTTCCGGATGCCGTCGGCCAAGCCGAGGTTAATGTACGCGACGGCGCCGTCCACTACCATGATCCTCCCGGCGACCTCGAGGGAGGGAGGGGGCCGGATCTGCTCGGCGATGGCGGCGGCGGCGTTCTTGGCCCAGGCCGCCAGGGCCTTGCCCACCAGGGACTCGCGGAAGGTGTCCGAATTCCAGGCGAGATCGTCGAGGAAGAAGTACTGCTTGTCGAGAGGGACGAAGGCGGCCGGGTTGGTGATCCCCGTGCGCTTGCTGTCCATCACCCCCTCGGTGGACAGCTCCCCTCCCCGGCGCCCGTCGATGGCGTTGACCAGGGTGAGGTCGGCCATGACGATGCCCTCGTAGCTGCGGTATCCGCCGAGGGGCACGGTGGCCTGGAACCGCTTCATCGTCAGCTCCTCGATGTTGCCGAGGATCACCCAGTCGGCGCCGAGAAAGGCGCCGATGCCGGCCGCGCGAGCGTGTCCGATCTCGCCGGTGAGCTCCGGCGGTTCCAGGTAGGCCAGGGCCGAGTCGACGGGGACGATGTGGTAGAAGCTGTTGTGGGCGAGGCTGTCGCCCAGGGTCCTCGCCAGGCCGCGGTGGATGTCCCAGGCCCCCTTGTACTTGGAGCTGTCGAGGAACGGCAGCAGCAGGATCTTCTGTCCCAGGAAGTCCGTGCCGTCTTGGGGGATCAAGGGCGGCGGCAGCGGCGCCTCGGCGGCCGGCTCGGCGGCGGGTTCCTCCGCCTCCTCCTCCTCCATCATCACCACCGACTCGAGGCCCGGCATGGTGGCGCAGGCCCCCAGGAGCAGGCCGCTCATGGCGAGAGCGGCGGCCAGGGGCGCCCGGCCCTTGACCGCCGGCCGCGGCCTGCGGCTGCGCGCCAGGACGTACGGCCCCCGGGGGACGACCGCCACCGGCGCCTCTTCCCCGTGACCGATCCTGGCGGCCTGGATGCCCGCTTCGACGGAGGGGACCGGCTCCACAAGGCCTCGCAGGTGGGGGCCGCCGGCGTCGACGCCCTCGCTGTAGAGCAGCACCCGGGCCCGGCGCAGGACCTTGCACAGCTCCTGGAGCTGCCACTGGTCGATGCGGAAGAACCCGGGGTCCCCGAGCCGCTCCTCGAAGGCCTCGACGCTCTCCGTCTCCTCGAGGAGCTGGACGAACTCGGGGCTGCCCAGGCCCTCGGCGCAGCGCGCCGCCAGCACGATCGTGCCCCCGTCGGCGACCGCGGGCAGCACCGCGGTCAGTCCCTTGACCGCCTGGTAGAAGGTCAGGTCCAGGGGATAGCCGGCGCTGGTGGTGACCACGATCGGCACCGGCTCCTCGACCCATGCGGAGGCCCCGGCCTCGACGAAGGCCACCCCCGCCGCGTGGGCCTCCTCGAGATCGCCGGCGAAGATCCCCGTCACCTCCCTGCGGTGGTTCATGGCCACGTTGAGGGTGAAGTCCACGCCGACCCGCAGGGCGACTTCGAGAGCCTGGCGGTGGAACGGATTGCCGTCGATGACGCCCTCCGCCGACCGGGGGTGACTCATCAGCTCGGGCCCGTGGAGCACCCGCATCGTGTCGACGCCCACGATCCCGGGGCAGACCGCCTTGCGGCCCCCGGAGTATCCGGCCATCAGGTGCGGCTCGATCAGGGAGGTGGCGATCTTGAGGTCGGCCTCGACGTAGAGCCGGTCGATCCAGATCGGCGCACCGCCGGAACTCCGGCCGAGATGGACGAGGCTCTCGCGGTCGCGGGCCCTGTGGTTCTCGATCCGGTAGTCGGCGGCCACCCGCGGCCCCACGAGCCGGACCAGTTCCTCTCCCTCGTTGGGCCGGTGCAAGCCGGTCCCCACCAGGATGGTGATGTCCCGGCGCTCGATCCCGGCCTCTTCGAGGGTGCGCAACAACGGCGGCAGGATGACGGGGTTGGGCACGGGCCGGGTGATGTCGGAGATGACGACGCAGGCGCTGCGGCGGCCCCGGGCCAGCCGCGCCAGGGCGGGGGCCCCGATCGGCTGCCGAAAGGCCTCCTCCAGCCGGGCGTCGACATCGTCCAGGGCGGGCACGTCGGCCATGTCCAGGATCCGGGCCGCGGCCGGGATCTCTGCCTCGAGGCCGTGCTCTCCGTAGTCCAGGCGCAGGCGGCGGGTGGATGGCATCCGTCCTCCTTCCTCAGAGGCGGGAGCGCAGGTAGTCGGCGAAGGCCGGGCCGTTCTCGGGGTCGGCGAGAGCGAAGTCGGCGAAGGCCCGGTAGTAGGTCAGTGGGGTTCCGATGTCGTAGCGCCGTTCACCCGGGGCCAGCTGCACGCAGCGGACGCCGTCCCCCCATTCGAGGAGGCGGCGGACCGCGTCCGTGAGCCAGATCTCCCCGTTCATCCCCGGGTCGGTTGCGGCGATCGCCTCGAAGATGCGCGGGGTGAAGACATAGCGGGCGGCCACGGCCAGGCGGCTCGGGGCCTCCGAGGCGGCCGGCTTCTCGACGATGCCGTCGATGGCGAAGGCCCCCCCGGCCCGGTCCTCGGCCGGCCTCACCACGCCGTACCTGGAGGTCTCTTCCAGCGGAACCTCCCAGACGGCGATCGTGGCGCTGGCGCCGGAGCGCTCGTGCTCGTCCACCAGGCGGCGGACGACGCCCGGTTGGCCCTGGGAGGCGAGGATCGTGTCGCCGAAGCCGACGACGAAGGACTCGCCGCCGACGAACTCGGCCGCCAGCCGCACGGCATCGGCATTGCCCAGGGGACGCCGCTGCCGGACGTAGAAGAACTCGACACTCTCGCGGTCGTAGTCGACCTCCCCGATCCGGTCCTTGGCGCCGACGCGCGACTCGAGCTCCGGGTCGTCGTCGAAGTGGTCCTCGATGGACCGCTTCTTGCGGCCCGTGACGAAGAGGAACTTGCCGACCCCCTGCTCGATCATCTCCTCCACCACGTACTGGACCACCGGCTTGTAGCCTACGGGCAGCATCTCCTTGGGCTGGGACTTGGTCGCCGGCAACAGGCGAGTCCCCAGGCCGGCCACGGGCAGCACGGCTTTGTCGATCGCCATCGGAGACCTTTCGGATCGGGCTGGATTGCAGCAATCTAGGGGTGGTTTCGATTTCAGCAAGGCGCGGGGAGGCCGCGAGGCCGCCGCCTGTGCGGCCCCTCGGAAGGGCCGGGATCGCCTCGATATGGCTGTGACTGCTCCAGGCCCGTCCGGTTCCTTGGCGCCGGCCGCCGGACCCCTTCGCAGGGTCCCGCGGCGCGGCGCCGGACTGGGCACCGCCCTCTCCCGCGGCCGGCTGGAGGAACTGCTGGTACGCCTGCGCGGCCTGAGGATCGCCGTGGTGGGCGACTTCTTCCTCGACGCCTACTACGACTGCGACCCCGGTCTCGACGAGGCCTCCCTGGAGACGGGCAACACCTGCTACCAAGTCGTGCGCACCCGCCGCCAGCCGGGAGCCGCCGGCGCCGTCGCCGCCGACCTCGCCGCCCTCGGCGCCGGCAGCGTCCACGCCATCGGCTTCTGCGGGGAGGACGGGGAAGGTTGGGAGCTGCGGCGCGCCCTGGAGGGCCTCGGCGTCGAGATGGCCGGCTTCCTCACCGCGCCGGAGCGGCGCACGCCGACGTACGGCAAGATCTGCCAGGTGGGAAGGGACGGCGGCCGGCTCGTCCTCCGCCGGGAGCTGGAACGCCTGGACATCCGCAACCGGCGGCGGACGCCGCCGTGGGTGCAGGAAGGGCTGACCGGATACCTGCGCGCCGGGCGATGGGACGCCGTGGCCGTCGTCGATCAGGTCCCGGACGCCGGCTGCGGCGTGGTCACGGCGGCCATGCGGTCCTGCCTGGAGGATCTGGCCGCGGGCCACCCGGAACGGTTGATCCTCGTCGATTCGCGGCAGCGCCTCCGCCGCTTCCCCCGGCTGCCGGTCAAGCCGAACCGCCGCGAGGCGGCCGCCGCCCTCGGACAGCCTCCGGCCCGCTCGGTCCGCGCCGCGGCGATGCAGGCCCGGCAGCTGGCGGCGGGAAGGCGGCCGGTCTTTCTCACCTTGGCGGAGAGAGGCCTGGTGGCGGCCGACCCCGGGGGGCCGTTGCACCACGTGGCCGGATTCCCGCCGCCATCCGGAGTGCCCGTCGACCCGGTGGGCGCCGGTGACTGCATCACCGCGGCCCTGACCTGCTGCCTGGCCGCCGGCGCCTCCCCGGTGGAGGCGGCGCTGGTGGCCAACCTGGCGGGCTCGGTCACGGTGCGGCAGATCGGCACCACCGGCACCGCGTCGCCGGCCCAGGTCCGCCGACGGTGGCGTGAAGTGGACGCCGATGATGGCGGTCCCGGCCACGGCCGGTGAGCCGCGCCCGGCGGCGGCGGCCTCCGGAGCAGCGGACCGGGTGGACGCCTCCCGGAGTCCCTGCAAGGGAGTGCTTGCCGCCCTTGCCCGGGACCACCTTCGTCCTGACGTTAGCAGGCGGATTCACCCTGTCGGCCGGTTGTCCCGGCCAGGAGCGTCTCCTTGACCGATCGAAGCACTCCATCACGGGCGGATCGATGGCGTACCGGCAGGCGGCGTCGCGGGGCCGCCCGGCTGCGGCTCTTCGCCGCCCTGCCGCCGGCGTTGTTCCTGCTCGCCTGCGGCCCGGACATCGAGGGGGCCATCGACGGCCTCGGCGACCCTTCCCACCACGACGACGCCCGCCAGCAGCTGATGCTGGCCAAGGAGCTCGCCGTCGATGCTCTCCTCGGCGCCCTCGAGGACCCCTCGAGGTCCCCCGTCCGCGCCGACCTCGTCGACGTGCTGGCCAGCATGAACCTGCGCGTCGAAGACCCGCGCATCGAGGCGGCCCTCAAGGACCATCTCGTGAACGACCCCGACCCGCGGGTGCGGGCGCGCATCGCCTGGTCGGCGCGCCTGCACGGGCGGGAGGCGTTTCTCGAGCCGCTGCTCGAGAGCGGGCTGACCGACCCCGACGGGGACGTGGTTCACCAGTCCATGGTCGCCATCGACGCCCTCGGTGGCGGTATGAGCCCGGAGCAGTCGGACGGGCGCTTCAGGAAGACCTTGGAGCTCATCTCCCATCCCCATCCGGAGGTGGCCCGGGAGGCCCGCATCTTCCTGGCCGACCACGCCGGCGCCCTCGTCGACGAGGGACGGGCCCTGGAGATCCAGGCCCGGACGGCCGAGGCCGAGTCCCTGTACGCGCGCGCCCTCGAGATCGTGCCCGGCGGCCGCTACGCCACCTACCGCCTGGCCCGCATGCACTTCGACGCCGGACGCCGCGACCAGGGCCTGGCCATGCTGCGCACCAACGGCATGCTCCTCGACGTGCCCCGCGTATCCGGCACCGTCGTCGCCGACGGCCGCCTCGACGAGCCCCTCTGGGCCGAGGCCGCCTCGGCCAGCGACTTCTGGGTCTTCGTCTTCGCCCACAAGGCGGCCTTCCCCTCTCCGGTGGCCTCCGAGATCCGCCTCGCCCGCAGCGACGACGCCCAGGGCCTCGAGGCCATCACGGCCCTCGCCCGAGAGCACGCCGTCGAGGCCATCGTCGTCGGCCTTCCCGTCTCCCTCGACGGCCGGTTGCACGCCCAGGGGCAGGAGGTCGCCGCCTTCATCGAGCGCCTCCGCGACGTCAGCCCCGTTCCCGTCGCCGAGTGGAGCGAGCAGTTCTCCACCGCCGAGGCTGAACGTCTCCTGCGGCAGGCAGGCCGCAAGCCCTCGCGGGACCGGGGCC
>JAJDTN010000151.1 GCA_022827165.1 Candidatus Latescibacterota bacterium
GAAACCGCCGCTCGCGGCCCTGCGGGTCTGCGCCCGGGCCGCCGCGAGCGGCGGTTTCGGCCTCTTCGGCGAAGGCTCCGGCGCCGGCAGCCGCGTGGCGGGGGCCCACCTCTACGGCCCCTACTTCGGCCCCGGGGCCCAGGGCTGTCACCCGGCCGGCCCTCTGCGCCCGCCGCGGCCGGAGGAGTTCGAGGCGTATCTCGCCTTCGGCGGGCTGCCCGAGGGCGGCGCCATCGCCTGCGCCACCGTGGCCCCGGAACTGCCCGGCGCCGAGGCCTTCGCCCGCGCCGCCCGGGGGCGGGGCATCCGGCTCCACGCCGGCCACTCCAACGCCACCCTGGCGCAGGTGGAGGCCAGCCTGCCCTGGGGTGTGGCCCACGTGGACCACCTGTTCTGCGCCATGTCGGACAAGACCAAGCTGCGCCGCCGGGAGCCCTGGCCGATGCGCGCCGGCGTGCTCGAGGCGGCCCTGCTCCTCGACGAGCTGTCCACCGAGGTGATCGCCGACGGTGTCCATCTCGACGCCGGACTCCTGCGCCTGGCGTACAAGATCAAGGGGCCGGACCGCCTCGCCCTGGTGAGCGACTGCAACCGCGCCCTCGACCGGCCCGACGGCGAGTACCGCTTCGGCCCCGAGGCCGGAGGCGAGCCCTTCGTGCGCCGCGGCGATGTCTGCGTGACGCCGGACGGCGGCGGCCCGGCCTCCTCCTGCCAGGGGATGGACCACATGGTGCGCACCTTCCGCGAGCTCACCGGCGCCCCCTTGCCCGAGGTGGTGCGCATGGCCTCCCTCACGCCGGCGCGGATCCTCGGGATCGACGCCCGCGTCGGCAGCCTCGAGGCGGGCAAGACCGCCGACCTGCTCGTCCTCGACGAGGGGCTCCGCGTGGAGCGCGTCTTCCTCCAGGGGCGAGAGATCCTCCTCTAGAGACCCTTCGCGGAACCCTCCCGCTTCCGGCGGCTGCCGCCGGACGGTGGCGGATGCGGCCACCGCTGCAACGCTCTCCGAAGGCTCCTTCCCGGTCCGCTCTCTGAGGCAGGCTTCCCGCGGCGGCCGGCACGAGGGTTGCTGTACCGTCCTCGACCTCAGTCGCCGGGGACCGGCCCCGGCGTCCATCCTTCACCAGGAGGGAGCCGTGAATCGGGGATTCGACAAGGCGACGATCGAGCGCGTCGCCCGCATGTACAAGAGCAACCAGGAGGCCTGCGCCGCCCTCGGCATCACCCTGCGCAGCTTCGGACGGCTGTGCCGCAAGTACGGCGTGGAGACGCCCTGGGTGCAGAAGCGGCGGGCGCGGGGCACCCTGGGTCCGGCCCCGGCCGTCACCGGGGGCGGACAGGGGTTGTGCGAGGCCGGGTACCCCGGCTGATCCCTGCGCGGGATCGGCTGCCGGGCGCGGGGAGGGGCGGCCCGCGGAGGAAGCCTCGGAGGCGAGACCCCGGGGCGGCCTCGCTCCCCATCCGCTGTCCGCAGCCGGTGGCGAAATCCGCCATCGAGATGGCGGATCCAGCCGGTCCGCCACCTTCCGACAAAGATGCGGTTTTCCCTGCAATGGACTGTATGACAGCAAGTTGAGTCTCGTCTTCCCCAATGGGGGAGGCGATGGCACCCGGATTGCATCAGGAAGCAAACAAACCCCTCGGGAGCGAATCGGAGGCAGAGATGGTCAAATCGACGTTGTCCCGGATCTCCGGGATCGTCAGGTCGAACGTCCACGACCTGCTCGATCACCTGGAGGACCCGGAGAGGATGGTGCGCCAGATGGTGCGCGACATGGAGGCCGAGGTCGACCGGGTCGTCAGCGCCACCGGCGCCGCCGTGGCCGGCCAGCGCCGGCTGGAGAAGGACCAGGAGGAGCACCGCGAGCGCAGCCGCCGGCTGGAGTGCCGGGCCCGCCAGGCCCTCGATGCCGGCGACGAGGAGCTGGCCCGCCAGGTGCTGGCCCGCAAGGTGCTCAGCGACCAGGCGGCCGACGACATCGAGCCGGCCCTCGAGGAGGGGCGCCGGACGGCGTCGCAGCTGCGGGGTCAGTTGGTGACCCTGCGCCAGGAGCTGGAGGAGGCCCGCAACCGCCAGGCCGCCCTGATCGCGCGCATCCGCGCCAGCCGCCAGGTGGGCTTCCGGCGCGACGATCTCGACGGCGATCCGGCGGCCGAGTTCGACCGCCTGGGGCAGCGCCTGGAGCACAACCGCAGCGAGTTCGACCGCATGCGCCAGCGCCTGGAACTGGCCGAGGTGGCAGGGGAGGCCTCGGCCGAGGCGCGCCGCACCCTCCTCGGGGAGGACGGCGTCCTCGGGCGCCGCTTCGAGGAACTCGAGATGCGCCGGCGGGTCGATGAAGAGTTGGCCGCCCTGCGCCCGCGCGAGAAACAGGACGAGGAGGGTTCCCGATGACCGGCTCCGGGTCCTCCACTCGTTCGCGCCTGGCGGCGGCGCTGCTCTGCTTCTTCCTCGGCTGGATCGGCGCGCACCGGTTCTACGTCGGCAAGATGGGCACCGGCCTGTTGATGGTGCTCACCCTCGGAGGCTTCGGCATCTGGTCGCTCATCGACCTGATCCTCATCCTCTGCGGGGCCTTCACCGACGCCGGCGGCCTGCGGCTCTCGGCGTGGATGCCGGCCGAGGCGGCGGCCGGATCCCGGTCCGAGGAGCTGCGGGGCCGCATGGACCGCATCGACCGGCAGTTGACCGATCTTCAGGGAGTCATGATAGATATGGCCGACAAGCTGGACCGGCGCCGCTACGGACACCTGGCCTGACCCCCCGGAGAACAGTTATGCCTCGACCCTGCCCGCCCCTGCATCTCGCCGTCGTCCTGGCGGGGTTGAGCCTTGCGGGACCGCCCCTGGCGCGGGCGGAGCTGCCCGACCACCTGGCCCTGGCCCTGCCCCTCTCCGGCATCACCGTCGACGGGGATCTGTCCGACTGGCCGCCGGAGATGCCGTCCCTGCCGATTCGCAACGAGTTCGGCGCCTACGGCCCCACCGACACCGAGGCGACGAACCTCGACACCAGCCAGGACCTCAGCCCCTCCTTCCGGGTGGGGTACGACCCGGAGGAGCAGCTGCTCTACGTGGCCGTGGAGGTGCGCGACGATATCCTCTATTCGGACTGGATGGTGTCACAGACCGACGCCTGCGAGATCTACGTCTCCGGGCTCGTGTCGTCGGACCACACTCCGATCCAGTACGCCCTCGTGCCGGGGCGGGTCACCTATACCAGCTTCGACCGCAGGGGGGTCCACCGCAACCTCCGGGTCGACAGGAGGTCCCGCGGCGCCTGGCTGCGCCGCGACGGCAGGATCACCACCTACGAGTGGGGCGT
Source organism: Candidatus Latescibacterota bacterium (assembly GCA_022827165.1). Next base: position 3,326 of record JAJDTN010000151.1, read on the forward strand.
GCAGGTGCGCTCCGGCTTGCCGGCCGATCCGCGGACCGATCCGAGGCACGGCTATACGGCGATGAACCCCGACCCCGGCCGGGTGGTCCGCCTCGAGGGCGGCGGGATGATCGGTTTCGACGTGGTCGTCGTCGACGGCGACGGGCCGCCCCGGGGTTCCGTGGTCTCTCCTACTCCGACCGCCTGCTGTGAGGAGACCGCCTCCTGGGTGCCCTGGGGGCCCCCGCGGTCGATCAAGATGGTGGGCGACGACCGGGTGGGCCGTCTCGTGCTGGCGCCGGAGGACTGGTCGGCGGGGTTCGACGCCGAGGCCATGGAGGCTTACCTGGAGACCTGGCTGAGGGAGCATCCGGATGTCTGGATCGCGGCGATCGAGAGAGCCGCGGCCAGGCAGTCCCGACCGCATTCCCATCCCCTGGCCCGGAGGCTGGAGCAGGCGGCGGGGGCCATCTCCCGGGCCGATGCGCGGATCCTGGAGCCGCCGGGTCCCGCCACCTGGGACCACAGGACGGTTCCGTGGGGATCGCCCGGCGGCCCGATGGGTGCGGACGCCGGTCCTCGTGAGGACGAGTTGCTGCAGGCCCTGCGGCGGGAACTGCGGGGGGACTCCGGGCGCGACGACTGGCTCGTGCTCCTCGGAGGGTGCCTGCTGGGGCTGGCCGTCGGCCTGGCGGCGGTCTACGTGGTCCGCCGCCGTACCCAGCCGGATCCCCCGGGCCTCACGGACCGCCTCGCCGCCCTCGAGTCGCGCATGACCGACACCCAGGACGTGATGATCGCCCTGAGCGAGAAGCTGGACCGCATCGATGGCCGCCACCGCGAGGGGAACGACCCCCCGCCCGCGAGCGGCTCGTGAGCGCCGTGGAGGAGGTGCGTCCGGCCCCGGGGGAGCTCCCGGAGGCCGACTCCTCCCGCGGCCTCGACTCGGCCCCGCCGGCGCGGCGCCGGAGCGCGGCCCCCTTCGCCGCGCTGGCCCGCCTGCCCGGGTGCCTGGTGCGCCTCGGCCTGGGCCTGGCGGCGGCCCTGGTGGTCACCGGGCGCGTGCAGCTGGCCATCCTGCAGCGCTACCCGGAGGCCGAGTGGATGGCGCTGGCGGGCGGGCTGCTGGCCGGAGGTCTGGCGCTCTCCGGAGCCCTCTGCCTGGCCTTCGGCCTGCCCTCCCCGCGGCGGGCCCTGCTGCTCATGGCGGCGGTCCCCATCCTGCTGGTGGCCGCCGGGTGCCTGTCGGTGACCCACTTCCCGGAGGCGGGGTTCCGGACCCCGGAGCTGCGCGGCGAGTGGGAGCGCCTGCACCCGACCCTGCGGCTGTCCTTGTGGATCGCGCGGCTGGGAGGAGAGGTGGTGGTCACCGGCGTCGCCCGCGCCCCGTGGGAGTACGGCTCCCCGGGGCTTCCCGAGTCGAGGGGCCCGGATACCCTCCCCGCGCCGGGGCGGGGTTACGCGCGGGGCGTGGACCTGCGCACCCCGGCGGCGGGGCCCCTGGTCTTCTGGGCGCGGCAGGGGCTGTTCCTCGGCCTCGGGTTGAAGGCCTCGCCCCACTTCGGGGCTCCCGGCCACCTGCGCGTCTCCCTGCCGCCCCGGTAACACCGCGGGCCCTGCCGACGCGGCGGGAGCCCGCTCCGCCGTGGCCAGGCTCGGGATCACGCCCCGAGCGGCGCTGATCCTCCGGGGGGCGGAGCGGCCGCGAGCACGCCGCGCTCGCGGGTGTCGTCCAGCCTACAACGAGTTGAGGAAGGCGATCAGCGCCTTGCGCTCCGCGGCGCTCATCCGCCTCACCGCCTCTCTCGACTTCTCGCCCTCGCCGCCGTGGAACATGATCGCCTCCATGAGGGTGGAGGCGCGGCCGTCGTGGAGGTAGGCGGGGACGCCGTTCACCGTCGCCGTCAGGCCGATGCCCCACAGGGGCGGCGTCCGCCACTCGCGCCCGTCGGCCTCGTAGTCGGGGCGGTCGTCGGCCAGCTCGTCCCCCATGTCGTGGAGCAACAGGTCGGTGTAGGGATGGATGACCTGGTTCGACAGGTCGGCGACCTCGTCCGGCCCGGTGCGCAGGGTGGGCACGTGGCAGGTGGCGCAGCCGGCGGTCTCGAACAGCTCCTCGCCGCGCAGGGCCTCGGGGTCGTCCAGGCCGCGACGGGCGGGAACGGCGAGGGTGGCGATGTAGAACACGACGTCGTCGAGGATCTCCCGGGGCAGCTCGGGGTCGTCGGTGAGCCCGTCGGCCTGGGGCTGGCCGGCGGCCGACTCGCGCGGGAAGTAGGGGGTGGTGATGCCCATGTCCTGGCTGTAGGCGGCGGCCACCTGCTGCAGCAGGGTGGGGTTGTTGGCCTTCCACCCGAAGCGGCCGAGGACCGTGCGCCCGGCGGCCACGTCGAAGACGTGGTTGGGGCGCCCCGAGACGCCGTCCCCGTCGGCGTCCCCCGGGTCGGCGAGGGCCAGGATCTCGGCTTCCTCCACCGCCGCCAGCAGGCCCCGCCCGAAGACGGGAGGCGCCATGCGCGCCGAGGTGAGCACCCCCGCCGGCCACTCCGTGTAGGGGTCGATGATGTGGTAGGTCGGGTGCCGCAGGGTGTAGGTCCCGCCGTCGTCGAAGCGGCCCTGCTCCTCGAAGTAGCTCACCTCCACGCGGGCCTCGGGAGTGACCCCGAAGATCGCCCGGTCGCCGATCTGCACGCCGAACCCCGGCACCGGCGCCGGGGCGCCTGGATGCTCGGAGCCGGCGCCGGGAAGGCTGACCCGCATGAGGGAGGAGCCGATGAAGGGCGAGGTCGCCCCGAAACCCGAGCGGCCGCGCCCGTCGCGGCCGTGGCAGCCGGCGCAGGAGGTCTGGTTGAAGACCGGACCGAGGCCGCCGTTGACCTCGGCGGGGGCGCTGACGAAGATCGCCTCGAAGTCGGCGTCCCCGTCGAGAAAGCGGGACAGCTGCCCGCCGTCGAGACCGGGCAGGGGGTTCTCGAAGGCGGTGCTGGCGGCGTCGAAGACGGTGGCGGCCCCCCCGGACAGGGCCTTGTCCGCAGCCGGGTCCGGCTCCGGTCCGGAGGGGCCGCCGTCGCCGCAGGCGCCCAGCAACAGGAGGGCGCCGGCGTACCAGGGGCGGCCCGATGGCCGCCCCCCGGGAACAACCAACCCTCTACTCGGCGAGCACCAGGGGCAGGACATCCCCCTCGAGGGTCTGCTGCACCTTGGCGATCGCCCGCTGCGCCGTCTCGATCTGGGCCGCGTCGGTGGCGATGGCGTCGCGGAAGGGGTTGCTGATGTGGCCGATCTCGTCGATCGACGCCCGGATCTCGCTCTTCAGGCGGCTGTCGAGAGCGCTGTCGCGCGAGGCGACGAACTCGTCGAGGCCGCGGCCGTCGTTGCCGCCGTAGTCGCCGGTGTAGGCGTTCCAGACGCTGCGCATGTTGTTCTGGAAGTCGGCCAGGGAGTTGAAGCTGAACTGGGACTCCACGAGCCGGGGGTCCTGCTCGGTGAAGGGATCGGCGATCTTGCCGTTGGCCACCTCGTCGCAGATCCCGACCATGCCGTTGACGATCTCCTGCGCCGCCGACCGCTGCGAGGGGTAGACGTCGCTGCCGGAGCCGGCCTCGATGACCTTGGCCCCGAAGTTCCCGCCCGAGGGGATCCAGCTGGAGTGCAGGGCCTCCGCCGTCTGCGCCAGGAGCCGGGTGCTGGCCACGAGGTAGTCGAACTGGCGCCCGGTGAAATCGGCGGCGGTCTTGCTGCCGCCCTCG
>JAJDTN010000396.1 GCA_022827165.1 Candidatus Latescibacterota bacterium
GCCCTCTACGAGTGCCGACTCCTGTGGCGGTCCTGGGCCTTCCGCCTGTCGGCGCTGGCGGCGGTGGGGGTCCTGCTCCTCATCCAGATCATCTTCACCGCCCCCTTCAGTGGCGCCCCGTTCTCCTTCCGCTCCTTCTCGGGGGCCCTGCCGCTGACCGCCGTCCGCCTCCTCAACCTCTACCTCGGGCTGGTGACGGCGCTGCTGGCCACCGAGTTCGTCAAGCGCGACCGCCAGCTCGACAGCTCCGAGGCGGTGCTGGCCAACTCCTTCACCAACCCCGGGTACGTGGCCGGCAAGATGCTGGGGATCGGCCTCGCCCTGGGGGGGCTCGCGGCGGCGTCCCTGGCGGTGGTGGCCGTGAACCACCGGTTCTTCACCGACGCGGCCTTCGCCTGGCAGCCGTACGTGCTCCTGCCCCTGCTCGGCACCCTGCCGACCCTGGTCCTCACCAGCGGCCTCGCCTGCCTGCTGATCACCCTCGCGCGCAGCCAGGCGGTGGTGCTGGTGCTGATGCTCGGCGTGTGGGCGGCGGCGGTCTTCGCGGGGGAGGGCCAGTTCCAGCTCTTCGACATCTTCGCCTTCTGGATTCCCATGGCGTGGTCGGACTTCGTCGGCTTCGGCAACGAGGAGCAGCTGGTGCGGGTGCGCGGCGCCCACCTGCTCGCGGGTCTGGGATGCATGGCCGCCGCCGCCCTGCTCACCCCCCGGCTGCGCCAGTCGCTGACGGCCAACGCCGCGGCGGCGCTGGTGGCCGCGGTCTGCTTCGGGGGCGCCGCGTGGACCGGCAAGAGCTACCTGGAGGACCGCCTCGCCGCCCGCGACAGCCGCGAGCACCTGGTCTCGCTGAGCCGCGCCGCGGCCTCGGAGCCGGCGGCGGCGGCCACCGCCTGCCGGATCGAGGTCGAGCACCGGGGCCGGGAGCTGGCCGCCGGCGCCGCGATCGACCTCCGCAACCCCCACGACGAACCCCTCGACTCGCTGCTCTTCACCCTCAACCCGGGGTTCCGGGTCGCCGCGGTGGCCGTCGACGGCGCCGAGGCTTCCTTCCGCCGCGACGGGCACCTGCTGCGGGTCGCCCCCGCCGCGCCCCTGACTCCCGGCGACAGCGCCCGGGTGCGCATCGACTACCGCGGGGCTCCCGACGACGGCGCCGCCTTCCTCGACGTCGACCGCGAGCGCTTCGAGGAGCGCTTCGGCTACTGGGTGATCACCGTCGCCAAGAGCTACGGCTTCGTCACCCCCGGCTTCCTGCACCTGACGCCGGAGACGGGCTGGTACCCGGTGACCGGCCTGCCCCCGGGAGCCGCCTTCCCCGCCGCCGGCCAACGCGGCTACCCCCGCTTCCGGCTGTCCGTGCAGGTGCCGCGCGGCTGGACGGTGTTCTCGCAGGGAGAGGCGCAGGTGGACACGACCGCCGCCGGCCTGCGCTGCCGCTTCGAGGGCGGGTCCCTGCCGGGGATCTCGCTCACGGCGGGGGAGTACGAGCGCCGGCAGGTCGAGGTGGACGGCGTCGCCTACAGCCTCGCCGTGCGGCCGGGGCACGCCTACTTCGACGCTCACCTCGACTCCCTCGGTCCGGCCCTGCCGGGGCTGATCCGCGAGCTGCGCGCCGAGTACGAGACGGCCCTGGGCCTGGAGTACCCGTACCCGCGCCTGTCGCTGGTGGAGGTGCCCCTGCAGGCCTGGTCGTACCGGCGCCTGTGGACCCTGGCGCAGGAGTCGGTGCAGCCGGAGATCGTCTACCTGCCGGAGATGGGCACCCTGTGCGAGGCCGCCGACTTCCGGCGGCTGAAGCGGCGCTCGCGGTGGAGCCAGGAGCGGGCCAACCAGCTGGAGAGCGCCGTCGACCTGCAGTCCGGGTACCTGCGCGCCTTCGTCGAGGCCGACCTCATGGGCACCCGGCACCTCGGGTGGTCGCCCCTGGGGGACAGCGGGCTGCGCGGCCGCTACCGCCTGCTGCCCCAGTTCGTCTCCTTCGCCACCCACCTGTCGTCGCCGCGCTGGCCGGTGCTCCAGGCCGCCCTCGAGTCGTGGTTCGAGCTGAGTCTGTCCCCGGGGGAGAACGACTGGTCGCGGCGGTGGAGCGGGCTCACCGCGGTGGAGCGGGCCGGGCTGACGCTGCAGGAGCGCAGCCTTCGGGAGCTGCTGGCCTCCCCCGAAGCGGCGGGGGAGCAGGGGCTGGAGGAGGTGGCCGCGATCAAGGCGCGGCAGCTGCTTCTGGGCTTCGCCGCCACCGCCGGCCCCGACCGCTTCGGCCGCGAGATGACCGGCTTCCTCGAGGGTCACCGCGGCCGCCGGACTTCGGAGGCCGACCTGCTGCGGATGCTGCAGGGCCTCGGGGTGGACGATCCGGAGGCCCGCCTGGAGGCCTGGTTCGGCGGCACCGAGCTGCCCGGGTACGAGATCGAGGCGGCCGACACCTGGCTGGTGCGCCAGGGGGAGCGCACGCGGACCCAGGTGCAGCTGACGATCCGCAACCCCACGGCGGTGGACGGGGCGGTGGAGGTCGGGCTCCGCCTGCGCGGGGCCGACCGGGATCCCTGGGCCGACCGCGGCGCCGCCCCGGAGCACCGCCGCAGGGTGGCGGTCCCGGCGGCCTCGAGCCGGCGCGTCGGGCTGGTCGTCGACGCCCCGGTGGCGGAGATGCTGGTCGACACCTACGTCTCCCGGAACCTGCCGGCCCGCATCGAGGTGCCCCTGCCGGAGCCCAGGCTGCGGCGAGGCGCCGAGCCCTTCGACGGCGAGCGCCCGGAGCCGCCGCCGGCGGACGGGCCGCAGGGCGAGTACGTCGTCGACAACGAGGACCCCGGCTTCGAGGTCCTGGGGGTGGCGCGCCCCAACTGGCTGCGCCGGCAGGTGGCGGACCTCTTCGACCTGGAGGTGGCCGCCGTCCCCTACGTGGGCTTTCGCTTCTGGAGCCCGCCGGGCTCGTGGGAGGCGGCCACCGACCCCCGGTTCTACGGCCGCTTCGTGCTCTCGGGGTACTACAAGAAGGTGGGCGACGGCCGCAGCCGGGTCTCGTGGCGCACCGAGATCGGCGAGGACGGCCGCTACGACCTGTTCTTCTACCTCGGGGACTTCGAGGAGCGCCGCTGGCGGGGGCGCGGGGGACGGGGAGGCAATGAACTGAGCTTCCTCGTCCATCACGAGGACGGGGTCGAGTCCGCGGGCCTCGACATGGCCACCGCCGAGGAAGGCTGGAACCTGCTGGGAACCTATCCGCTGGCCGCCGGTCCCGCCCACGTGGAGCTCACCGACCGCGGCCCGGAGCGCACCGTCGTGGCCGACGCCGTCAAGTGGACGCGGCGGGACCCGCCGCGCAACTGAAGGAGAGCCGATGAAGGGGGTGAGATTCCTGCTGCCGCTGGTCCTCTGGGCCGCGGCGCCCGCGCCGGCGGAGGTGCTGCAGCTGGCCGACGCGCTGCGCATCGCCGGCGACCGCAGTCCGACCCTGGCCGAGGCGCGCCACTCCCTGGAGATCAGCCGCCGCGAGCTGGAGGCGCGACGGGCGGCCCTCAAGTCGCGGTTCGGCCTCACGGTGACGCCCTTCGAGCACAGCCGCGACCGCACCTTCAACGAGCTGGTCTCCGGGTACAACACCCAGGAGCAGAGCCACGCCGGCGCGGTGTTCTCCATCCGGCAGTCGATCGAGCCGACTGACGGCACCCTGAGCCTGGTGCAGGCCTTCGACTGGCGCGACGCCTCCAGCTCCTTCGCCGGCCCGCGCTCGCGGCGCTCCTTCAGCAACGGCCTGTCCCTGCGCTACAACCAGCCCCTCTTCACCCACAACCGCACCCGCCTGGAGCTCAAGCGCCTGCGCCTGGCCCTGGAGAACTCGCACCTGCAGTTCGCCACCCAGGAGCTGCAGATCGAGAGCCAGGTGACGCGCCGGTTCCTCGACCTCTACTACCAGCAGCGCAACCTCGCCATCGCCGTGGAGGAGCTGAGCAACTCCGAGGAGAGCCTGGAGATCGTCGCCGCCAAGGTGGAGGCCGGCATCACCGCCCGCGAGGAGCTGCTGCAGGCGGGTCTGAACCGGGCCAACAGCCGCGCCGCCGTCGAGAACGCCCGCATCGGCTACGAGGAGGGCCTCGACGACTTCCGCATCCTCCTGGGCCTGCCCCTGGAGATGGAGCTGGAGGTGGAGGCCGACGTGCGCAAGCGCCTCGTCGAGGTCGATCCGAAGCTGGCGGAGCGCCACGGCCTGGACCACCGCATGGAGATCCGCCAGCGCCAGATCGAGGTGCAGAACGCCCTCGACGACCTCGTCCGCGCCGGCGAGAGCAACGAGTTCAAGGGCTCCCTCGACCTCTCCTACGGCCTCACCGGCACCGACGCGAGTCTGGCCGGCATCTACGACTCGCCGACGCGCAACCAGAAGGTCGGGATCAGCCTCGAGGTGCCGATCTTCGACTGGGGCGAGAGGGAGCACCGCCAGGCCGCCGCCCGGGAGCGGGTGCAGAGCCGCAGGCTGTCGGCGGCCGAGGAGGAGCGCCGCATCCTCAAGGAGATCCGCCAGGCCTGCCGCTCCCTGGACAACCAGGCCACCCAGATCGAGATCGCCGAGAAGAGCGTCGAGAGCGCCCGCCAGACCTACCGCCTCAACCTGGAGCGCTACCGCAACGGCGACCTGCCGTCGAAGGACATCGCCTTCTACCAGAACCAGCTGTCGCGGGAGCAGCTCAAGGAGGTGCGGGCCCTGATCGACTACCAGCTCGCCCTCCTCGACCTCAAGGTGCGCACCCTGTGGGACTTCGCCGCCGGCGAGCCCGTCACCCGACTCGAATCACGCTAGGAGGCGACATGCTGCGACATCCGATCCGCCGGCTCGCGGGGCTCGCCGCCGCCGGCCTCCTCGGCGCCGGCTGCGACCAGGAGGGGCCGAACATCGACGTGGAGTCGGCGATCCCGGTGCGGGTTCAGTCGGTGGCGCGCGGGCCGATCGCCGAGTACGTCGCCGCCACCGCCACCGTGGAGGCGGCGCGGGAGGCGCTGCTGGCCTGCGAGGAGTCCGGCCGCTACCGGCTGCAGACCAACCCGCGCACCGGTTCCGCCTGGGCCATGGGCGACCGGGTGCAGGCGGGGGACCTGATCGCGCGCCTGGAGAACGCCGAGTTCGAGAACCAGGTGAGCCTCGAGTCGAAGGCCCTGCAGCTGGCCTCGGCGCAGCGCGAGTACGACAAGCAGAAGGGCCTCTTCGAGCACGGCGGCATCACCCTGCGCGAGCTGACCGACGCCGAGCGCCAGGCGATCGACGCGCGCTACGGCCACGAGAGCGCCCTCCTGCAGCTGGCCCGGCTCGAGGTGCGCGCCCCCTTCGCCGGGGTCCTCGTCGACCTGGAGCACCACAGCCCCGGCCAGCGGCTGCGCCCCGGGGACCCCATCGGCCAGGTCATGGAGTACGCCGAGCTCTACGCCGAGGCCTCGCTGCCGGGCCAGGAGATGGGCCGGGTGGCGCCGGGCCAGCGGGCCCGGGTGACCCACTACGGCGCCGCCGGCGACACCCTTCAGGGCCGGGTGACGCAGGTCTCGCCGGTCCTCGACGCCGGCAGCCGCACCTTCAAGGCGGCCCTGGCCATCGACAACGGCGACGGGCTGCTGCGGCCGGGCATGTTCGTCAAGATCGAGCTGGTGGCGGCCTCGCGGGACTCGGCCCTGGTGATCCCCCGGGAGGTGATCGTCGACCGCGGCCACGAGAAGGTCGTCTTCGTCGTCGAGAAGGGGATCGCCGTGCGCCGCAGCCTGGAGACCGGCCTCGGCAACCGCCACCGGGTGGAGGTGCTCAGCGGCCTGATGGACGGCGAGCGCCTGGTGGTGGAGGGCTTCGAGACCCTGCGCGACCACTCGCGGGTGAAGACCACCAACTGATGGAGTCCCTGGCGCGGTTCTCGGTCTCCCGCCCGGCGACGGTGCTCATGCTCGTCCTCGGGATCCTGCTCCTGGGCGGCATCTCCTTCCGGCGCCTGGGGGTGGAGCTGCTGCCGGAGCTGGCCAACCCGCGGCTCTTCGTCGAGGTCGAGGCCGGGGACCTGCCGCCGTCGGAGGTGGAGGCGCGCATCACCGCCCCCATCGAGGCGGCGGCGTCGCTGTCCCGCGGCGTGGTGGACGTCGCCTCCGTGTCGAGCACCGGCGGCGCCCAGGTCACCGTCGAGTACGGCTGGGGCGCCGACATGGACGAGGCCTTCCTCGACCTGCAGAAGGGCCTGGCCGAGTTCGCCCGCCGCGAGGAGGTGGAGGAGGTCTCGGTGAGCCGCCACGATCCCAACGGCCGGCCGGTGGTGGTGGCCGCCTTCCGCCACCCCGAGGTGGACGACCTCGACGCCCTGCGGCGCACCGCCGAGAGCATCGTCCGCAGCGAGCTGGTGCGCCTGCCCGGGGTCGCCGCCGTGGAGGTCGTCGGCGCCCGCCGCCTCGAGGTGGAGGTCCTCACCGACGCCTACACCCTCGAGGCTTACGGACTCACCCTCGAGCAGCTGGCGGCGGCGGTCCGTAACGCCAACCGCAACATGTCGGGCGGCTCCATCGTCGAGATGGGGCGCCGCTACCTGATCCGCGGCGTCGGGGAGTTCTCGTCGGCGGCCGACCTCGAGGGCCTCGTGGTCACCCAGGTCAAAGGGGAGGCGGCGGCACCGGAGGCGGGACAGGGCTCGGGCGGGCCGGCGGAGGGGGCCGGCGCGCCGGCAACCTCCGGGGCTTCGGAGCCGCGGGCGAAGCCGGTCTTCCTGCGCGACGTGGCCGAGGTGCGCCAGGTCCTGAGCGAGCCCCGGAGCATCGTCCGCCTCGACGGCCGCCGCTGCCTCGGCCTGGAGATCTACCGCGAGGCCCGCCACAACACCATCGACGCCGCCCGCGCCGTGCACGGGCAGCTGGAGGTGCTGCGCCGGAGCCTGCCGGGATACGAGATCGAGGTCATCCAGGACCAGTCGCGGTTCATCGCCGCGGCGGTCTCCGAGGTGGAGGAGACGGGCCTGGTGGGCGTCCTGCTGGCGGTGGCCGTGCTCTTCGTCTTCCTGCGGCGGCTGGGGGTGACGGCGGTGATCAGCCTGGCGATCCCGATCTCGGTGGTGGCCACCTTCAACCTGATGTACTTCGGCGAGCTGAGCCTGAACCTCATGACCCTGGGCGGTCTCGCCCTCGGCGCCGGCATGCTCGTGGACAACGCCATCGTCGTGGTGGAGAACGTCTTCCGCCACATGGAGCGCGGCGAATCCCCGGCGCGGGCGGCGGTCCTCGGCGCCGGCGAGGTGGGCGGCGCCATCACCAGCGCCACCCTGACCACCATCGTCGTCTTCCTGCCCATCGTCTACCTCCAGGGCGCGGCGGGGGAGCTGTTCCGCGAGCAGGCGTGGACGGTGGCCTTCTCGCTGCTGTCGTCGCTCTTCGTCGCCCTCGTGGTCATCCCCATGCTGTGCTCGCGGCTCCTGGGGCGGGGAGGAGCGCCGCCGGCCGGAAGGGTCCCCTTCCCGCGCTACGGCGCCCTCCTCGGGGCCCTGCTGCGGCGGCGGGTGCCGGTGGTGCTCGTGGCGGCGGCGCTGGTGGCGGGTACCGTCGCCGTGCTGTCGCGGCTGGGCAGCGAGTTCATGCCCCACCTCGACCCCGGCCAGCTCTCCCTGCACCTGACCCTGCCCGAGGGCACCCGCCTCGACCGCACCGAGGGGGCGGTGCGCAACGTGGAGAGGTCCATCGCCGCCAGCCTCGGCCCCGAGCTGGCCCACCTCTACTCCCGCGTCGGCCGGGCCGCCGGCTCCGCGGGTCCGGGCGAGCCCCTGGCCGGTGAGAACCGGGCGGTGATCCACGTGCAGCTCCGCGAGGGCAGCGCGATCTCGGCGGCGGCGCTGGCCGAGGCCCTCGGCGAGGCGCCGGCCGGTCCCGACGCGCAGGTCCGCTACCTGCTGCGGGAGACGGCCCTGGAGACCAGCCTCGGCCGCCCGGAGGCGCCGGTGGTGGTGGAGATCCACGGCCAGTCCCTCGGCGTGCTGGCGGGCCTGGCGGAGGAGGTGGAGGAGCGCCTGGCCGGGATCGAGGGGCTCCACGGCGTCGAGTCGAGCCTGGCCCCCGGACGGCCGGAGATCGAGATCGTCGTCGACCGGGCGGCGGCGGCGGCCTTCCACCTGGGCATCGACGCCATCGGCTCGCAGCTGCAGAGCCTGCTCTCCGGGCAGGAGGCCGGCCGCCTGCGGCAGCGCGGCGAGGCCGCCGACATCGTCATCCGCCGGCCGCGGGTGACCCCGGAGGAGCTGGGGGGACTGCTGCTGGAGGCGCCGGGGGGGCTGCGGGTGCGCCTCGACGAGGTCTCCCGCCTGCGCGCCTCGCTGACGCCCCGGGAGATCCTGCGCCGCAACCAGCAGCGGGTGGTCACGGTGAGCGCCCGCCTCGACGAGGGCGAGCCCTTCGACCGCGTCGCCGGACGCGTCACCGAGGCCCTCGGAGGGGTGAGCGCGCCGCCGGAGTACGGCTTCGACCTCACCGGCGAGGAGAAGCTGCGGCAGGACTCCTTCCGCAACCTGCGCTTCGCCCTGATCCTGGCGGTGGTCCTCGTCTACATGGTGATGGCCGCCCAGTTCGAGTCCCTCCTCCATCCCTTCGTCATCCTCCTGACCATCCCCCTGGCCGGCGTCGGCGCCGTGGCCCTGCTCCTGGCCCTGGGCATGCCCCTCAACGTCATGTCCTTCATAGGGGTGATCCTGCTGGCCGGGATCGCGGTCAACGACTCGATCGTGCTCGTGGACCGCATCAACCGCAACCGCCGCTCCGGGCAGGAGCTGGAGGAGGCGATCGTCAACGCCGGCCGGACGCGCATCCGGCCGATCCTGATGACCAGCCTGACCACCATGCTCGCCCTGCTGCCCCTGGCCGCCGGCGCCGGCGAGGGCGCGGTCCTGCGGGCGCCGATGGCGGTGGCCGTCATCGGCGGGCTCTTCAGCTGCACCGCCCTCACCCTGGCCGTGGTGCCCTGCGTCTACCACCTCTTCGCCCGCATCGACCGGCTGCGTCCGGCCCAGGCCGCCTCCCGGTGACCGCCACCCTGGTCCGGCGGCCGGTGGCGGTGACCATGCTGCTGGCCGCCGGCTGCCTCCTCGGCGCCGTCTCCTACGGCCGCCTGCCGGTGGAGCTGCTCCCCTTCGCCGAGCTGCCCATGCTCGTGGTGCAGGTGCAGGCGCCGCGCGACTCCGAGGTCGATCAGGTCGAGAGCCGCGCCGTCATCCCCCTCGAAGGGGCGATCGCCGGACTGCCCGGCATCGAGCGGATCGAGTCGTACGTGGAGTCGTGGGGCGCCCGCATCCTGGTCTACTACGACAGCGGCGTCGACCCCGGCCACGCCTACCTGCGCCTGGAGCAGCGCGCCGCCGCCGCCGGGGCCGGCCTCGACGAGGGGACTGTCGTGCAGGTCCACAAGGTCGACACCGAGCAGCTGTCGACGCGGTTCATGGCCCTCGAGGCGCGGGGCGAGGGCGGTCTCGACCGGATCCGGCACGTGGTCGACCGCAAGGTGGTGGAGGAGCTGAGACACGTGGACGGCGTCGCCAGCGTCGCCGTGTACGGCGGCCGCCGGCGCTCGATCGAGGTCCGCCTCGACGAGGGGGCGCTGCGCGGCCACGGGCTGACGGCGGCGCAGGTGAGCGCCCGCATCGCCCAGGGCGCCCGCCCGCGGCGCCACCTGGGGGAGGTGGCCGGCGCCGGGGGGCGGAGCTTCGTGAGCCTGGTCTCCGACTACACCTCCATGACCGACCTCGAGGAGACGGTCGTGCGCGACGGGCTGCGCCTGGGGCAGGTGGCGTCCGTCGTCGACGGCGGCGCCGAGCGCGAGTCGATCGCCCGGGTGAACGGCCTGGAGGCGGTGGCCCTGTCGCTGATGCGCGATCCCGAGGCCAACCTGCTGGAGGCGTCGTCGGCGGCGCGCGAGGTGGTGGACCGCCTGAACCGGCAGCTCGAGCCGGAGGGGATCGAGCTGGTCGTCAGCAGCGACGCCGCCGAGCCGGTGCGCGAGAACATCGGCGACATCCGGTCCCTGGCGCTGCTCGGCGGCGGCCTGGCGGTGGCCGTGCTCTGGATCTTCCTGCGCAACCTGGCCCTGGTGGCGGTGGTGGCCCTGGCGATCCCGGTCTCGGTGCTGATCTCGCTGAACCTGTTCGACGCCCTCGGCCTGACCCTGAACGCGCTCTCCCTCGTGGGCATGGCGGTGGCCGTGGGCATGCTCATCGACAACAGCATCGTCGTGCTGGAGAGCATCTACCGGCGGCTGGCGCGGGGGGAGGAGGCGGATGCCGCCGTGGCCGGCGGCGTCGCCGACGTGAGGCGCGCCGTGGTGGCGGCGACCCTGACCACGGTCTGCGTCTTCCTGCCCTTCGTCTTCGCCGAGGACCACCTCGTCCGCCTCCTGGGGCGCGAGGTGGGTGTGGCCATCATCTCCACCCTCCTCGTCTCCCTGGCGGTGGCCCTGCTGCTGATCCCGGTCGTCACCTGGCGCCTGGCGGCGCGCCGGTCCGGCGCCGGTCTCGCCTTCCGCCGCGTCTCGCAGCGGCAGCGGACGGTGCAGGTCTACTCGCTGCTGCTCAAGTCCTGCCTGCGCTTCCCGGCGCGCACCGTGGTCCTCGCCGTGGCCGGGTTCTTCGTCACCCTGGCCGTCAGCCTGGGTCTCAGCGGCGGCGGAGCGCCCCCGGTGGAGCTGGACCGCTTCGACGTGTACGCCCGGCTGCCGGGGGGCGCCACCCTCGAGATGGCCGACGGGCTGGCCGTGGCCATGGACGAGCGTCTGGCGAAGGTGGAGGAACTGGAGGAGCGCCGCATCGAGGTGCGGCCCGACCTGCTGCGCCTCGACCTGCGCCTGCGGCAGGACTTCCGCGAGATCGCCGGCCGCGGCATGGGCGGCGTGCGCGACGAGGTGGGGGAGCAGCTGAGGGAGGCCTTTCCGGCCCTGTGGTTCCACTTCGACGCGCCGCGGGGCGGGTTCGGCGGCGGCGGGGGCGGCGGCGGCATGGGCGGCGCTTTCGCCCGCCTGCTGGGGATCGGCGGCGGCGGCGAGCACCTGCTGCTGCGCGGCCGCGACATGGAGCTGCTGCGCCGGGTGGCCGACGACCTGCGGTTCAACCTGGAGCGCCTGACCGCCGTCGAGTACGCCTGGGTGGCGGAGGAGACGCCGCAGCCGGAGATCTCGCTGGTCCTCGACCGGGCCGCCCTCAAGCACCACGGCGTCACCGAGGAGGCGGTCTCCGGCGAGCTGGCCGGCTTCCAGCCGCAGGTGTCGTCGCCGGCGCGGGTGCGGAGGGGCGCGGAGGAGGTGCAGGTGCTGCTGCGCAGCGCCGAGCCGGGGGAGCGCCGCATCGAGGACCTGCGCCGGGTGCAGGTCCCGGCCGAGGGCGGCGGTTCGGTGCCCCTGAGGCGGCTGGCCGATCTCGTCCACACCAGCGGCCGGGCCCGCGTCGAGCGCGTCAACCAGGAGAAGGAGCTGGAGGTCAGCTACCGCTTCCAGGAGCAGGTGAGCGGCTCGGCGGGACTGCTCGCCGAGGGGCGGTCCGCCGTGGACGAGCTGGTGGCGGCGGTGGCGCCGCCGTCGGGGGTGTCGGTGGAGGCCGTCCACGACGAGACCGACCTGGAGCCGTTCTACTTCCTCCTCGCCGCCGCGGTCATCCTCATCTACATGATCCTGGCCGCCGTCTTCGAGTCCCTCGCGGCGCCGCTGGCGATGATGATCACCCTGCCCCTGGCCACCATGGGGGGCCTGTGGGGGCTGGTCCTGACGGGGCACTCGATCCTCGACGCCAACGCCCTCGTGGGCTTCGTGATCCTCCTCGGGGTGGTGGTCAACAACGGCATCATGCTCATCGATTCCGCCCGCGCCCGGCAGCGCCGGGGGGCGCGCCTGTCGCGGGCCCTGCTGCAGGCCGGCCAGGCCCGCCTGCGGCCGATCGCGATCACCGCCCTGAGCACGGTCCTGGCGATGCTGCCGCTGGCCATGGGCAAGGCCGAGTACGTGGCCGTCATCGGCGTGCCCTTCGCCGTGGCGGTCATCGGCGGCCTGCTGGCGGGGACCCTTTTCACCCTGGTCCTGGTGCCCACGGTCTACGCCGGCCTGGAGAACACCCTGGCGTGGCTGCGCGGTCTCGGCGGCTGGACCCGGGCGGCGCAGCTGGCGGCCCTGGCCCTCGGGGCCTGGCTGATCCACGAGCACGTGGACGGCCTGCTGTGGCGCGTCGTCGACGCCACCGCGCTGCTCGGCGGAATCCCGGCCCTGACCTGGTTCGTGCAGACCAGCCTGCGGCGCAGCCGCGCCGACCCGATCCCCCGCGACCGCCCCCTGCGGATCTCGGTGGCCAACCTCGTGAAGGTCTACGACGAGGAGCCGCGCTTCCTGCGCCAGTGGCGCCGGGGGGAGCGGCAGCGGGCGCGCCTGCGGGCGGCGGGGGAGGTCGAGGCGGACGACCGCTTCGGCCCCTTGCGCTGGCGACTGCCGCTGCTCGCCTTCCACTTCTACTTCGCCTACCTCTACCTCGACAGCGACTTCTGGGCCATGGTGTTCTCCGTGGCCTTCGTGCTCTTCCTCGCCGGCACGGTGCGCCCCTTCCTGCCGCCGCCGGAGGGCCGCGGGCGGCGGCTGGTCCGCGGGCTCTGGTCGACCCTGTTCTGGCTGCTGCCCCTGCCCCACCTGCTGTGGTACCAGCAGCGCTGGGACAACTGGGCCGTCACCATCCTCGTGGGAGTCGTCTGGTACCTCGGGGCCGCCGTGCACCGGGGGTCGCGCCGGCTCTACCGGGGAGAGGTCAACGTCGACGGCTTGGCTGGCCGCTTCCGGGGGATCCGCCGCATGCTCTACCGGCTCGTGGCCGCCCTGCCCCTCATCGGCCGGCGCCGGCGTCCCTTCCTGGCCCTGAAGCAGGCATCGGTGGAGATCGAGAGCGGCATGTTCGGCCTCATCGGCCCCAACGGCGCCGGCAAGACCACCCTCATGCGCGTCCTCTGCGGCATCCTCGAGCCGACGCGGGGCAAGGTGCGGGTCAACGGCATCGACCTGTCCGAGCGGCGCGAGGAGCTGCAGGCCCTCATCGGCTATCTGCCCCAGGCCTTCGGCACCTACGAGGGCATGACGGCGTACCAGTTCCTCGACTACCAGGCGATGCTGAAGGGGCGCTGGGACGCCGCCGGCCGGCGCCGGGCCGTGGAGGAGGCGATCGCCGCCGTCCACCTGGAGGACAGCCGCGACCAGAAGATCGGGGGGTTCTCGGGGGGGATGAAGCAGCGCGTCGGCATCGCCCAGACCCTGCTGCACCTGCCGCGCATCCTCGTGGTGGACGAGCCCACGGCGGGCCTCGACCCGCGCGAGCGCATCCGCTTCCGCAACCTGCTGGCCGGGCTGGCCCGCGACCGGGTGGTCGTGTTCTCGACCCACATCATCGAGGACATCTCCAGCTCCTGCAACCGGCTCGCCGTGCTCGACGGCGGCGAGGTGCGGTTCCTCGGGACCCCGCAGGAGATGGTCGATCTGACCCGCGGCGCCGTGTGGCAGGCGTCGGTGACGGAAGCCGAGTTCGAGGAGCTGCGGCGGTCGGCGCGCGTCGTCCACCACATGCGCGAGCACGACCGCATCCGCGTGCGGCTCCTCGCCGCCCGGCGGCCCCTGCCCGGGGCCACGGAGGCGACGCCGACGCTGGAGGACTCCTACCTGTGGCTCCTGGAGGAGCGGTCCCCGTGACGCCGCCCGTGGGCAGCGCCCCCGCCTTCCTGCGCTACAGCGCCCGGCAGGTCTTCGCCGGCCGCTTCGCCTGGTTCCTGGCGCTGGCCGTAGCCCTCTTCCTGGTCATCGCCGTGATCCACACGGCCGGGGAGAAGGTGCCGCCGGGGCCCGATCTCATCTACTACTTCCTCCTCGTCCCCGGCGTGGTGCTGGTCATCTATCCCTCGGCGTACGCCCTGCAGAGCGAGACCGACGCGGGCATGATGGAGACCGTTTTCGGGATTCCCGACTACCGCTACAAAGTGTGGTTGGTCCGGCACGCCGTGATGCTGATGGCGGCGGCCGTCGTCCTGGCCGGGCTGGCCCTGTTCTGCCGCTTCGCCCTCACCGACTTCGCCGTCCACGAGATGGTCTTCCACCTCATGTTCCCCGTGGCCTTCCTCTCCAGCGCCGGATTCCTCGTGGCCACCTTCACCCGCAGCGGCAACGGCGCCGCGGCGATCCTCGTGCTCCTCGTCCTGGCTCTCTGGATCACCGCCCAGCCCCTGGAGGGCAGCCGCTGGAGCGTGTTCTACAACCCCTTCGACCTCCTCGACGAGGTCGAGGGTCTGGTGCGCTCGGGCAACACATTCCACAACCGCGCCTACCTGCTCGCCGGGTCGGTGCTGGCCGTCCTCGGCGGCCTCCTGCGCCTGCAGCACCGCGAACGCTTCGTCTGACGGGACAGCCGCCGGTCAGACGGCCATGTCGGCGCGGATGGCGGGGTGGCTCCGGTAGCCTTCCAGCTCGAAGTCGTCGAAGACGAAGTCGTCGATCTCGCGCTGGCCGCGGTCGCGGATGCGAAGGCGCGGCAGCGGCAGGGGCTCGCGGCGGAGCTGCTTTTTCACGGCGTCGAGGTGGTTCAGGTAGATGTGGCAGTCGCCGAGGGTGTGGATGAACTCGTGGGGCACGAAGCCGGTGACGCGGGCCACCATGTGCAGCAGCAGGGAGTACGAGGCGATGTTGAGGGGCACGCCGAGGAACATGTCGCACGAGCGCTGGTACATCTGCAGCGAGAGCCGGTCGCCGGCGGTGTAGAGCTGGAAGAAGTTGTGGCACGGCGGCAGGGCCACGTCGGCGGGCCCGGTCTCGGCGGCGTTCCAAGCGTCGACCATGATCCGCCGCGAGCCGGGGTCCGTGCGCAGCAGGTCGACGGCCTCCTGGAGCTGGTCGACGGTGCGTTCCGCCCCCCGCCAGCGGCGCCACTGCACGCCGTAGATGCGCCCCATGGCGCCGTCGTTCTCCTCCACCCCGAGGCGCGAGAGATAGTCCTCGTAGTTGGCGTCCCAGAGCTTGTTGTGCGGGTAGATCGCCTTCAGGTCGTTGATGTTGTCCGAACCCGAGACGAACCACAGCAGCTCCGAGAGCATCGACTTCCACACCAGCCTCTTGGTGGTGACCGCGGGAAAGCCGTCGTCCATGGCATAGCGCGCCTGCATGCCGAAGAGGGAGAGGGTGCCCACGCCGGTGCGGTCCCGCTTCTCCACGCCGTGGTCGAGGATCTGTTTCAGCTGGTCGAGGTAGGTCCGCATCAGGTCACTTGTCCTACCGCAGCACGTATTCCATGCCCAGGGTTGCCCCGAACAGTTCGGGTTCCAGGCCCGTGGCCTCCGACCCCGACAAGATGGCTTGCATGCCCTTTGATTCGACCTCCAAGCGCAACTCCCACCCGGTGCATGATGGCCGTTCCTGTTCAGAAACGCAACGACGCCACGGCTGACAACCCCCCGCGTCGGTTCGGCACCAGGCCGATGGAGAGGCCGCGTGTCCCCGGATGACTGCGCGACCACTCGGACATCATGGTAGCCATGATGGGGGGACCGAGGACAACGGGGAACAAGGTCTTGAGACCGAGGGAGAACGCGGCTCCTCCCAGGAGACCGGTGAGGCTGCCCAGCCATACGGCGCCGGGGTTGTCGTAGGGATCCCATACCGTCACGCCCATGGGGACCGCGATGAGGCTGCCCGAGACCGCAAGCAGAGGCCATCCCTCCAGTACACAGAAGGCAGTGCCAAGATCGTCGGGATCGTCGCCATCGTCGCCGCACGAGTGCACCAAGAGCTTGAACCCTCCGTAGAGGAACCCGGTGGACAGGAGCGCGCTCGTGGAGAGTTTTCGGGAGATCCGGTCGTTTCTCTCAAGTTGAGACCCGCCCTGCAGTACAGCTCCTTCAAGTGAGTGTACGGTGTCCAACTCGGTGGTCTCCGTGGGTGCGACCTGGGGGTTGGGCAGATCACCCATGATCAAGGTGTCGACAAGTCTCCTGAGTCCGATTCGGTCATGGCTGTCCTCCCGTTGCGGGTAAGGAGAGGTTCTTCCCCTGCCCGCCTCGTTGATGTCGACAGCGCCTCCGGGGGGAGTGCCGCCTCCCTGCGACGATCCCGCGGCAGCGGGACCCAGCAGGATCAGCCTCTGAACGCGCTCCAGATCGATGCGCTGAGGCCACCGTTGTTCCTCGAGCGCCAGCAGCAGCCGATGCTCGTCCACCGCCTTCACGAGCCCGACCAACCCAGCCAGGCGGGGCCACTTCCCCGAGACCGGATCGCGGTACCCGAGGCCATAGACGACCACGGCCGCGGCCCCCACCACCACGGTGGTGCTGTCGATGGCGCCGGCCTCCAGGATCACCTGGGCCTGCGGCTCTCCGTCCGGATCGCTTGCCGGATTCGCGGCTGCATGGCGAACCGGAAGGGGCAGGAGCAGGACCATGGCCGCAAGGACGCAGGTCCGCATCAGGTCACTCGTCGACCGACCGTGTGTTGCGCCGAGCGATCCGCTCGAGCTGCGGCTGGATGGCCGACATGATCGCGGCGAAGACGACCAGCGCCCAGCCGACGGACAGGAGCAGCCTGGTGCCCACGAGGGTCCGCGCCGCCATGGAGGCCGGGGTGATGCCGGTGTAGTCCTGGGCCAGGGCCGAGTAGAACGAGAACGACAGCCAGTCACCGATGCCGGCGTCCGCGGCGCCGGCGAAGGAGCCGGGGCTGAAGCGCTCCAGCATGCCGCTGAACCCCGCGAAGACGACGATGATCGCCAAGTACCCGGCGGAGAACCCGCCGATGGGGATCCACATGACCCGGAGATACTCGACGAGCTGCACGTATACCTCGAGGCGCGGCTTCATCCAGATCGCGAAGGCCCGAGCGGAGAGGAAGACGGCGGCAGGGGCGAGCAACATCATCAGGGGAAGGACGAGGAGAGTCTGCAGCCAGCCTGACTCCCACAACCCGATGGCGCCATTCGCGGCAACGGCAGCCAGGAAGGCGAGGAGCAGCCAGAGCGGCGGGCGGGAGTGGAGCCGGCCTTCCGGATTGCGGTTGAAGTACCCCGCGATGAGTGCGTTCTGCGGCACCCAGAGAAGGAGGATGAGCACAGTGAACCCGAGGTTGGGCAGCAACCCGAACCCGAGAAGGGCGCTCACCATCAACGCCATGATGCTCGTCTCCCGATACCCCGAGAGGCGCGACGGACCGAGTCCGTCGATCAGGCCGAGGGCAAGGGGCGCCAGCACCGGCGGGACGATGAACACGGCTCCCGACCCGCCCGGGGTGAAACCCGCCGCGAGCGCCGAGAGGATGCCGACAGCCGAGCCGATCAGGATGCCTGACGACCTCCCGCCTCGTTCGCCCATGCGCAGACTGAGGCCGACGCCTATCGCGAAACCGCAACTCGCCGCGATCAGGACTTCGCGGTGCACGCCGGTGGTCGCGTAGGCGAAGGGCACGACGGCGATGGAGACGGCCACCGCCACCTGCACGGACCGCCAGATCACGGCGGCTGCCGCCGACAGGCGGGTGCGGCCCGGGTCAGGCTGGTTCACGGACATTGTGGCTTGCTCCTGGGGATTAGCTCTTCGGGCTGGTGCTGGCGCAACACGGACTTCCGGGACTGGACGGAACCGGCTTCGGTGATCCTCAGGTCAATCATGGCTTGACCCTGTCTCGCCCCCCATCGCGCAGGTATCGTGAGCATAGGCCCCCAGGGGGTCTTATGCACCATTCATAGCGCCCTATTGGCTCCCGTCGTCCCTATCGCGCCCCCTGAGTACTGCTTGATAGCGCCAATTTCCCGCCCCTGTGGCGCTCTCATCGCGCACCTATCTCGCACCTATCACGCACCATCGCGCACCTATCTCGCACCTATCGCGCACCATCGCGTCAACGGTCCGCGAGCCTTGGACGTGACCAGTCCCCCGTCTCTCAACTCCTCCAGCGTCGTTCGCACCTGACGTTCGCTCACCCCGGGACGCAGACGTGCATGAATCTCGCGGCGCGTCAAGCCCTCTGCCGCGTCATCCAGCAGGGCGAGTATCATCTCCCGCCTCTTGGCAGGACTGACCTCGCTGCCCTCTGGCTGGGGCACAAACAGGCTATGTCGGAATCGCACGGTGACGGCTCCCCCGTCATCGTCTATCTCCAGTACCGGAAGGCCGGCGCTGCTGGCCATCTCCGCCATCTTCAGGGTCCCGCTTCCCCACTCCTCGATGATCCCGCGCCGGTAGAAGGTGTGGGCGATCAACGGGTTCCATGGCCGCGATTCGTGCGGGGCGAACAGCTTCTCCGGCGTCAGGCCGAAGTGCAGGGAACCGGAGGATGTCACCTCCAGGCGGTCGTCGTAGACCGCTACGCCAACGGAGCCGCCGCCGATGGAGTAGTCGCGATGGCACAGGGCGTTTGCCAGCGCCTCGCGCGTGGCCAGAGGCGGATACAGGGGCTCGTCGATTCGCTCGAAGCGGTCCTGCTCGAACCTGCCGGCTATGGGCAGGGTGTCGCGCAGGAAGCGCTCGGCGTTGACGAGAAGCGCGAAAGCGTTGCCGTTGAATTGGCGGTTGTCCAGGAACTCCATCCGGTCGAGTCCCCGGAAGCGGGCGACCCGGAGCAGGCACTGCGGCATCTCGAACTCCAACCGCTCCGTGCTGCCGAACAGCACCGCCGCCGCCCGCAACAGCGCGCCGTCGCGCAGAAGGCCGAGGCCCCGCAGCATGTCGGTTGGCTCTCCGCCTACAGGCTCTTCGAGACGCCCGCGCCGGACCGCCTCAGCGACCGTCCGCCGAATTTCCGCTTCGTCGAGGTCGTCTATGGACCACCCTGCGGCCGGCTGGTTCTCCCAGCGTTGCTCACTGTGCATCCGCTCGAAGAGCACTTGGTTGTACTCCTGGGCCGCCATTGCGAGTGTGGTGTTCCCGACCCGGCGGTAGGCTTTGCCTCGGTACGTGTACGGCCCTGATGCCCCTTGGCCGGTGTTGACCATGATGACTTCACCACCGCCGTCCACGGAGACCCGTTCCACCGCCGGAAACGCCGGGGGATCGATTCGCCGGAGTTCAGCACTCAACTCTTCGATGGTTCGCTCGCTGACCTGTTGCCCGGCCACAGTCCCATCCTGCGTCACGCCGAACATCACCTGACCACCACGCTGGTTCAGAAAGGCGCACACCGTCATGGCCGCCTCCCGGCGGGTGCCGGTCGTCTCCTTGAACTCCAGGGTCTCGGACTCGCCGGAGGCGGCGAGAGTTGTGATGTGGTCAATGTTCATCGACTTCCGCCGTGTCCAGGACGTCCCGTCGGAAATACGGACTCAGATCCTCGGCCGTTCTGAGATCGACCTTGCGGCCTCCGAAGAGTTCGGACAGCGCCAGCTCCATGCCCGCGATTCCCAGCAGTCCGGGAATGCGGCCGGGCTCGAACTCGACGAGCACATCTAGGTCGCTCTCGGGGCCGAAGTCCTCTCGCAGGGCCGAGCCGAAGATGGAGAGCCGCTTGATGCCACTCCTCCTGCAGAAGGCCGCGAGCGCTGCTTTGGACAGGGAGACCTGTGGGTTCATTGCTTCCGCCTTGCTCTGGAACAGGGGGTTCGCTGCGGCCTTGTCAAGACGGTTCGCCGCGCTCACCCATGGGGCTCGCGGGAGTGGCAGGAGGAGCGGAAGATCTCGGAATCGCCGCGCGACGACTGTTGTCAGGCTACCCCGGGGATCCGGCAGGAGGACCTGCGAAGAGAAGGTCGCTCCCGGGTCAACTGCGGGCGACCGCTGGCGGGGGATTCACTCGCTGCCCTGCCGCTCAGGTTCGGCCCTCGATGGCGCGGCAACCTGGAAGAACGTCATGCGCCAGCGCCGCAGGTCCACGTCCCGCAGGATG
>JAJDTN010000152.1 GCA_022827165.1 Candidatus Latescibacterota bacterium
GATCCTGCGCCAGTACTCGGAGTACCTTGGAGAACTGACTAGTACGAGGGCCAAGGACCTACGCAACTGGAACCTCGACCTTGACTTTGTGCAGTGGGAATTCATGCTGAAGCTCCGTCATAAGTTGACTGAAACGTCCCGGAAGTGGAAACGCTCAATCCCCAGGGAATTGAGCGATGTCCCAAGTGAGTGGTATCAAGACGGCTTGGGCAGGAGTCGGAATCTTGGAGGCGGTTCGTGGACCCAGTATTGGTTCGCAAAGCACCTCTTTTGGAGGCTGGATTCTTGGAAGCCTCTGCGCCTGATGATCGACTTGTCCAGCGCAGGCATGAGCGTTGATGAAGGCCACGAATTGGTGCAGGGGTTCCGGGCCTGTTTTGGCGAGGCTCTTCAGATGGAGGGACTTGACGCAGGAGATGTGCGCATGAGGAGGGGTAACGAACCCACACTCGGATCTGTTGATATTGCCAATTTCCAGGGAATGAGTGTGGACGGATTCCTGGACCGGGTGACAAGGGCGCACATTAGATTCCTCAGATTGGTCGCGCCGACGAAACACTCATCCGGGACGTGAGTGTCCTATAGGACACCTCGCGAAAGGAGAGAAGATGGCCATCGAAGTCTTCGACTACCGCCGCGACGTGCGCAACATCTTCGTCTCCTCGCAGATGCGCTCGCGGTTTCTGCGCATGGAGCCGGGACAGCAGGCCGACCTGCACAGCCACGACCTGGGCCACGAGGTCTTCCTCATCCTGCAGGGGCGGGCGCGGTTCGAGATCTCGGGAGAGGTGGCCGACCTCGGGCCCGGGCAGGCCTGCTTCGCCCTGGCCCACGAGCCCCACCGGGTCAGCGTGATCGGCGACGAGCCGATGACCATGTATCTCTCGGTGACGCCGCACGTGCAGCCCACGCACACGGGCCGCACCGAGGACGGGGACCGGCTGCCCGTCCGCTTCCAGCCGTCGGCGGCGTACGACGTGGAGGAGGACCCGGCTCCGGTGGAGGAACTGGTGCAGGGCTTCGTCGGCCGGGCGGAGGAGCTGGCTTCCGCGGCTGCCACCGCCGCCGGGGATCAGCGCGAGGCCGGCGCCCGCCTGCGGGAGGCCCTCGCCGCCGGCGACGAGGAGGCCGCCGGCCGCCTTCGCGAGGAGATGTGGCTGGCCCTGCGCGGCGTGGTGGACAAGCTCCATGAGACGGCGGAGCAGTGGAACCGGCTGGCGCCGCGGGCGGGGAAAACCGGATGAGCGGGACCCGCCGGCTGCGAATCGGCGTCGTCGGCTGCGGCGCCGTGGCCCAGGTGCAGCACCTGCCCAACCTCGCCTTCCTGCGCGAGGAGTTCGAGATCGCCGCCCTCTGCGACCTGTCCGCGACGCTGGCGCGCTCCGCCGCCGAGGAGTACCACGTCCCCGCCTGGTTCACTGATCTGCGGGACCTGCTGGCCGCCGATCTCGACGCCGTCCTGCTGTGCCAGTCCGACCCCAAGGTGAGCGCCGCCCTCGAGGTGCTGGCGTCCGGCCGCCACCTGCTCATCGAGAAGCCGGTGGCCTTCGTGCCGGAGGACGTGGACCGCATGGCCCGCGCCGCCGCCGACGCCGGGGTGGTGGCCCAGGCCGCGTACATGAAGCTCTACGATCCCGCCTTCCGCCTCCTGGAGCGCGAGGTGCAGACCATGGGGGAGCGCCGCTTCGCCCAGGTGAACCACCTGCACACGGACAACCGCCATCACCTCGCCCACTTCCGGCTGCGCGGCGCCGGCGATCTGCCCGATTCCGCCCTCCGCGAGCGGGCCACCCAGCGCGACGCCGACGCCGCCCGCGCCCTCGGCGACGTCCCCGGCCACGTGCGTTCCGCCTTCTTCCATCTCGCCGGCAGCATGATCCACGACCTTTACGGGCTGCGCCACCTCTTCGGCCCGCCGGAGCGGGTGGCGGCCACCGAGATCTGGAGCGGCGGCCTGGGGATCAGCACGATCCTCGGGTGGGCTGGCGGCCTGCGCTGCGCCGCCACCTGGGTGGAGCTGGAGCGCATCCGCCACTTCCGCGAGACCCTGGAGGTCTACGGGCCGGAGCGCGGGGTGATCCTGTCCTACCCGACGGGATTCTCGCGGGGACTGCTCAGCGAAGTGGTGATCCGCGGCGTCTCGGAGAAGGGCGAGCCCTTCGAGCGCCGGCCCGCCGTCGACTGGGAGAGTCCCTTCGTCGCCGAGCTGCGCCACTTCCACGCGTGTGTGACGGAGGGAGAGACCTGCCGCACGCCGCTGGCAGAGGCCCGGCACGACGTGCAGCTGGTGGTGGATATCGCGCGTGGGCCGGTCTGACGCGTCCGCCTACACAGCCTCCACGTGGGGCCGCACCTCGCGGTCCAGACGATCAGCCAGTTCGTCCTCTGCTACATCCAGCTCATAGTCCATCTGGAGGCCCATCCAGAACTGCGACGACATGCCGAAGTAGCGAGCCAGGCGCAGGGCCGTATCAGCGGAGATACCCCGCTTGCCCAAGACGATCTCGTTGATGCGCCGCGGCGGCACTCCTATGGCCAGGGCCAGGCGGTTCTGGCTGAGATCCATCGGCTTGAGGAACTCCTCCAGCAGGGCTTCTCCCGGGTGAACAGGAGCCAGCTTCTGTGCAGGCATAGACCCTTCCTTAGTGGTAGTCGACGATCTCGACGTTGTAGGCATCGTCATTGTGCCACACGAAACAGATTCGCCACTGGTCATTGACTCGAATACTGTACTGGCCTGACCGATCACCACGGAGTTTCTCCAGACGATTGGCCGGTGGCACTCGAAGATCCCCCAGGGCAGTTGACCGATTGAGCATGCGCAGCTTC
>JAJDTN010000338.1 GCA_022827165.1 Candidatus Latescibacterota bacterium
CGCCGGCGCGGCTACGCCGT
The DNA here is from genome assembly GCA_022827165.1 of Candidatus Latescibacterota bacterium. The sequence continues at coordinate 21 of JAJDTN010000338.1, forward strand.
GCACTACATGCGGGCCACGTCGTGGAAGGACGAGTCCGTCACCAGCGCGCCGAAGCAGCCGCCCTTCAGGCAGGTGCGGGGCCGCTCCTACCCGGGGCGGGTGTAGGCGCCGAGGCCGTCCTCGGCGCACGGTCCCGCCCGTTCACTTCAGACATCCCTGCACGGCCTCCCGGCAGCTCTCCAGGCCCGGGATCTCCAGGCCCTTCACCTTGGCCAGGTCGTCCCACTTCCTCAGCTGCACGGCGGACTCCCAGTGGGGGTTCGCCTCGAAGGCGGCCCTCTCGGCGTCGGACATGAAGCCGCCCTGCAGCTCGAAGCTGCGTTTGGAGGCCCGCGACAGGGTCTCGTAGTAGTCCCGCTCCACGGTGCAGATGTAGCGCTTCGCCGGCACGTGCAGGCCCACCGCCTCGGTGACGGCGTCGATGAAGAAGGGCTTCAGGTACTCCGCTCCCACCTCTTCGTGGCACAGGTCCTCGGTGAGGAAGTCGGCCTTCTCGTCATCCTCGTCCACCAGGAAGTGGCCCACGTCGTGGAGCAGGGCGCCCGTCACCCGCACGCCATCGGCGCCGGACAGCCGCGCCTGGTTGGCGCACTGCAGGGCGTGCTCCAGCTGGGTCACGGCCTCGTCGTAGAAGGACTGCCCCCGGCGCTCCATGTAGGCGAAGAGCACATCCACCTTCCGGTTGGTTTCGGCCTGTTCCAGCTCCCGGGCCAGGGAGGGGTCCACGATCTCGTTCATGTGCGCCAAGTGAGAGGCCTCCCTACTCTATCGTCTTCCATCATCAAGGGATCTCAATAAACCGAGGAAGGATGGTCATGCCAAACCCCGTGGTGCACTTCGAGATCACCGGCAGGGACGCCGAGGCGCTGCAGCAGTACTACCGAGACCTCTTCGGCTGGAGTCTGACCCCCATGGCCCCGGACGTGCCCTACGGCCTCGTCGGTGCGGAGGAGACCGGCGACGGCATCGGCGGCGGCGTCGGCGCGAGCATGGACGGCGCCTCGCTGCTCACCATCTACGTGCAGGTCGACGACATCCAGGGCGCCCTGGACCGCGCCGTCGAGCTTGGCGGCCAGATCATCCAGCCTCCCACCGTCATTCCCGGCGCCGTCACCTACGCCCGGTTCAAGGACATCGAGGGCAACATCGTGGGCCTCGCCGCCTCGGAGACGCCGCCGGAGGAGTGAGATTTCACTCACCGCTCCTCGCCTCAGATCCGCGTCTCCGCCGCCGGCCAGGCCAGGCTCAGCATCCCCACGTAGGCGTCGTACATGCTCTGCACGTTGCGGACGTAGTGCACGGGCTGGCCGCCGCGGCAGAAGCCGTAGCGCGCCCGCTTGTAGTAGGCCGGCCTGGCGAGAAGCTTCATGGCCCGCTCCACGTGGCCGAACCATTGGTCGGGGTCCCATCCCTTCTCCCGGGCCAGCTGGCGCGCGTCGAGGACGTGTCCGTAGCCGACGTTGTACGAGGCCAGCGCCAGCCGCACCCGTTCCTCCATGGGGAGGGCGGGATCGAAGCGGTTGACGAGCTGGTGCATGTACTTGATGCCGGCGTGGATGTTGGCCTCCGGGTCGTGAAGGTCGTCGAAGCCCAGCTCGCGCCCGGTCTCGGGCATGATCTGCATCAGCCCGAGGGCGCCGACCCAGCTCGAGGCCCGGGGGTCGAACTTCGACTCCTGGTACATCTGCGCCGTGATCATGCGCCAGTCCTGTCCGTAGCGGCGGGCGTACTTCTTCACCAGCTCGTCGTAGGGTGACAGGCGTCCGCTCAGGTCGACGCGCAGCGAGTCCTTGGCCGTGGCGATGGTGCGCCGGTTCTTGAAGTACCTCTTCTTCATCATGTTGAAGTAGAGGCCGCCCTTTCCCTCGCTCACGTACCGGTCGAGGGCCGCCAGCAGGGCCGGGTTCTCCTTGCGCACCGCCCATCCCAGGCGGGTGGGCTTGATGCTGAAGGCTGCCTTGAGCCGGCGTCCGTAGGCCAGCTCCACGTCGAGCAGGTTGGAATCGCACAGGGTGATGTCGTAGAGGCCCTCCTCGACGCCGGCGAGGATCTCCTCCGTCTCCATGGCGTCGGAGACCAGGGCGATCTCCAGGTCGATGGAATCCTGGAGGGCTATCAGGGTGGTATAGAAGGAAGCGCTCCGGCGCACGTGGACCGTGCGTCCGGCCAGGTCATGGAGACTGTTGATGGAATCCACGCCGGCGCGCACCACCACCAGCTCGTCCACCTCGTTGTAGGGAGGCGAGAACGCCGCCAGGGCCCGGCGCTCCGGGGTGATGGTCATGGCCGCGGCCACCACGTCTCCCTTGCCCTCCCTCAGGTAGGTCAGCACATCGGCGTGGCTGTCGGGGATGACGATGTCGAGGCGCAGGTCGTGCTGCTCGGCGAACTTCCGCATCAGCTCGTATTCGAACCCCACCTGCCGGCCCCGGTGTATGAAGTAGGTCATCGGGTTGTTGCGGGTGATCATGCGCAGCCGGCCGCGCTCCTTCAGCCCGGGCAGGTCGTCGGTGAAGGGCTTCTGGGAGTGGCGGCTGAACCGCCGGGCGAGCAGGTAGTCGTCGACCCGCGTCTTCAGTTGCGTGTCGCGGGGCCGCATCATCAGGGCGATGGGGCGGTTCTCGGCGAGCACCAGGGGTGTGGCCAGGTCGGGGTAGTGGTTCGCCACGCCGCGCCAGATGTGCTCGTCGGAAACGGTGGCCCCGTAGTCGCCGCGGACGACGCCTTCCACGAGCAGGTCCATACCCAGCTGCTCCGGCGCCTCGTGGATGCGCAGGGACGGCACCTGCCGCTGGATCTCCAGCAGGGTCCGGTAGTGGGAGCTGGAACGCCGGACGCCGATCTCCATGCCCGCCAGGTCCTCGACCGCTGCCGGCAGGTCGCCTCCCGCCTTCGTCACCAGGTACTCATCCACGTGGAGATAGGGCAGGGAGAAGGCGGCCTTCTCCTGCCGCTCGGGCGTGATCGTCAGGCTGGCGGCGACGATGTCCCCTTCTCCCTCCAACAGCTTGGTCATCATTTCGGCGAAGTTCTGGGCTTTGACCAGTTCCAGCTTCAGCCGGAGCGCCCCGGACAGCCCGCGGGCGACGTCGTAGTCGAGGGTTACCGGTTCGCCGTACCTGGGCAGGTGGTCCACCGGCTCGGGGGGGACGATGACGCGCAGGACGCCGCGCTCCTGCAGCACCGGGAGGTCGCCGGTGTACCTGGGCGGGGGCGGCGGCATCTCCGGCTCCGGCGCCGGCTGGCCGCACTGGACGAGGGCCGCCAGGGCGAGCCCCGCGAGGGGTAGAATCCGGGGGAGAAGCATGGGGAGTCGCCTACTCGAAGAGGGAGCTCAGGGGCCGGGGAACAGGTCCAGGGCCAGGGAGCGGAAGTCGGGGAGCCGGTGGAAGGTGATCAGATCGTTGTCGTGCTGATCGCGGCCGTTGCGGGAGGTGCGCGAAACGATGAGCAGGTCCCGACCGTCGATCAGCGGTGTGGTGTAGTTGAAGGCCTGGGCCGGGCTCGGCCACTGGGCGACGCAACCGGCGGGGAACCAGTTGAGGGCGTCGACGCCGTAGAACAACATGAGGAATCGCCGTTCGTTGCCGGGTGTCCCCCGGAAGCCGGGTGGCCTCGGCAGGCCGTCCGTATCCCAGGTGCGCGTGGGCAGATTGCAGACCATCCAGTAGAGGGAGGTCACCTCGTCGTGGATGATGTGGAAGTGGTTCTGCGAACCCGGTGTTGGATAGAACTGCGAGAAGCGCAGGTCCAGGTGCTCGCCGTCGTCGGCGAGATCGCAGACCGCCGCCAGGCCCGAGGTGGCGTAGCCGTCGAGCCGCAGGCGCGCGATGACGCGCAGCCCGTCCGCTGTGTCGACCACGTTGGGCTCGAGCCAGTGGTCGCGCTCTCGCGGCCGCCCGGGCCGTACCAGTTCGGCGGGGGTGCCGGGATAGTCCAGGTTCTCGGAGCGGCGCCAGGCCGCCGGCGAGGTCAGGTCCGCGGACAGGTCTGCCGCCACGGCAACGAGCCGGGACCCCTTGCGGTTGAACTCGCCTTCGGCATTGACGGCGCCGAAGGCCCAGTAGACCCGGTTGTCTCGCAGGGCCATGCCGGAAGCAGCGGCGTAGAACGAGCCTTCGAACAACTGCACGGGCCCGGTCCATCCTCGACCGCCGTCGTCGGAACGGCTGATCCAGAGGCCCTTGCGCTCGGGACCCACGCCCAGGAAGAAGGCCGACCCATGGTGCAGGAACAGCCGTCCCGCGAGAAAGGGGAGCCGCTGGAGTTCCTGCCACGAGTCACCGTGGTCGGCGCTCGCATAGACACTCAGCGTGTCGGGTCCCAGCCGCTGGAGGGTGGCCTGCAGGTGACCGGCGCCGCCCAGGAGACGGGGGCAGGCACACAGGAGGCCGCCGCCGGGAAGCCGCACCAGCGACGGCGCATCGGTGAGCACATGCGGCTCGGGTACCGTGTCGATGACCGCGAATTCGTCGGTGAGAGGGCTGCGCCAGCGGGAGTAACGGGGGCTCGTCACTA
>JAJDTN010000235.1 GCA_022827165.1 Candidatus Latescibacterota bacterium
GGTCGTGGGCCGGCTCCCGGAGCCTCACCACGAACGTCGCCGGATCGATGAAGTCCCGGTTCACCACCATCAGGTAGTTCCGACCATCGGCGGCCGACCTGAACTCGCCCACCAATCCCATTTCCCCGCTGATGGAGGCCACGAGCCGCGATTCCCCGAGGGGGCGGGTCAGCGGCGGCACCGGCTCCGTGTGGTACACACCCGTCGACTCGAGGCGCAGCAGCGCCGGCGCCAGGGCGAGGACCTCGCCGTTGAGGTACTTCAACATCGAGTAGTGCCGGGTCCGCGTGCCGTCGCGGTTGATGACCATGTCCTCCCAGTTGGTCCAGTGGCCGTAGGGGATCTCCGTCAGGTAGGTGAACCAGCCCAGCGAGCGGGCCCCGTACGCGAGGGTGGTGAAAGCCTGGAAGCGCAACTCGCCTTCGCTGGCCCCGCGCACCGGACCGAAGGAGCCCACGGAGACGATCACCCCGAACTCCACGCCCGCCTCGAGAGCACGGCGGCGCACGATCTCCAGGTTGGGGAAGTAATCCCCTTCGCGGTTGGGGCTGTACCAGCTGTCGGCGTGCAGGCGCGGGTCCCGGCCGACCATGCAGTAGTGGTCATAGGTGAACAGCGACGGCTTCACCATCTCCAGGAAAGTCCGGACATGGTGGTCGTACTCCTCCGGGTCGCCGTGGAAGTCGTCGGCGTACGTGGGAAACAGGTTCACCCAGTATCCCTTGGAGGGCGCCAGCCGCCGGACCCGCTCGTTCTCCCGCGCCAGGCGGGGGAACTCGTCCTCCGCGGGTTCGCTGGCGCCGCCCAGCCACCACACCCGAGGATCGCTCTCCGCCGCGGCCATCCTGGCGTCGTCGAGCTCGCCGAGGGGGCGGTACTTCACCCCGAAACCCGCGTACTCATCCAGCTCCAGATTGATGTTGAAGTTCGCCACCGCGTACTCGGCGTGGTACTGGTCGGTGTCCATGCCCTCGTACTGGTCCGCGGGGCTGCCCGGGGTCAGCCAGCCGTAGATGGGGAAGAAGTCCTCGTCCTCCACCTCGGGGATGGAGAACTCCTCCTCGTAGTCCCTGATCGTGCCCGGCCGCAGCGAGAAGTCGTCCAGACGCAGCCGGCCGCCCACCCACCGCCGGGAGACGACGACCTGCAGGGCCCGCGCACCCTCGGGGGGCCGCACCTCCTGAAAGAACTCGATCCAGCGGTCCTGGGTCTCCGGCAGCACGATGTCGAAGGAGCCGACCTTCTCCTCTCCATCCAGCCATTGGCCGCTGAGCGAGACCCCGTCGGCGTCCGTCCAGCGCTCGCTCGTGGTGATGCCCCGGCTCGTGGATGCGTAGTAACCTTTGAAGAGGTAGTCCCGGTCCGCGGCGACGGGGAAGACCGGGCTGCGCAGGGTGGTCACCGACATCGGCGTCCCGGGCTCGATCTCCAGGCAGGTGCCGGTGCCGTCGCGGCCGGGCGCCAGCCTGCCGATGCGCACCCGGGTCAAAGGCTGGTTCCAGGAGTCGACGCTCCAGCCCGCGGGCAGGTCGCCGCTGAACTCGTCGAATCCGGGATTCGGGAACAGGTTCTCCGCCCCCTGGGCCGCGGTGCCGCCGCCGGAGACCAGGATCGCCGCCAGGCCCGCGGCCGCGGCCAGCGATCTCACGCTGATTCTCCGGGCGGCCGCCAGCAGCTCCCACAAGGGCGACTTCACGCTGATTCTCCGGGCAGCCGCCAGCGGCTCCACAGGAAGGCGCACTTGTCCCGCGGCGTTGCCGGCTTCTGGTAGTAGGCGGTGAAGATGCTGCCGTCGTCGAGCTCGACGCTGGAGGGGTAACCCAGGTCGCTGTCGGGCCCGTCGTCGCGCAACACGTAGTCGTACTCCCAGGTGGCGCCGCCGTCGCGGCTGATCATGACGCGCTCGCCGAAAGGCTCGCGGCGGCGTCCGTAGGCGCAGACGAGAGCGCCGCTCGAGTGCACCATCAGGTGCGGCGGACAGCCGTGGAAGTCCATCGGCTCGGCGCGCGTCCAGGTGCGGCCGCCGTCGGTCGACTCCGTGTACATGTGCATGAAGTCCTGCAGGCCCAGGTCCTCCGGGTCGACGCCGCCGCCGCGCTCGAAGCGGATCAAGCCAACCAACTTGCCGTCGGCCAGCTCGGCCACGTGGGCCTCGTGGTAGTTGTTCTCGGTGGAGCCCTCGAAGAGGGGCACCGTCCCCAAGGGCTGCCAGGTGCGGCCGCCGTCGTCGCTGCGGGTGGCCGCGATGGCGCCCACGCCGCCCTTGAAGCCGGCCATGTCGGTCTCGAAGAGCTTGCCCAGAAAGAGCAGCCCGCCGGCGCGCAGCCGGATCGGCCCGTGGGGCGTGGTCTGCGGCACCTTGATCGGCTCGGACCAGGTCTCGCCGGCGTCGTCGCTGATGCGGCACCAAGCGCCGACCCAGCGGGCGGCGTTGTCGTCGTCGATGCGGGCGATCCCCTCCTGCCAGCGGGCCCGGGTCTCGGCGTCGATCCCCCGCATGCGCTTCTCCGCCGAGGCCCGCAGGTCGGTGGTGAACCAGGTCAGCAGCAGACGCTGCCCGCCGCAGCTCACCAGGCCGGTGTCGCGGTCGTCGAGGGGGGAGTCGTTCACCACCCGGGGGCTCGTCCAGCTCCGTCCCTCGTCGGTGCTGCGCATGAACACGCTGCGCCCGAAGGGGCAGACGTGGTGGTTGCGCAGCCCCGAGGCGGCGGCCACCAGAGTGCCGTCGGGCATGCGGGCGACCGTGGGCCAGCCGAAGTAGCCGTAGAAGTCGTCGGGATAGCTGGCGATGACGCCGTGCTCGGCGGGAATGACGGAGTCTCTGCGGACGAGGTTCATGTGAGGCCCTCCAGGCGGTAGACGCGCGCGGCGGTGTCGTGGAAGAGGCAGGCCCGGTCGGCCGGCGGCAGGTCCGCCGTCCAGTCGAGGAAGCGGCCGTAGAGGGTGGGGATGTCGATGCCCTGCACGCCGTCCACCGGGTAGTTGCTGGCGAACATGCAGCGGCCGGCGCCGAAGATGTCGATCGCCTGGCGCACCAGGTCCCTCGCCTTGGCCTCCTGAGCAGGATCCCGGTGGTAGTCGGGCGCGCAGAAGAACACCATGGAGAGCTTCATGCTCGCGTGGGGGAGAGCGGCCATCGCCTTCAGGCCCTCCTGCCACAGGCCCATGTAGCCGGGATCCCCGCTGTCGTGGAAGGAGGCGAGATGACCGACGATGACCGGCGTCTCCGGGAAGTCGCCGAAGGTCGCCGCCGCGTCGGCGAGCTGATGGGGGTTGCACTGCAGGTCGAAGGAGAGGCCGCGCTCGCCGAGGAGGGCGAGGCTCTCGCGGAAGACGGGGTCGCCCAGGAAGTCGCCGCGCTCCACCTGCGGCCAGGTGAGGGCGGGGTTGTCCGGATGGTGGTTGAGGATCATGCGCACGCCCCGCACCCGCTCCCCGGCCTCGGCGAGATGGCGGTCCAGGACCTGCGCCGTGTGGTCGGGGCCGCGCGCCAAGTGCGCGTAGGGGACGATGGCAAAGGGGTGTCCCGTGGGCGCCATCTGGTCGCGGACGAAGCGGGTCTCGGCGACCTCGTCGAGGGGGAACCCGCCCTCCATCTGGCCGACCACCGTCTCCACGTGGACGGAGGCCTCCAGCTCCAGGGGCGCCGGCAGTGCGCTCATGTCGCGCAGGTAGTCCCCGGCGTGGTAGACGGGCAGCTCCCGCTCCACGTCGGGGCCCAGGTTCGGGTTGGGCCGGACGCCCAGGTCCCACAGGTGGAAGTGGGGGTCGATGATCCGCATGGCACTCCTTCGGGAGGTGGTGTGCGCGCCTCAGGGGCGGGGAAAGAAGGCGGACTCGCGGGCGCGGGACAACTGCCGGCAAGGCCGGTTGCCCGGCCGGGAAGACCCCCATAACCTACCTCATCCGCGCTGGCGCCGGGCGCCCGCGGGTGGAGTCACCGAGACAATCGCGAGAGGAGAAACGTTGATGGATTCGCTTCCACTCTATGCACTCTTGTGGGGGTTGCCCGCCCTCCTGGTCCTGCTCGTCCCATGGGTGGTGCGCAAGCTGCGCGGAACCCCGCCCGAACCGCGAATGTCGGATGCCAACTTCCTGGTGAAGATGCGGCTCCACAACTACATGAAGGAAAGCCAGTACGTGCTCCCCGCCCTGCTGTTTGCGGCGATGGTCTACCTCCTGTTTGGGTACCAGGACGGCGGTTGGAACAAGTTCCTGAGCGGCACCTTTCTGGGACTGGCGGTGGCCCACGCTGGCCGCTACTTCACCTGCCGCCAGCTCGGAAAACTGCTGAAGAAGGAAGAGGAGCGCGCCGCGTGACCACACCCACCGACTTCACCATCGCCGCCGTCGAGCGCATCCGCGTCGACGTCCCCTTCCACGAGCGCTGCGCCGACCGCATGACGGTGCGCGGCAACGGCTGGTCCGTCGTCGACATCTACCGGGTCGAGCTGGCCTGCGGCGCCGTCGGCGTGGGCGAGACGATCGTCGGCTACACCTGGGGCGCCTCGGCCGAGGCGCGGGTGCAGGCGAGCCGGGGCCGCAGCGTCTTCGACCTGCTCTGGGACGACGGCCTCGGCGCCGGCCTGCAGATGGCCTGCTTCGACGCCGCCGGCAAGGCCGCGGGCGTTCCCTGCCACCGCCTGATGGGCCCGAAGTACCGCGACGCCTGCCCCGTCTCGTGGTGGTCGCAGGACGCGAAGCCGGAGGAGTGGGTCGCCGAGGCGCAAGCGGCCGAGGCCGCCGGCTTCACCACCATGAAGGTGAAGGCCCGTCCCTGGCACGACCTCGACGAGCAGCTCGCCGCGGTGGCGGCGGCGGTCTCCCCCCACTTCAAGCTCGACGCCGACTTCAACGAGATGCTCCTCGGGGTGGACGTGGCGGCTCCCGTCATCTCCCGGCTCGAGGCGAAGTACCCCATGCTGGCCATGGTGGAGAGCCCCATCCCGCAGAAGGACGTGGCCGGCAACGCCGCCCTGCGCCGGCAGATCCGCAGCCCCATCGCCATGCACTTCGGCAATCCCCCGCCCATGACGGCGATCCGCGAAGGGGTGTGCGACGGCTTCGTCATCGGCGGCGGTGCGAGCCAGGTGATGAGCCAGGGCACCCTGGCGGCCCACGCCGCCATGCCCTTCTGGCTGCAGATGGTGGGCACCGGGCTGACGACCACGTTCTCCGTGCATCTGGGGGCGGTGCTGGCCCAGGCCCGCTGGCCGGCGATCCCCTGCATCAACATCTACTCCCACACGCTGCTGACGGAGTTCGCCGTGGAGGGCGGGCACGCGGCCGTGCCCGAGGGACCCGGCCTGGGGGTGGAGGTGGACTGGGACGTTGTCGAGGGGTTCCGCGTCGATCCGGATTACGTCAAGCCCGACCCGCGCCAGATCCACACCATCCACTGGCCGGACGGGCGCCATACCAACTACCGGGGCGGCGGCTACCGCACCGATTTCACCGCCGGGCGGCTGCCCCCGTTCCTGCCCGGGATCTCCCTCGACTACCGCCTCGACGACGGCTCCGAGGCGTTCGACGGGGAGTACCGCGATCTCTTCGGGTGAGCCGGGCGGCTCACTTCACCAGGCGGGCGATCTCCCGGAAGCCGGGGTTCCCGGCCTCGCGCAGCAGCTCGAAGAGGGCCGTCTCCACCGAGGTGATCCCGGCGCCGGCGGCCCGGGCCTTCTCCAGGCCCACGCGCTTTTTCTGAACCGTGCGCGAGGAGACCGCATCCTCCACCACTTCCACCTCGTAGCCGCGGCCGCGGAGATCGCGGACCGTCTGGTAGACGCAGATGTGGGTCTCGATGCCGGAGACCAGGACCTGCCGCCGGCCGCTCTCCTCGAGGAGACGCGCGAAGTCGGGCTGGCCCCAGGCGCTGAAGCAGGTCTTGGCCAGCGGCTCCCGGTCGCTCAGCAGCTCGGCGACCTCGGGGATCGTCGGCCCCAGGCCCTCGGGATACTGCTCCAGCCACAGCACCGGCAGCTCCAGGACGCGGGCCCCGCGCACCAGGATCTGCAGGTTCCGGTAGAGGCTTTCCCGGTCGTGCATCAGGGTCGCCAGCTTGCCCTGCACGTCGATGACGGCCAGGGCCGTGTCGGAAGCGTTCAGCATGGCTCAGCGGAGTTGATAGAATGAGCGAGTTGCCGCGCCGCAAGATGGGCAACACCGGCATGCGGCCCCGGGCCCTCGGCATGGGCGCCGCCTTCGTCAGCCACGTGGCCGAGGCCGAGACGATCGCCACCATCGAGCGCGCCCTCGATCTGGGGATAGACTACTTCGACAGCTACGCCGGCCGCAACGAGGAGCGCTGGGGCCGGGCGCTGGCCGGCGTCGAGCGATCGAGCTACTACATGCAGGCCAAGGTCGGCCCCCACCACGAGCGCCCCAAGGACTTCTCGGCCGAGGCCACGCGCTGGAGCGTCGAGCAGAGCCTGCGGGCGCTCCGGGTCGACTATCTCGATGCCGTCCTCGTCCACGACCCGGCCGACATCGCCGACCCGCTGGGCCCCGGCCGCGCCTTCGACGAGCTGCAGCGGATGAAGGAGGAGGGGCTGGTGCGCCACATCGGCCTGGGGGTCCGCCAGCACGACTTCCACCGCGCCGCCATCGAAGCGGGACACGCCGAGATCGTCCTCACCTTTCTCGACTACACATTGCTGGATCAGTCCGTCGCCGACACCACCATGGCCCTGGCCAGGGAACACGGCACCGGCCTCATCCTGGCCAGCGTCTTCGGCATGGGCCGCCTCACCGGCGTCGAGCCCGACCCGGCCGCCGAGCCGCGGGCCCACGCCATGTGGCAGTGGTGCCGCCAGCGCGACGTGGACATCAAGCACCTGGCCATGCAGTTCTGTCTCGACGCGCCGGTCGACGGCATCGTCATGAGCGGCCCCGCCGACCGCCACCAGCTCCAGGACGCGTACGACGCGGCGACGCAGGAGGTGCCGCCCGGGATCTGGGCCGCCTTCGAGGAACGGTTCAGCGTCGGAGTCTCGGGATGAAGCGGATCCTCCTCCCTCTCGTCCTGCTGCTGCTCACCCATTCAGACGTGTCCGCCGCCGTGTTGAAGGGCCGGGTCCTCGACGCCGACACCGGAGAACCCCTGTTCGGCGCGAATGTGTACCTGGAGAACGCGGACCAGGGGACCACCACGGGTCCGGACGGAGCGTTCGAGATCGGCGTCGCCGCAGGCAGCGATACCCTGGTCGCCAGCTTCATCGGATTCGAGGAGTTCCGCCTCGCCGTCCTCGTCGCGGCGGACGACACCGAGCTGCTCGTCGAGCTGGTGCCCGAGGTCTTTCGAGGGCAGGAGATCGTCGTCGTAGCCGACCGCGCCAGGCTGCGGGAGACACCGGTCGCCTTCACGGACGTTCCCAAGGCGGAGATGGACCGCCGCCTCGGCTCCCGGGACCTGCCCCTGATCCTGGACGATACGCCGGGTGTGTACGCCACCGGCCAGGGCGGCGGTTCCGGCGATTCGCGCATCAACCTCAGGGGATTCGACCAACGCAACGTCGCGGTGATGATCAACGGCGTGCCCGTCAACGACATGGAGAACGGCTGGGTCTACTGGTCCAACTTCGACGGGCTCGGGGAGGCCACCTCGTCGATCCAGGTGCAGCGCGGACTGGGGGCCTCGAACCTCGCCATCGCCTCGGTGGGCGGCACCGTGAACATCATCACCGACATCGCCGGCGCGCGGCGCGGATTCCAGGTCAAGCAGGAGGTCGGCAGCGGCGCCTTTCGCAGGACCCGGGTCGGCTTCTCCTCCGGGTTGATGAAGGGCCGCACCGCCTTCACCCTCGGCGTCACCCGCAAGACCGGGGACGGCCTCGCCGATCAGACGTGGACGTCGGCCTGGTCCTACTTCGGGGCCCTGAGCTTCCTGGCCACCGACGAGCACAAGATCGACCTCTTCGTCGCCGGCGCTCCACAGCGCCACGGACAGCGGCTATACAAGCAGCCCATCGCCACCTTCGACGCCGGGTACGCGCGCTCCCTCGGTGTCGACGTGACGGACTCCGAGAGCCGCGGCACGAGCTTCAACCCCAACTGGGGGCCGTCGCCCTTCCCGTCCTACCGGGAGTACTACAACGGCAAGCTCCACGACGCCCGCGACAGCGCGGTCCTGATGGAGCGCGAGAACTACTACCACAAGCCGCAGGTCAACCTCAACTGGTACTGGACGCCCGGCGAAAGGCTGATCCTGTCCAACGTCTTCTACTTCTCCCGCGGCAAGGGGGGCGGCAGCGGACGCCTGGGGGCCAACCCCGGCCAGCGGGCCGACGGCAGCATCGACTGGCAGCGGGCCTCCGACGAGCTGAACACCCTGACCGCGGCGGAAGCGGACCCCGGCCTGGTCGAGGCGGGGCATGTGGGGGAGAGCGAGATCGGCGCGGAGACGGTGATCCGCAACTCGGTGAACCACCAGTTCTGGTACGGATACCTGGGGACGGCGGAGTACCGCCTGAGCAGCGCCTTCAAGCTCGCCCTGGGCGCCGACCTGCGATACTACAAGGGCCAGCACTGGCGCGAGGTGCGCAACCTGCTCGGCGCCGACTACTTCGTCTACGAGTGGGACGCCAACGCCGCCACGCAGGTCAAGCGGCTCGGAGACAAGGTCTCCTTCCACAACGACGGCCTCACGCGCTGGGGCGGCGGTTTCGCCCAGCTCGAGGGACGGTTCGGAGACCTGACCGCCTTCACCAGCGCTTCGGGGTCGATGACGGGATACCAACGCATCGACTACTTCCGCCCCAAGGTCGACGGCGATTGGGACAAGACCGGCTGGGCCAACTTCAACGGCTACACCGCCAAGGTGGGTGGCAACTACAACCTGACCCCCGCGGTCAATCTCTACGCCAACGCCGGCTGGCTGTCGACGGCGCCGAAGTTCGACTCCGTCTACCACTACGACAACAGCCTCTACGACCCGACCTTCAACGAGAAGGTCGCCTCCTTCGAGGTAGGGGCCGGCTACCTGGAGCGCGGCCGCCTCACGGGAAACGCCAACCTCTACTACACCCGCTGGATGGACCGCTCCTGGCCCAAGAGCATCTACAGCGACAAGCTCGACCAGAGCTTCCGGTTTCTGCTCAACGGCATCGACGCGCTGCACAAGGGGATCGAGGTCGACCTCAAGGCGCGCCTCCACCCCATGCTGGAGCTGCGCGGCATGGTCTCCCTGGGCGACTGGGAGTGGCTCAACGACGTGGACGTCACCTTCTCACCGGAAGAGGACCCGCAAGCCGTCGGCAACTTCCAGGTCTACGCCGGGGGGCTGAAGGTCGGCGACTCGGCGCAGAAGAGCCTGGCCCTGAGGGCCGCCGTGTTTCCCGCGCGGGGCCTCTACGCCTCCCTGGGCCTGCGGCGGTTCATGGACCACTACGCGAAGTTCGACCCGGCCAACCGCACCGACCCCGGCGACCGCAGGCAATCCTGGAAGCTGCCGGACTACAACCTCGTCGACCTCCACGCCAGCTACCGGCTGCCCCGCGATCTCTTCGGCACCGGCCGGACGAGACTGCGGCTGCACGTCTTCAACCTCCTCGACGAGCTGCACATCTCCGACGCCGACGACGGGGAGGACCACGACGCGGCGAGCGCCCGCGTCTTCCTCGGCCCGCCGCGGCGCTGGAACCTCTCGTTGTCGTACGAATACTGAGGGCCAGGACGGGCCCACAGTGGGCACTGGGGATCCGGCTCCCGGGCCGAACTTCCAGGCCCGCGGCCGGGTGGCGTGTGGGGCCGCCGGCCCTCAGTTTATTGAATCGGTGACGATCGCCGCCGCGCCCTTCAACGAACTCCCCGAGGAAGCCACGACCATGGAACCCCGAGTCCGCGAAATCCTGAGCTGGTACGGAAGCGACAACCCCGGCACCCTGACCAACCTCGCCCGCCTCCTCAACCAGGGGAGGCTCGGCGGCAGCGGCCGGCTGGTCATCCTGCCCGTCGACCAGGGCGTGGAGCACGGTCCCGCCCGCTCCTTCGTGCCCAACCCGCCCGCCTTCGACCCCCGCTACCACTTCGAGCTGGCCCTCGAAGCCGGCCTCAACGCCTACGCCGCGCCCCTCGGCTTCCTCGAGGCCGGGGCCCGCGACTACGCCGGCGACCTGCCCCTGATCCTCAAGCTCAACAACCGCGAGAACCTGGCCTCCGACGCCGACCCCCTGCAGGCCGTCACCGGGTCCGTGGAGGCGGCCCTGCGCCTCGGCTGCGCCGCCATCGGCTACACCGTCTACCCCGGCTCGGCTCCGCGGGTGCAGATGTACGAGAAGCTCCAGGCCCTGGCCGAGGAGGCCAAGCGCCACGGCCTGGTGGTCGTCGTCTGGTCCTACCCCCGCGGCTCCGACCTGAGCCAGGAGGGCGAAACCGCCCTCGACGTCTCCGCGTACGCCGCCCAGATCGCCGCCCAGCTCGGCGCCCACATCATCAAGGTGAAGCCGCCCGACGACTTCGTGGAGCAGAAGGAGGCGAGCGCCGCCTACGAGAAGGCCGGCACCCCCACATCGACCCTGGCCGAGCGCGTCGCCCACGTGGTGCAGTCCGCCTTCAACGGCCGCCGGGTGATCATCTTCTCCGGCGGTCCCGCCAAGGGCACCGCCGAGGTGCTGGAGGAGATCCGCGGCATCCGCGACGGCGGGGGCTTCGGGTCGATCATGGGGCGGAATGCGTTTCAGCGGGAGCGGGGGGAGGCGCTGGAGTTGCTGGATCAGGTGATTGGGGTGTATCAGGGGAGGTTGTAGGGGGCGGTCCCCCGCCCAGCCTTGCGAGACTCTACCACCTACTTGAAGTTCGCCGACACGAAGCTATGTGGCAGAGGCATCTGGTATTCCCAAAGGTCCCCCGCGGATTCTGGCGCCGGTTTCGGCGGCGCTGGGCAAAGCCACTACAAATACTAGAGGAAGCCGTCTCTCTCAGTGAGTCTCTCGGTGCAGATCCCGCATCTCCACGGTTCGAGACCATGGACGAGACCTACTGGGCCGCAATCCGCAGTCTGCACTCACGCACCTGTCTGCACGCCCGGTCAGTCTTGGCCCTGCTCTCACATGGACTGATAGACCCAGCATGGGGACAATGGCGGATCTGCCACGAGTCATCGACCATCGCAAGATTCATAGCCAACACTCCAGATATGGCAAGTCGCTATGTGCGCTACTCAGTCGTCAACAAGTACCATTTGGCACATCAGCTGTATAAGGCGGACCACAGCGAGGCACCCACGGAAGCGGAACTCGAAGAGCTAAGGTCAATGGCAACTGGAATTCTGCGAGACCTCGAGAAGGCCTATGGCCGCAAAATCAGTTCGAGGGACTATGCTTGGAGCGGCCTTCGGAGCTTTAGGGAGATAGAGGGCGCCGTGTTCCAAGGTTATGTGTGGAACCCGCGAGGACAATTCATTCTGGCAAGCGAACGAGTACACTCTGCCCCCAACGCCACCGAGCCACTCGAGGTAGGAGATGGTCGTGCGGTATTCGTGGTCGGACCTAGCGACAGCGGCCTAACGGGCCCCGCGGATCTCACATCACTCTCCATTCTGGGCGCCACCGAGGCCTTGATGCTGCAGGCGTCGTGTACAGAGGACGATGAAGAGACACTGGAGGAACTTTCAGTCAAGACCCGAATGGTAGGAGCAATGTGTTGGGTCCTGGATCCTGAGATCTTCTGCCATGGCTGCGGAGGTTACAGGCTTGGAGCTTCTCCACCCGATGAGATTCCACAAGAAGACAGGCCACAACCCTGCTCATGCCAAGGGGCCTAGAAGAGAAGACGCCCCAGCGAATCCGGGAGCCTTCTGGTGTCCCCTCGCTCCATTCCACACCGCCCCTGATCCGAAGGAGTGCTCGGGTCTGGGATCCCCTTTTGGCCGGGAGTTGCCTGTCTCTTCAGATCACGACACAGGCGGCCGGTGCTGCACCCACGGCCGCGCCTCCTCGAACCCAGCCGACGCAGCCAGCACCGTCTCCTCGTCGAATCTCCGCCCGATGATCTGCAACCCAATGGGCAGCCCGTCCGCTGAAAACCCCGCGGGCACCGATGCGGCGGGGTGGCCGATGGCGTTGGCGTGCATGGTGAAGGTCCCGTTCCAGTACTGCACGGGGTAGGACGAGTCCCCGGTGATGCTGCCGGGGAAGGTCTCGTTGGGGAAGGCGGGGAAGCACGAGACGGGCGACAGGATGAGGTCGCAGGTCTCGAAGGCGTCGTCGAAGGTGGCCTTGAGCTCGGCGATGCGGCCCTCGGCGCGCATGTAGTCCTCGGTGGTGACCCGCGATCCCATCTCGATGAAGAAGCGGGCGAACTCGGTCATGCGGTCGCCGTACTCGTCGAGGTACTGGCCGAGGCTGTTGTATACACCCGCCGCCTGCATCGGTCCGAAGGAGTCGTAGGGCTCGGGGAGAACCATCTCCACCTCCTCGACGGAGCATCCCAGCTCCTCGAAGACCCTGGCGGCCTTGCTGGTTACGTCGACGACCTCGGGCCGGACGGGGGCGAAGCCGAAGTCGGGGGTCCAGCCGATGCGCAGGCCGTCGATGGCGCGCCCGGTGGCGGCGACGAAGTCGGGGGGACTCCTCCGAATGGACGCCTGGTCGCGCCGGTCGAACCCCGCCATGACCTGCAGCAGGGTCGCGGCGTCGCGCACCGTCCGCGTCAGGGGGCCCGACTGCGAGAAGATGCTCGGCAGAGGAGGCCCGCCGAGTCCTGTGTAGCCGGAGACGCGGCCCTGTGTCGGCTTGATGGTGTAGATGCCGCAGAAGTTGGCGGGGATGCGCAAGGATCCGCCGCCGTCGCTCCCGGTCGCCATGGGGCACAGGCCGGCCGCCACGGCGGCGGCGGCGCCACCGCTCGATCCTCCAGGGGTCCTGTCGGTGTTCCACGGGTTGCGTCCGAGCACTCCAAGGGAGTTCTCGCAGGTCCCGACCATGCCGAACTCCGGGACGTTGGTCTTGCCCGGCATGACCGCCCCGGCCTTGAGGACCCGCTCGACCACGGCGGCGTTCCGCTCCGGCACGCGATCCTGAAACACCACCGATCCCATGGTCGAAGGAACGCCGGCGGTCATCTGGGTGTCCTTGATCGGCACGGGGAGGCCGTGCAGGGGGCCGAGGTCGTCGCCGCGCATGACGGCATCCTCGGCGGCGCGGGCCTGCTTCATGGCGAGGTCCCGCGTGACGAGGAGGAAGGAGTTCAACTGTGGATCGAGACGGTCGATGCGCTCGAAGAACATCCCCGCCAGCTCCACGGGCGAGACCTGCTTCGCCGCGATCAGCTCCAGCAAGTCGCTGGCGGGAGCGTATGCCAGTCCTTCGTCGACCATGGGTCAAGCTACAAAGATGGGGGTCCTCGTCTGCTCCAGCGTCTGGATCTTCGATGCCATTCCAAGGATATGCCTCATCTCTCCAGCCCGCCAAGGAGCGCCAGGCCCTCGGCATCTCATCCTCCCTCATCCTTCTGTTGCCGACGCCCGCCCCATGGCGCAGTTTGTGGCGCCGGAGTCCCCACCAGCCCGTGTCAGGTAGAGAGATGAAGTACCGGACAAGGAATCCACGGAGTGGAATCTGCCGTCTGATGGCGACAGCACTCGCCGCAAGTCTCATGTGGAGTTGTGGTGGCGGCGAGCGTCGACCGGATTCCAGATTGGTGACTCCCTCGCCGGGGCCGCAGACCAGTACACCCTGGCACTTGACCAACGTGCATCTGTACTCCCAAGAGCAACCAAGGGACATTCAGTCCTACTGTACGACGTTCACGATCCGGGGGAGTGTACCGGATAGTGTCAATCTATACATATCGCCTTTCGGCCAAACGATCAATCGGATAACCTGCTACGGAGGCGTACAGACGCGCATCGATGGCTTTACCGACAAGAGCCGCCTCCGGGATACCTTCACGCGGAGAGACAGAGGTGCCATTTTCTCCCGATGGATGGAGCGCAGTGTGGAGGCGATCAGACAGGCACCCGGCGGCCTTGTCGCCTCCTTGGGCAACGAAGGGGACTTCATCAGCGTGCGCAACGACTTCACGTGGTCGGAGGGCACCTATCGCCTGTGTCTGCGCAAGTCCGACGTCGTCGATGGAGAGCCACTTCCCGCCAACCATGACGGCGAAGAGATCGCCTATGGCTGGGGACGTTACGAGCATACCTGGGTGCGCATGGAGGCGACGGATCTGAGTACGGGCCGAACGGCTTCCATCGGTGCGTTGGCATTCCCCGGAAGGACGCTCTCCTTGCGCAGAAGCAACATCATATTCGTTGAGATCTACGGTCACGGTGGGACCTTTGCCATCAGCGACGTCCCCGTCTTCAGCCTCTCTTTTCTGAACTTCCAGGTGGATGGGACCGACCAGCAGTACGACTATATTCAGGAGGTTCTGAATCCAATCTCGTGGAATGCCACCGCCCCGGTAGTAGCACGGGCGAGCTACCTGAAAGACCAGGGTATCCTGCAGATCGATGTGGGAGAGGGTACTGGAGAGACGGGCCGAGTTGTCACAGAACTTCTGAGAAATTAGAGGGGGAACCATGAGACTGATCATCACCGGATGCGAGCACGTGGGCAAGACGACGCTCGCCGCCGGCGTGTCGCGCTGGCTCGCCGACCTCACGGGCTACAGCAGGTCGTTCCACGATCACTTCACCCTCCCCTCCCCGGAGGTGGCCGGCGAGGACCGCGAGCTGTTCATGCGCATGAGTCCGGCCTTCAAGGAGCGGTTCCAGCGCTACCAGATGGCGTACCACGCCGGGGGCTCCTTCCTGTCAGGCGACGATCATCTTCTCGTGGGCTACCACATCGAGGAGGCGGTCTTCGCGCCGCTGTACTACGGCTACGGCGCCCGCGGTGAGTATGCGGACCGCTCCGTCTATGCCCGGCGTATCGAGCGAGACATCATGAAGGACTCGCCGGACACCATCCTGGTGCTGATGACGGCCCGGCCCGATGTGATCAGGGAACGGATGCGCCGCGACCCCATGCCGCGGGATCAGAAGGGCCGGCGGCCGGGAGTCCTCCGCGAGGAGGACGTGGAACACGTCCTTCAGAGGTTCCAGGAGGAGTTCGCCGCGTCGCTGGTCCGCAGGAAGTTCGTCATCGACAACTCCGACCTCTCGCCCGGGGAGACGCTGTCGGAGTTCACCTGGAAGGCGCAGAAGTTCCTCTCCCACGAGGACCGGATGCGCATCGCCGCAAGGCAGGTTCT
>JAJDTN010000370.1 GCA_022827165.1 Candidatus Latescibacterota bacterium
GACCAGCAGCAGGGCGTCGACCACCAGGTCGCTGTCCTCCTCCACCGAGCCGAAGAGACTCCCCGGCTGGCGGTCGGCGGAGCACGCCGCCAGGCACAGCAGAGGCAGAAGGCAGAGCCCGGTGAGCGGAATCAACCCGCCGAGCCGTGACGCGAAGGATTGGGGGGTCATCGGTCGACCTGCCTTAGAAGACGAAGTTGAGGCCCAGCGTAGGCACGACGGGCAGCTGCTGGATCACCTCCGCCCGGGTCTCGGCTTCCTCCGTGGAGTACTGGATGAACCATTCGTTGCGCCGGCTGTAGAGGTTGAAGACCTGCAGGAAGATCTCGGATTCGAGGCCCCACAGCGTCAGGTCGCGGGTGACGCTGGCGTCGAGGCGGTGGTAGGGCAGCAGGCGGGCGCTGTTGCGCCGCGACGGCAGCACGTAGTCCTGGACCACGCCGGTGGTCGGCTCGCGCAGTGAGTAGCGCACCGAGGCCGGGGTGAAGGCCTGGCCCGTGGCATACACGAGGTTGGAGCCCAGGCGCCACCTCCCGACTTGGTAGGAGACGACGAAGGAGAGGTCGTGGCGGCGGTCGTACTTGGGGGGGAAGGCGCGCCCCTGGTTCAGCTCTGCGAAGGTGCGCCGCGTCCAGCCCAGGGTGTAGCCCACCCAGCCGGTGAGAGGGCCCGAACGCCGTTGCAGGAACAGCTCGAGGCCGCGGGCCCAGCCGGTGCCGCCGCTGACGAAGATCTCCTCGGAGTTGCCGGCTTCGCTATCGGCGGCCACGGCGGTGTCGAGGACCACGAGGTTCGCCAGGTCCGTGTAGTATCCCTCCACCGTGAACTGCCAGGTCCGCGACGGGTTCCACTCGGCGCCGGCCACTCCCTGCCAGGAGCGCCCCGGCTCGACGCTGTCGTCCAGGGGCACCCAGCTGTCGCCGCCGGTGAAGCCCTCGGTGGTGATCAGCTGCAGGTACTGG
The DNA here is from genome assembly GCA_022827165.1 of Candidatus Latescibacterota bacterium. The sequence goes on from JAJDTN010000370.1 coordinate 963, forward strand.
CGGTACATCCCCCCGGCGAACTTGACGCGCACCTTCTCGGTGAGGGCCCGGCTGAGGGAGAGGCGCGGGGTGAAGTGCAGGCGGCTGCCTTCGCTGAACCAGGCGGCCCGCCCCCCGAGGCGCAGCCGCGTGACCGGGTCGGGCTCCCACTCGTCCTGCGCGTAGGCCGAGATCAGCACCGAGCCCTGGCGCAGGTCGTCCTGCTCCTCGCCGTTGAAGCTCTGGGCGAAGTGGAACCTGTAGAGGGTGGCCAGGAAGCCGAGGGTGAGGGTGTGGTCCCGGTGGGCGAAGTAGTCGAGGTCGCCCTTGAGGGACAGGTCGCGGATGCTGTTGACGACGGTGATGGGAGTGTTGAAGACGCTGAAGTCGAGGACGCTCCTGTAGTACGAGCCGGCGGCCATGAAGTGGCCGAAGAGATCGGGCGAGAACACCCGCGTCCATCGCGCCGTCACGGCGCGGTTGCCCCAGCGCAGGTCGGCGAAGGACGCCTCCACCTCTTCCTGGTCCGTACTCACCGTGTCGGCGCTGGACTCCCCTCCCTCTTCGTCACCGAAGAGGTCGATCCGCAGGTCGTCCTGGCCCATGTAGGTGCTCAGGGTGAAGGTGTCATCGCCGCGGCGCTGGTTGATCTTGCCGTTGAAGTCGTAGAAGTAGTAGCTGAGAGGGATGTCGACGTCGAAGGCGCGGACGGCGCCGAAGACCGGCTCCAGGTAGGTGCGGCGGCCGGCCGCCATCCACGAGCCGCCATCCACCGGCCCCTCGGCCAGCAGGCGGCTGGAGATGAGGCTGATGCCGCCGCGGCCGCTGAAACGCTGCCGGTTGCCCTCGCGGTTGGCCACGTCGAGGACGGCCCCGAGGGTGCGCCCGTACTTCGCCGGGTAGGCCCCCTTGTAGAGCTGCACGTCCTTGATGGCGTCGGGGTTGAAGGTGGAGAAGAACCCGAAGAGGTGGGAGGGGTTGTAGAGAGGGATGTGGTCGAGGAGGATGGCCGTCTGGTCCGGACCGCCGCCGCGCACGTAGAGGCCGCTGGTGAGGTCGGAGGCGGACTGGATGCCGGGCAGCAGCTGCAGGCTGCGCAGCAGGTCGGCCTCACCCATGGCCGGCATCTGCTGAAGGGGCTCCACCTGGAGGGCGATGAAGCTGCTCTGGGTGGCCTGTTCCTCCTCCTCCTCGCGCTCGGCCTCGACGACGACCGCCTCCTCGCGGATCGGCTGCCAGGTCAGGGACCAGTCCCGGCGGATGTCGACCCCGGCCTCGAAGCGCAGCGTGTCCCGCAGGGTCTCGTATCCGATGTAGGAGGCGGTGACCACGTACTCGCCGTCCGGCACCTGCTTGACGGCGTAGTAGCCGCTGCTGTTGCTGGTCGCCCCCATGCGGACCCCCTCCAGGACCACCGCCGCCAGGGGCAGGGCCTCGCCGTTGTCGGCGTCGGTCACGAATCCGCTCAGGGTCGCCGCCCGGGCAGCGCCGGCGGCCAGCAGCCAGAGCGCGGGTATGCTTGCGATCGCTCTCAATCCATCTCCGGAAGCAGTGGCCCGGACAGGGCCAGGGGCGGTGGGTTCCTCCGCCGGGACCTACTCGGAAGCCAGGGCTTCCTCGATCCAGGTGAAGCAGGCCACGGCCGCGGGCATGCCGATGGTGCCGGCCGCCAGGGCCACCACCTGCTCCACCTCCTCCCGGGAGATGCCCATGTCCGCGGCCTTGCGGACCCCCGAGCGCACGGCGCCGGTGCGCATGGCGCCCATGGCGACGCCGAGCTTGACCAGTCGGCAGGTGCGCGCGTCCAGGGGGCCCTCCTGGCCGGCCTCGCCGATCAGGTCCCAGGCCTTGCCCAGCTTGGGGTAACGGCCGACGAAATCGCGGTAGGTCTTGGGAGGTCTGCTGGCGTTGGACACGGGATCATCCTCGTTCGGGGGGAACCCAACAAAGCACGGTCTCGGCTTGATTCCGGTCCAGGCCCGGAACCTCCCAGGCGGGCGGCCTTCGAGGCCCTACCGGGCGCCGATCTTCTCCAGGTACTCGACCTGCTTCCTGCGCTTCTGCTCGCGGCCCACGGCCAGCGCCGTGCGGCCGGCGCGGTCCCTGGCGTTCACCTTCACGCCGTAGTCGACGAGCATCTTCAGCATCTCCACGCGGCACCCGTAGCGCACGGCCGCGTGCAGGGCGGTCTCGCCGTCGGCGCTGCCGATGTCGTTGGGGTCGACCCCGTTCTCCAGGAACCAGCGCGCGCCGTGGAGGCTGCGGCCGTGCATGCAGCAGCCCAGGGGCGTGTAGCCGCCGTGATGCTCGGTCCCGCGTTGATCGTTGAGGTCGACGCCGCGCTCGACGAGCAGGTCGAGGACGTCGTAGGCGCGGTCCTGGGCGGCGTGGTTGAGGGTGTCGCCGTCCCGAATCTCCCCGCCGGCGTCGAGCAGGTAGCGGACCAGCTCCAGGTTCTTCGAGTGGATCGCCGGATCGACCCCGTCGTCGAGCGGCGCGCCTGCCTCTACCAGGGCCCGCGCCACGGCCACGTAGCTCCGCGGCCCGGCGCCGGAGCCTGCGGGCCGGGACTCGGCGCAGTAGCGCAGGGGCGTCCAGCCGTTGGCCTCGTCGGCGGCGGTGGCCAGGGCGGGGTCCTTCTTCAGCAGGGTCCCGACCCGCCGCGTGTCGGCCATGACGCAGGCGCTGTAGATGTCGTTGGTGGTGCGCCCCTTCAGCAGCGGCACGAACTGGCCCTCGCCGCCGCGCACGGCCAGCGCCAGGGGCGTCAGCTGCCAGTGGGACCCGCGCCCGTCGGGGTCGGCGCCGTGCTGCAGCAGCAATTTCGTCAACTCCACGTGGCGGGGTCCGCGGGGCTCCGACTGCTTGTGCTCCACCGTGCGGTGCAGGGGCCGGTAGTGGTGGGCGGACTTCGACTTGATGTTCGGGTCGGCGCCGTGCTCCAGCAGCCAGGCCACCACCTCCACCTGGGCCAGGTAGCAGGCGTCCATGATCGGCTGCCAGTCCCGCGCCAGGGGCGGGTCGGCCTCGACCATGGCCCTCACCTTCTTCAGGTCGCCGGCGGCGGCCGCCAGGGCCAGCTTCTTTGCGGGTCTCATGTGTGCCGTTCCTCCGTGGGTCCGTGAACTTCAGCCACCGGGGCTCCTTCCCCCTCGCCGTCCAGGCCGGCGCCTAAGGTTGCCACCGACCCGCCGGCGTGCAACATTCCGGGCCCAATGACTCGCACCCTCGGCTGCCGGCCCACCGCCCCGACCGGCCCCTGGACGGCCCGCCGCGGGGAGGTCGTTCTCCGCGGCGAGACCCCGCGGAATCCGTGCCGGCGGAGGTTTCTGCCGTGAGCGGCTGGCACCCCGTCGAGGCGGACGACGTCGAGGAGGCCCTGGGCGCCGGACGGGATCCCCTGCGCCGCCTCGTGGAGGCCGACATCCCCGCCATCATCCTGCGGGGCGCCTATCCGGCGGCGGACTGCGCCGGCCTCGTGAGCCGCTTCATCGAGCGCGGCCTCATGCGGGACACGCGGCAGCCGGCGCCGCCCGACGCCCCGCTGCGCATCGACATCGGTACCAGCCTCGGCAACCTCGGCCACGATCAGCCGGCCTTCTTCGCCCACGCCCGCGAGAGCCGCGAGCTGTTCACCACCCTCTTCGACGGCTTCCCCGATCCGGTGGACCTGCTCTACGGCGTCCTGCGGCGGCTGGCCCGCGACAAGCAGGTGGTCACCGCCCGCGAGCCGGACGGCCGCCTCTACGGTCCCGCCATTTTCCGCATCCACTACGACAGTCAGTTCTACGCCCCCCACATCGATCACGTGGTGCTGCGCGAGAAGCGCTTCAACTACGCCGTGAGCCGCTATCCGGTGCAGCTCGCCGGCGTGCTCTGCCTGCAGAACGCGGCCAGCTCCGCCACCACCCAGGCCATCCTGCACCACTGCCCGTGGTCGGAGGAGGTGCAGCCCCACCTGGCGGCCAACACCTATCACGAGTACGCGCGGGGCCGCGGCCTGGGGCACTGCCAGGTGGACCTGGAGCCGGGGGACCTCTACTTCTTCAACACCGGCCTCGTCCACGAGGTGCCCGCCGTCGTCGGCGACTCGCCCAGGATCGTGCTCGCCGTCTTCATCGGCTACGACGCCGGCCACCCGGAGATCTTCGTCTGGTCGTGAAGCCCTCTTGTCGCTCTCGCGGCCTCCCCCTATCTTCTTCCAACTCAACGAGTTTTCGAACCCTTCGAGGAGCCTCCCCCGTCATGGTGAACTTCAGCGTCGAGCTCTCCGACGACGAGCCTTTCGAGCGCGCCCTGCGCCGCTTCACCTCCAAGACCAAGCGCACGGGCCTGATGCGCGACCTCAAGCGCAAGCGCTTCTACACGAAGCCGTCGGTGCAGAAGAAGCTCGACCTGCAGAAGAGCATCCGCCGCCGCAAGAAGGCGGAGCGCATCGCCCGGCTGGCCGAGATGGGTCTCGACCGCCGCGGCCGCAAGCGCCGCTAGGCCAGCACAGCTTTCGAAGGATCCCTCGGATCGCGGTGCCGGAGTCTCTCCCGGCACCGCGGTTTTTCGTTCTGGGTCCGGGTGCCGCTCAGGGCCGGTGGAACTCGGCGGCCACTTCCTCCCCCGCCAGCAGCCATCGCCAGCCGCCGGCCAGGCGATTGCGCCCCGCCTCCTTCTCCGGGCCTTCCCGCACCAGCGAGCGGACCTCGCCCCGCGTCGCCACCAGCGCCGCGTCGATGCCCCGCGCCGAGGCGCGCTCCTTGACGCGCTCCGAGGCCGCCCGGGAGCGCATCTCCACTTCGCGGCCGTGGCGGATCCGGGGAGGCCCGGAAGGCCAGTCCCCCGGCTCCAGGTCGAGCCCGGCCCGCACCGCCCGCAGGAGGGCCTCGCCGCGGGTGCGGAGATGCCGCCGCAGGCTCCGGATCTCGCGCAGGTCCTCCATCTCCACCGGCTGACGCTGCGCCAGGAGCAGCAGCAGCTTGTCCGACGCCACCTGGCCCCGCGGCCGGTCGAGATCCCGCGCCGCCTCCTCCCGCCAGGCCGCCAGCTCGCGCAGCACCGCCAGTTGCCGGCGGTCGAGCTTGCCGTAGCCCTTGACCCGGCGGAAGGCCTCGCGCGGGTCCCGCTCCTCGTAGAGGGCCGGATCGTCGAGACCGGCCATCTCCTCCTGCAGCCAGTCCTCGACGCCGGCGGCGCGAGCCCGGCGGAGAAGCTCCTCGCGGGCCTCCACGAGGTAGCGCACGTCGTCCTCGGCATAGCCGGTCTGCGTGGGGCTGAGGGGCCGGCGCAGCCAGTCGGTGCGGGTCTCCGTCTTCTCCAGCTCCACCCCGAAGAGCTCCCGGAGCAGGTCGCGCAGGGAGATGGTGTGGGCCAGGCCCGCGAAACCGGCGGCGATGCGGGTGTCGAAGATGGAGCGCGGCGAGGCGCCGGTGGCCATCCGCAGGACGGTCAGGTCCTGCAGCGCGTCGTGGAGGATCTTCACCGCGGGGCCGGAGAGCAGCTCGGCGAGAGGCTCGAGGCGTCCCTCGAGAGCCACGGCGTCCACCAGGTGGCAGGCATCGCGTGAGAAGCCGAGCTGGATGACGCCCAGGGCGGGGTAGAAGGTGCGCTCCCAGACCATCTCCACGTCGATGGCCGTGTGCCCCAGCCGGCGCGCCTCCCCGAGGCGCTCGGCCAGGCCCTGCTCGCTGTCGATCAAGAGTGGCTTCTCCTCCTGTTGGCCGGTTCCTCTTCGGAGCAAGAATAGCACCGGTGGGTCAAGGAAAGCCATCCGCCCATCCGGCGCGGCATCAGCGAGTCACTACATCGGCGAGTCACTACTTGTCTAGTTACGACTCGTCAAGTTCAGACTTGACAGGATGCCCGGGGGCCATACCTTCGCGGCATGTTCATCGGCCGCCAGGCGGAGTTGCAGGTGCTGGAGAGGGCCTACCGGTCCAGGCGCACCGAGTTCATCCCCGTCTACGGGCGCCGCCGGGTGGGCAAGAGCGAGCTCATCCTTCATTTCATCCGCCACAAGCCGGCTCTCTACTTCCTCGGCAAGAAGGCGCCCCCCCAATTCCAGATTCGCGCCTTCATGGAGACGGCCGCCCGGGCCTTGGGGCAGCCTCTTCTCGCATCCGTGTCGGCCGCTGACTGGGGGACGGCCCTCGGCACCGTTCTCAGCCAGAAGAGCGGCACCGCCAAGCTCGTGCTGGCCTTCGACGAGTTTCAGTGGACGGCCGAGGCGAGTCCCGAGCTTCCATCGATCCTGCAGGAGCAGCTGGACAGGTCGTGGAAGAAGCGGAGCGATGTCCTGCTGATCCTCTGCGGCTCCTACATCGGGTTCATGGAGAGGGACGTCCTCGGCGAGGGGAGTCCCCTCTTCGGGCGGCGCACGGCGCAGATTCTCCTCAAGCCCTTCCCGTTCCGCGAGGCGGCCCTGTTCCATCCCGGCTGGTCCGCGGCCGACCGGGCGCAGGCGTATTTCGTCTGCGGCGGCGTTCCCCTCTACCTGCGCTTCTTCTCGCCGGCCGACTCCATCCGCGCCAACATCGAGAACAACCTCCTGGGCGAGTTCGCGCCGCTGTACCGCGAGCCCGACTTCCTCCTGCGCGAGGAGCTCCGGGAAGTCGCGAACTACCACGCCATCCTCGTCGCCCTCTCTTCGGGGTCACGCGCCTCCGCCGCCATCGCCCGGCAGACCGGCCTCCCCGAGAGGAACCTGCACTACTATCTGCAGCAGTTGACCGAGCTCGGGTACGTCTCCCGCCGCTATCCGGTGACGGGGCGCCGGCCCGTGGCCAGGAACGTGCGCTTCGCCCTCGACGATCCGCTGCTCCGGTTCTGGTTCCGCTTCGTCTACCCGCACCTCGGATTCATCGCCCAGATGGGACCCCGGCGTTCGTTCCAGGAGTTGATCAAGCCCGATCTCGAGAGCTACTTCGGCGCCTGCTTCGAGCGCCTCTGCCGCGAGGCCCTCCCTCTCCTCTACGAGCGGGAGGGCGTGGGCGCCGCGTACGAGATCGGCGAATACTGGGACAAGCAGACACAGATCGACATCGTCGGCCTGCGGCAGGACAACCGCACCGACATCGGAGAGTGCAAGTGGGGGGCCGTGCGCTCCCCGCGAGCCCTGGCCGACGAGCTGCAGAAGAAGATCGACTCGTACCCCAACCAGCGCGGAGCGACGATCCAGGGACGGCTGTTCACGCGCCGAAAGCTGAAGAGGCGCACCGCGCCCGCGCCGGTGAGCTTCCACGCCCTGGAAGAGCTTTATGCGTGACCCGCGGCTCGAACCCTGAACCTCTGGAGGATTCACCCATGGAACCCCGACCCGACTGGCTCGCCCAGGTGCAGGAAGAGATCCTCGATCCGGAGCTGCCCATCGTCGACCCCCACCACCACTTCTGGGTGGAGAGCAGCTTCGGCCGCTACCTGCTCGACGACCTGTGGGCCGACACCGGCGCCGGGCACCGGGTGGAGCGCACCGTCTTCCTGGAGTGCCGCGCCGAGTACCTGCAGGAGGGGCCGCGGGCGCTGCGGCCCGTGGGCGAGACCCGCTTCGTCGCCGGCCTGGCCGCCGAGACCGCCGCCGGCCCCGAGGGCGCGGCCCGGGTGGGGGCCATCGTCGGCCACGCCGACCTGCTGCGGGGCGCCGCCGCCGAGGAGGTCCTCCACGCCCACCTGGAGGCCAGCCCCCTCTTCCGCGGCATCCGCCACGCGGCCAGCTGGGACCGGGGGCTGAGCCGCTCCGCGCAGGGGGGCGGCCGCTACCTGGACCCCGCCTTCCGCGAGGGTTTCGCCAAACTCGGACCGCTCGGGTTGAGCTTCGACGCCTGGATCTACCACTCCCAGATCCCCGACCTGGAGGACTTGGCCCGTGCCTTCCCCGGGACCACCATCGTCCTCGACCATCTCGGCGGCCCCCTGGGGACCGGCCCCTACGAGGGCCGCCGCCAGGAGGTCTTCGAGGTCTGGCGCGGCCACATGGAGAGCCTGAGCCGCTGTCCCAACGTGAACGTCAAGGTCGGCGGCATCGCCATGCCGCTGAACGGCTTCGGCTGGCACGAGCGCGACCGGCCGCCGGGCTCGGAGGAGCTGGCCGAGGCCGACCGGCCCTGGTGCCTGCACGCCATCGACACCTTCGGGCCGGAGCGCTGCATGTTCGAGAGCAACTTCCCCGTGGACAAGGTCTCGGTCTCCTACCCGGTGCTCTGGAACGCCTTCAAGCGCATCGCCGCCGGATTCTCCGCCGCCGACAAGGACGCCCTCTTCCGGGGGACCGCCTCGAGGGTCTACCGGCTCGAATAGCGCCTGCGGGTGCGGGTTCGCCCTCGACGGAGGGCCCGAGGCCGGGCTGGCCGGCTCGCCCGGAGACTAGAACCGGTCCGGCCACCACATGTGGGCCACCCGCAGCGGGAAGAGTCCGCGGGCCACCTGCAGGGCCGCCCCGGAGCCGCGCAGCAGGCCCGCCGCCGCGGCGTCGCCGGCGCTTCGATACCCCATGGCCAGCTGGAAGAGCACCGCCTGATCGGGGATCCGCAAAGGGGGCGCGCCCGCGGGTGAGCCTTCCACCTCCAGCCGCCCGTCGCGGCGCCGGCGCAACCCCACGGCACCGAGATCGGTGTGCAGCGCGATCCCCCCCGGGCCGTCCGCCGGCCACCTCTGCTCCCACTCCAGCACCATGGCCGAGGCGAACCGCGGCAGGTCGATGATGCGGCCCATGGGGCCGGCGTTGCGGGGGTACACGGTCTCGTCCCGGGCGCCGATTCCGCGGCAGTAGAGTGCGAAGGGGTGGTCCACCGGCACGCTGGCGGTGATCCGCTCGAGCCGCAGGGCGGCGGCCCTCCGCGCCATGAACCCGAGCACGGCGGCGTGCACCTCGGCGGCTTGGCCAGCGACCTCGGCGAGACGGCAGCGGTCGATCTTGCCGTCGTAGTCGGACTTGTCGTCGTAGAGGAAGTAGCCGAGCAGGCGCCGGGGGGATGCGGCCCGATGCACGACGCGGGCCACCCCGGCCACGCCGAATCCCGAGCCCATGGGGAACTCCCGCCACCCACGGCCGCGCACCACCGAGGCGGTGCGTTCCGCGTTGGCGGCCGCGTACAGCCGGCGCACCGCGGGCAGATCCGCCGTGCGCATGGGCCGCGTCTTCAGCGGCGAGACGGCGCGCCGGGCGTCGGCCGCGGCCAGGGAGAGGCCGTGCTCCGGCATGCAGGTGGCGAATCCGACGCGGTGGTAGAAGTCCTCGATGCCGAAGAGGAGGGAGGTCTCATAGCCTTCGTCCGCCAACAGCTGCAGCGACCGCTGCAGGACGCGGACCGCCAGGCCGCGGCGGCGATGGGCGGGGTCGGTGCCGACGCCGGCGATCCCGCCGACGCGGACCACGGCGGCGCCGATGCGCATGCGCCGGTCCGTGATCCACAGCCGCGAGACCGACTTGCCGCGCTGGAGGATCTCCACCTTCCAGCCGGTCGCGCCGTCCCGCTCCACCCGGGGCCCGGCGTAGCTCACCGCCCGGGTCAAGGGGCGTACAGGCTGCGCGACTTGTACTGGAAGAAGATGGCGCGGCGGTCCTGCTCCCCCGTCCACGGGTAGGCGCCGTGGGTCTGGGCCGAGGCCAGGAAGAGCAGGACATCCCCCGCCTTGGCCTCCACGTGGCGCACCAGCCCCAGCTCCTCCTCGCAGGTGAGCACGCAATCGGGGGCCCGGTAGCGGGTCTTGTGGCTGCCGGGGATGCAGACGAAGCCGCCGTCGGCGGCGGTCACGTCGCGCAGCTGCCAGGCGACGTTGAGGAACTCGGCGTAGACGCGGCCGTTCTGCTGCCGGTAGTGGGCGCCCACCCGAGGCGGCCCCCCGCCGGCGTGCAGCAGGTGCCCGGAGGACCCCTTGCCGAAGAGGAAGCTGGTGCACAGCGTGGCCTCGTAGCCGCTGCCCATCATCCAGTTGAGCCGCTGCACCAGGGCGGGGTCGGCGATCATGCGCTGGAAGGGCTCCCCGTGGGGGGCCGGCAGCTTCCAGGGATTGCCCAGGGACGACCGGTGGCCGCCGGTCCCGGCCAGCCGCTTCGAGTGCCCCGCCGCCGAACCGCCCTTCCCCGGATTGGGGTTGGCATGGGCGTCGACCGCCTCGTTGGCCGCGGCCAGCCACCCGGCGTCCATCACCCCGGGCAGCACGAGGTGGCCGCACAGGTCCCAGTAGTAGAACTCCTTCTCGTCGATGCCGCACTCCGGGTCGCGGGTGTAGATGGAGGGATGGTGGACACCGCCCTCCTCCTCGAGCCAGGCGCGCTCGCCGTCGGACATGACCACCGGCGGCGGGTAGGGCCGGTTCGGGTTGTGGACCACGGCCCGCTGCTCCGGCGTCAGGCTCGCCCGCCACTCCTCGTCGCCGTCGTCCTCGCCGCGGATCTCGGACTCGGCCGAGGGCCGCACGTTGGTGCTCACGTAGCCGCAGGAGAGCAGCCGCTGCGGTCCCCGCCCCCGCCAGGGCCGCAGGCCGGTCAGCAGCGACGCCGCCTGGATCATCAGGTCGCCGGCCCGCAGCGCCGGCTGTCTCACCAGGCCCATGTCATCCGTGCCGTTCACCAGGTCCCGCGGCGGCTCCACGGTGCTGGTGTGGCTGGCGGGCACGACCACCAGGCCGCCGTCGCCCTCGGCGGCGTCGGCCAGGGCCCAGACGACGCGCACGGCGCGGCTGAAGGACTCCTGCCGCTCGCCGTAGGCCCGCGACCAGTCGAGGGGCTCGCCGCCGCCGGTCAGGGCGGTGCCGTCGGCCTCGGCGCCCGCCCCCAGCAGGCGCGGCGACTCGTCGATGCGGAACTTGCCGCAGATCGGCTCCAGGTAGCTGGTGAGCACCGGGTGGTGGCGCAGGGCCAGCAGCGGCGCGCCGGCCGGCGCCGACCAGCGCAGCGGCCCCTCCACGGCCCCCAGTCGGTCCAGGGCCCGGTTGCAGGCGCTGAGCTCCGCCGAGGTCAGCACCCCGCGCAGGATCAGGTATCCGCCCACCTCGAGCTGGTAGCGCTCCTCCTCCGTCAGCTTCCGTTCCTCCATCGGGTCCCTCCTCTCCTCAAGGGCGCCCTCCGCCTACTCTGGCGGAGCCGCTTCCTGTACGCGAGACTTGGTAATCTATGTCTGATTTCGACCTCGGACTCCAGCGCATCGCCGACGGCCAGGGCCTGCCCATCGCCCTGGCGGGCATGATCATCGTCTTCACGGCGCTCCTCCTCATCAGCCTCTTCATCACCGTGTTGCCCCGCATCCTGGCGGCGGTGGCCAGGCGGTTCCCGGAAACGGTGCACCACGCGCCCCGCCGGGTCGAGCCGCCGCCCGAGGATCTGGCCGCCGTCGCCGCCGCGGCCTGGGCCTACACCCGGACCCGGGCCTGACGCCGGCGCCATGAGCGTCCTCTTCGAGTTCCTCGGCACCACGGGGTTCGCCACCATGACCTGGGGCAACCTCCTCATGGTCGTGATCGGCCTGATCTTCATCACCCTGGCCATCACCAAGGACTACGAGCCGCTGCTGCTGCTGCCGATCGGCTTCGGCGCCATCGTCGGCAACATCGCCGCGATCCCGAGCATGGCCGTCGGTGTCTACGACGAGGGCAGCGTTCTCTACTACCTCTACTTCGGCGTCAGCCACGGCGTCTACCCGCCGCTGATCTTCCTCGGCATCGGCGCCATGACCGACTTCTCCACCATGCTCTCCAACCCGCGCCTGGTCATGCTCGGCGCCGCCGCCCAGGTGGGCATCTTCCTCACCCTCATCGGCGCCCTCTACCTGGGCTTCACCCCCGAGGAAGCCGGCGCCATCGGCATCATCGGCGGCGCCGACGGCCCCACGGCGATCTTCCTCTCCGCCAAGCTCGCGCCGCACCTGATCAGCGCCATCGCCATCGCCGCCTACTCCTACATGGCCCTGGTGCCGGTCATCCAGCCGCCGGTCATGCGCCTGCTGACGACGCGCAAGGAGCGCCTCATCCGCATGCCGACGCCGCGCCAGGTGTCGCGCCGGGAGCGCATCGTCTTCCCCATCGCCGCCTTCCTCATCGCCGCCGTCATCGCCCCCGGCTCGCTGGCCCTGGTGGGCATGCTCATGTTCGGCAACCTCCTCAAGGAGAGCGGCGTCACCGAGCGCCTGGCGGAGACGGCGCGCCACGCCTTCGTGGACACCGTCACCATCCTCCTGGGGTTCTCGGTGGGGGCCAGCACCCAGGCCCAGGTCTTCCTCACCCCCCAGTCGGTGCTCATCTTCGGCCTCGGAGCCCTCTCCTTCGCCATGGCCACCGCCGGCGGCGTGCTCTTCGCCAAGTTCCTCAACCTGTTCACCCAGAACAAGATCAACCCCCTCGTCGGCGCCGCGGGCGTGTCGGCCGTCCCCGACTCGGCGCGCGTGGTGCAGATGCTGGGACACCAGGAGGACCCCCACAACCACCTGCTGATGCACGCCATGGCCCCGAACGTGGCCGGCGTCATCGGCTCTGCCATCTGCGCCGGCATTTTGTGGTCGGTCATGGTGAAGTGATATGACGAAGAAGGTCAAGTTCATGTGCACCGCCTTCCGCGACGGCTTCCAGTCCGTGTACGGAGCGCGGGTGCTCACGCCCGATTTCCTCCCCGCCCTGGAGGCCGCCCGCGAGGCCGGCATCGACTACTTCGAGGCCGGCGGCGGGGCCCGCTTCCAGTCCCTCTACTTCTACTGCAACGAGGACGCCTTCGACATGATGGACGCCTTCCGCGAGACGGCGGGCCCGGAGGCGAACCTGCAGACCTTGTCGCGGGGCGTGAACGTCGTCGGACTCGACTCGCAGCCGAGCGACATCATCAAGCTCCACGCCGACCTCTTCGCCCGCCACGGCATGACGACGATCCGCAACTTCGACGCCCTCAACGACGTGGACAACCTCGTCCACTCGGGGCGCTGCATCGTCGAGGCGGGTCTCAAGCACCAGGTCTGCGTCACCATGATGGCCCTGCCGCCGGGGTGCCGCGGCGCCCACGACCCGGCTTTCTACACCGAGACCCTGCGCAAGATCCTCGACGCCGAGATCCCCTTCGACTCGGTCTGCTTCAAGGACGCTTCCGGCACGGCGGTGCCGGCCACCGTCTTCGAGACGATCGTGCAGGCCCGGCGCCTGCTGCCGGAGGGCACCTTCATCCACTTCCACACCCACGAGACCGCCGGCATCTCGGTGCAGGCCTACAACGCCGCCCTCGACGCCGGCGCCGACGCCATCGACCTGTCGCTGGCGCCGGTCTCGGGCGGCACCTGCCAGCCCGACGTGCTGGTCATGTGGCACGCCCTGCGCGCCACCGAGTACGACCTCGACATCGACGTCGACAAGGTCCGCGAGGCGGAAGAGGTCTTCAAGGAGTGCATGCGCGACTACTACCTGCCGCCCGAGGCGGTGGCGGTGGAGCCCATGATCCCCTGGAGCCCCATGCCCGGAGGCGCGCTCACCGCCAACACCCAGATGCTGCGCGACAACGGCATCATGGACCGCTACCCGGAGATGATCCGGGCCATGGGCGACGTCGTCGAGCGCGGCGGCTTCGGCACCTCGGTGACGCCGGTGTCGCAGTTCTATTTCCAGCAGGCCTTCAACAACGTCATGCTCGGCCCGTGGGAGCGCATCGCCGACGACTACGGGCGCATGGTCCTCGGCTACTTCGGCAAGACCCCGGTGCCGCCCGATCCCGAGGTCGTGGCCCGCGCCAGCGAGCAGCTCGGTCTGAAGCCGACCGACCGGCCTCCCCTCGAGCTGAACGACGCCGACCCGAAGAAGGGTGCCGGCCCGGCCCGCGAGCGCCTCAAGGCGGAGGGCCTGGAGACCACCGACGAGAGCATCTTCATCGCCGCCGCCTGCGGCGACAAGGGCATCGCCTTCCTCAAGGGCGAGGCCGAGATGGGGGTCCGAAAGACCGGCGACGCCGAGCCCCGGCCAGCGCCCGCGGCGCCCGCACCCGCGGCGCCCGCGCCAGCGACGCCACCTGCTCCCGCTGAGCCGCCGCCCGCACCCGTCCCCGAAGGTCCGGCCTCCTACTCGGTCAAGGTGGAGGGCCGCTCCTACACGGTCGTCGTCGAAGGCGACAAGGTGAGGGTGGGCGACAAGACCTACGACGTGAGCGCCGACGAAGGCGGCCAGCCCGCTGCCGCCGAGAGCGCCCCCGCGGCGCCGGCCGCCACCCCGGCGGAGAGCGCGGCACCTCCCGCCGCGCCCAGCGGCCCCGGCCCCGCAACCGAGGCCGCGGGCGGCACGGTGCCCGTGGAGTCGCACATGCCCGGCAAGGTGGTGCGCATCGTCGCCGAGCCGGGAACCGCCGTCAGCGACGGCGACGCGGTGATCATGATCGAGGCGATGAAGATGGAAGTGCCCGTGCCCTCGCCCGTGAGCGGCACCGTCGTCTCGGTGGCGGTCTCGGCGGGAGACCAGGTCGGCGAGTCGCAGGTGCTCGCGGCGGTGCAGCCGGACTGACAGGTCGAGATCCTGCCCGCGGCGGCGAGGAAGCCGGGGGGCCGTCTTCACTCGACAGACCCCCTGAATCGCCGTGACATCCCGAGGTTCCATGCCCGCTACCCGGTCAGACCCACCCCCACTGCCGGTGACGGTGGCCCGAATCAGTCGAGGCGGCAGCGTCCGACCCGTCTGGCAGAATGCGCTTGGAGGCACCACCTACGAGCTGACCGACGGCGCCTCCCGGTCCTTTCTGAAGTGGGCACCCGCCGAGAGCCCCATCGACCTGTCCGAGGAGCGCAACCGCCTTGAGTGGGCCGTACGCTATGCGAGCGTACCAATGGTGCTGGACCATGGCGCCGAGCTCGATGGGTCGTGGCTCCTCACACGAGGATTGCCCGGCGAGAGCGCCGTCTCTTCTCGTTGGCTCAGTGATCCGCAAGCTGCTGTCCGAGCCATAGGCGCAGGGCTCCGCGCACTCCATGACGCTCTCCCTGTCACCGAATGCCCGTTCAGCTGGTCGCTCCTCGACCGCCGTAGTGACATTCGCCGACGAGCACGTGCGGGACTCCTCGACCCCGACACGTGGCATGCGGACCATCGCGCCCTCACGATCGACCAGGCCCTGGCCCGCCTGCAGCGCAGTCCACCCGAGGACGACCTCGTCGTGTGTCACGGAGATACCTGCGCTCCAAACACCATCATTGGTTCGCAGGGACAGTGCACTGGCCACGTAGACCTCGGCTCTCTGGGCGTGGCCGACCGTTGGGCAGACATCGCCATAGCGACATGGAGCACGACGTGGAACTACGGCCACGGCTGGGAATCCACGCTTCTGGATGCATATGGCATGGACCCTGAGCCGAGCCGCATCGCCTACTACCGCCTGCTCTACGATCTCGGACCCTGAGGGCGAGGATTCTGGTGGCGGGCCCGATGCGCGCAATCCATTCGCCGACTGGTCGGCCCAACGGAGAAGTCGAAGCTCGCGGGACCCACCTGAAGGATCGCCCGAGATTACCGTGCCCCGGCGGGCGGACAGAGCCCCTTTTTCCTTGACATTGTAAAGCGGCCACGGCTGTTATTTGAAAGCCGCTTCGCCCTCGGGAGGCTCCTCCAATCTCCTCTCGGACGGGATACGTCAGGAGGACCACCATGCATCGATCTGCCGCGACGCTGGCCTTCGGTCTCCTCCTTCTCCAGGCGGCGCCAACCGAAGCCGATGAACAGCCCACCTCCAGTGATGCGCGAATGCAGCACTGGATGGCCCACCCCCAGCGCACGGCTGTCGCGGTGCGCACGGAAGTCCCACCCCGCCTCGACGGCGTCGTCGACGACGAGGTCTGGCAGCGCGCCCCCCTGAACGAAGGCTTCACCCAGAGCGACCCGGACGACGGCGAGCCCGCGTCGCTGCGCACCACTTTCCAGGTGGCCTACGACGACGACGCTCTCTACATCGCCGCCATCTGCTACGACGATCCCGACAGCGTCACCGCGGCCCTGGCGAGACGAGACGAATCGCGCGAGCGCGACTTCGTGGAGATCAACCTCGATCCCCACCACGACCACCAGACGGGCGTCTGGTTCAACGTCGGCCCCTCGGGCTGGATCGGGGACGGGATCATCTACAACGACGACGACTTCGACAACGGCTGGGACAGCGTGGCCGAGGCCGCCGCGGCGATGCGGCCGGACGGCTGGAGCGTGGAGCTGAAGATCCCCTACCACGCCCTGCGCTTCGGCGGTAACGAGACCTGGGGGATCAACGTCTACCGCAAGATCAGCCGCCGGGCCGAGTGGGCGGGATGGAGCCACACGCCCCGGGGCGTCACCGGCTACGCCTCGCGCTTCGGCCACCTCGAAGGGATCGAGGGGATCGAGCCGCGGCGCAGTCTCGAGATCCTGCCCTTCACCTTGGGCCGCAGCATCCTGCCCGTGGGAGACGCCGGCGGCGAGCGCGATCTGTCCTCCTCGGCCGGCGTCGACCTGCGCTACGGCCTGTCCTCCAACATCTCCCTCAATGCCACCGTCAACCCGGACTTCGGCCAGGTCGAGGGCGACCCGGCGGTGCTCAACCTGACCGTCTTCGAGACCTTCTACCGCGAGCGGCGGCCCTTCTTCCTGGAAGGCATCCAGATCTTCCAGTCCCCCCGCCCGAGCATCACCGGCGTCACCGGGCAGGCGCGCCTGTTCCACTCGCGGCGCATCGGCCGGCCGCCCTCGCGGTTCCCCCTTCCCGCCGGCAGCCGGGAGCTGGAGCGTCCCGACCACACCACGATCCTCGGCGCCGTCAAGCTCTCGGGAAAGACCGGGGGACGCACGGCCTTCGGTCTCCTCAACGCCGTCACCGGCCGCGAGGAGGTGCTCGTCGAGCAGGCCGACTCGGTGCGCCGCCGCGTCAAGGTCGAGCCGGTCACCAACTACCTCGTCGGCCGCGTGCAGCAGGACCTGCTGACCAACTCCACCGCCGGCGCCGAGATCACGGCGGTCAACGGCCGCGGCTTCGACCCGGCCTATGTCGGGGCCGGCGACCTGCACCTCAAGTGGCGGGACAACGCCTACCGTTTCTACACCCGCCTGGCCGTGAGCCGCGCCCGACAGGGGCCCGAGCGCGGCACCGGCTGGGAGGGTCTCCTCAACTTGGGGAAATCCGGCGGCGCCTTCGGCGGCCAAGTCCACGTGGACGCGCGGTCCCCCGCCTTCCAGGTGAACGACCTGGGATACATGAAGCCCCGCGACCGCATCCAGACGGGCCTGCGCCTCTATCACCAGAAGCTCCACCCGTACTGGTTCGCCCGCCGATCCGGGTATGAGCTCGACCTCTTTGCCCGCTGGAACTACGCCCGCCAGCGGCTGTACCGGGGGATGGCCCTCAACAACTGGCACCAGCTGCACAACTACTGGGGTTTCTGGACCCAGGTGATCCGCAACTTCGAGGGCTTCGACGAGGTGGTCACCCGCGGCGGACCTATCATGGCCGCACCGTCCGACAACAGGATCCGGCTGAGTGTGTGGAGCGATGACCGCAAGCTCGTCACCGGCCGGTTCGGGGGGAACCTCACATGGAGCCGGGGAGGCGACAACCTGCAATCGGGGATCTGGGCGGGTCTGGAGTTGCGGCCCATGTCCCAACTCAGGGTGACGATCGACCCGGGCTACAGCTTCCAGCGCAACTTCGCCCAGTGGCTGCGGAACACGGACGACGACGGCGACGGCGAGGACGACCGCTTCATCTTCGGCGAGCTCGAAAGCCGCGTCCTGGATATCAGCGTGCGCGGCGACTGGACCTTCACGCCCACCCTGAGCCTGCAGCTCTACGCCCAGCCC
>JAJDTN010000297.1 GCA_022827165.1 Candidatus Latescibacterota bacterium
CACCACGGTCGCCTGGTCCCTGGCGCAGGGAGGGCGGGTCGACCTCGCCGTCCACGATGTCGCCGGCCGGCGGGTCCGCACCCTGGTCTCGTCCCGGCTCGCGGCGGGAGAGCACCAGGTCCGCTGGGACGGCCGCGACGACAGCGGCGCGCCGGCGGCCAGCGGTGTCTACCTGGCGCGCGTGCGGACGACGGCCGAAACGCGCACCTTCAAGCTGACCCTGCTTCGATGACGCGCCCCCGCGAAAGGAAGCCGATGCACCCTCTCGCCCTCTCCCTCCTGACGGCCGCCGTCTTCCTGGCGGGGCCCGCCGGCGCCCAGTTCGAGATCGGCGGCGACCCGCGCGTGAACCCGGAGGACTTCACCATCACCACCTACGCCGGCGGCCTCAACTTCCCCGTGGGCATGGCCGAGATGGACGACGGCTCGATCCTCACCGCCGTTGCCAACGGCCCCACCCTCTTCGGCAGTGCCTCGGGGAGCCTCCTGCGCCTCGTCGACGACGACGGCGACGCCATCGCCGACCGCTGGATCCGGCTCGAGGAGGAGCTGGCCGTGGGCGGTCCCACGGCCCTCGACCGGGCCGGCGAGCTGCTCTTCGTCACCGGCCAGGGGCAGCCGATCCTCATCCTCCACATGGGTCCGGAGCCCGACTACGAGATCACCCAGGTGGGCCGCATCGACCTCAACGACGCCTCCCTGCTGCACCCCAACTCCGCCCTGGCGGCGCGGCAGGTGGACGGGGTCTACGAGCTGTTCTTCCCCCTCGGATCGGCGGTGAACTTCGCCAGGACCACCCAGACCCGGCCCCTCGTCAGCGACTTCGGCCTCTCCGCCGACCTGGCCTGCGACGCCATCCACCGCCTCACCTTCCGCTTCGACGGCGGGACGATCACCGACGCGGAGGTGATCCAGATCGCCACCGGCCTGCGCTCGGCCTCGGGCCTCGCCTTCCACCCCGAGACGGGGGACCTCTACTTCGAGGACAACGGCATCGACGGGCTGCAGAACGCCATCGAGGCCCACAGCGCCGACGAGATCAACATGATCCCCAACGACGAGCTCGGCGGCGAGATCGAGGACTTCGGCTTCCCCGACCACTACATCGCCTACCGCACCGGCGAGTTCGTCGGCGGCGGCGCCATCCCGCCGCTGGTCGCCTTCCTGCCCCTGCCCGACCCGGCCACCGGCTCCGAGGCCGAGGGCCCCAACGAGATTGCCTTCGCCCCGCCCGGGTTCCCGCCGGGGCTCGACAACGGCCTCTTCGTCGGCTTCCACGGCCAGTTCTTCCTCGGCGGCCGCGCCAACGAGGAGAACCCCCTGGTCTACGTCGACCTGGAGACGCGGGAGTACTTCCACTTCATCAGCAACGAGGAGCCCGCCGTGGGCCACCTCGACGGGCTGCTCTCCTCGGGCGACCGGCTCTACGTCTCCGACATCGCCAACCGCGGCGGCCTCGGCTACGATGACCGCAACTCCGGGGCGATCTACGTGATCCGCTACACCGGCCCCGACCTCACCGCCGTCAGCGAGCTCTCCGTCTCCCGGCCCGAGGGGTTCTCCCTGGACCGGGCCTACCCCAACCCCTTCAACCCCTCCACGACGATCCGCTTCAGCGTGCCGGAGGGGGCGCGCCAGGCGGCGCGGCTGGATGTCCACGACCTGACGGGCCGGCGGGTGCGGCGCCTCTTCGACGAGGTGGTGAGCGGAGGCGCCCGGGCCGTCGCCTGGGACGGCCGCGACGACAGGGGGCGGCCGGCGGCCAGCGGCTCCTACATGTACCGCCTCGTCTGCGGCGACAGGTTCACCGCCGCGGGACGGGTGACCCTGCTCAAGTGAGGATGCCATGAGGCCGGAGCTGCTCTCTCTCACCCGGGTCTGGGACCGGGCCCCCCACAGCGCCTTCACCGACCTGCTGCGCCACCGCGGCCGCTGGTGGTGCACCTTCCGCGAGGCCGACGATCACGGCCCCAGCCTCGGCACCCTGCGGGTCCTCTCCTCGACCGACGGCGCGGGCTGGACCAGCGTTGCCGAGGTCGCCGAGGCCGGCGTCGACCTGCGGGACCCCAAGCTCTCGGTGACGCCCGGTGGCCGCATGATGCTGCTCACCTGCGCCTGCGTCTACGACGAGGGCAACGAGTATCAAACGCGTTCGCCGAGGGTGTGCTTCTCCGACGACGGGGAGAGCTGGACGACGCCGGCCCGCTTTCTGGCCGAGGACCACTGGCTGTGGCGGGTCACCTGGCACGGGGAGGTCGGCTACGGCGTCTCCAAGCTGGGCGAGGGCGACCACCCGCGCCGGGGGTTCCTCTACCGCACGCGGGACGGCCTGGAGTGGGAGTGGCTCACCGAGTTCCTCCTGCCCCGGGAGACGTGGACGGCGAGCGAGACGACGGTGCGGATCCTGCCCGACGAGCGCATGGTGGCCCTGGTGCGGCCCAACTGGATCGGCGTCAGAGAGCCGCCGTACCGGGACTTCGAGTGGACCGAGCTGGAGGAGCGCCTCGGGGGGCCGAACTTCCTGGTCCGGCCCGGCGGCGACATGTGGGCCTGCGCCCGGGGACGGCACCTCGACGGCGGCGCCGCCACCGTCCTGTCACGGATGACGACG
>JAJDTN010000364.1 GCA_022827165.1 Candidatus Latescibacterota bacterium
TACTTCGCGTAGCGGCGCACCTCCAGGTCCTGGATGAAGTTCAAGGTGTTCTCCACCGCATAGCCCTCCCAGTAGTCGCAGTAGCGCCTGACGCTCTCCGCCGCCGGTCCGAAGGCCGAGAAGTACTCGCCGCGAATCGCATCGATCTCCAGTTCGGGATCGCTGTGCAGCCGCAGGTGCATGTAGAGCCGGAGCCCCTGCGCCGCCCACTGCCCGGTGTTCATGTCGAAGTCGGTGCCCTCCATTCCGTTTTCGTAGGCGAACTTGAAGAAGGCCCCGGACTGATGGGTCTCGAAGTGGGGCAGCAAGTAACCATCGAGAAGGTAGTTGGGCCGGTACCCCATCCTCATGCCGGTCTTCTTCCAGCCGAGCCACTGCTCCTTCATCCACTCGAAGGCCGCCACGGGCATCGGGAAGTAGCGCAGGTGGGGATCCCTCCACTGAACGAATTCGCCGTAGTAGCTCTTGCCGAGGTAGACGTCGTTGACCGGTGCGGTGAATTCGTTCTCGTACAGTGACATGACCAGCATCTGCACGTTCGGATTCCGCCTGGCCGCCTTCTCCCGTATGGCCTGCCAGAAACGGACGTACCGGTCGGAGGTCTGACCGTAGAAGACCTGGGTATCGTGGTCGTCCTCGTACATGAGCCTGGCGAACCAGGGCGGCGGTTCGGGCTGGGGCCCGTCCCATGCCCGGCACGGCTCGCACGTACACCGCCCCGGCCGGTCCACCGGCCTTACCACGAGGCCCCTCTTCCCGTCCCATCGCTCGACGATGAAGTCCTGCAGCTCCTCGTTCGTCACGCACAGCGACACATACGGGTGCGGTCTTCCGGGTTTCGGATTCCCCCGCCTCCCGTCGCGGGTAAGGACGAACCACTCCGGGTGCTTCTCGCCGTACTCCTTCCAACTGACGGACTTGTGATCCCCCGGGGGGCGCGCATCCAGTCCGCCCAGCCGGTGTCTCCGATAGAGCACCCTCAGGGCCGCGTCGTACTCGCGCGCCACTTCGGGTGAGAATCCGATGCGGGCATCGGCGCTTCCCTCCCCGATGTCATGGCGAGGAATCCTCATGTAGCGGAAGCGGAGGGCCGGTTGTTCCATCCGCCTCACCGCCCGCAGAGCGATCGACCTCGTCCCGGGCACGTAGGTGCCCAGATCTCCGGGCCACAGCCAGCGCACGCCCACGAATTCCTCCAGGAACTCGTAGACGCCGAAGAGAGTGCCCACGTCCGGATTGTCCAGTTCCAGGGGATCGGCGTCGCTCTCCCGCCCGAGGATGTAGAGGTCGTTGCCCACGGAGCGCATGACGAAGGTCTCCCTGGGGAGGCGCTCCACGTCGATCCCCTGGCGGAGAGCGGATTCCGTCTCCCCCACGTAGATGCGGGTATTGACGTCCCGGGGCGTCTCCGATTCCGGGATGACACGGAGGGTGACGCCCGTGGCCAGCCGTACGTGCTCCACCAGCTCTTCCACGGCATAGGCCGCCGTCCTCGTGGGCGCCTCGGCAGTGACCACCACGGCCCTCGGTTCGCCCTCCACCACCAGGGTGACCTGCGCCCCGGCCACCGGGGGCAGGAAGGCCGCGAGAGCCATCACCAGGGCGGTGACGACGCTTCTCTGGCCATGCCTTCTGTCTCTCTTGGAGATCGATCGGGGCACGGTAGTCCTCCTTCCGGCAAGGCGGACGCCACGCTCAGCGGACGCCGACGTATACCACATTTCCGGTCTCCCCGAGGATGGCGTCCACCACCATCCACACGGCGGCGCCCATGAGCTGTCCCGCCACGAACCCGAGGAAGACCGGTTTCATGAAATGATATCCCCGACTGCCCCAGAACCTGAAGATGACCGCCTTCATCAGCCAGCCGAGGAATACGGAGAACCAGGCCCGGCCCATGACCCAGCTGTCGCCGATGGGCAGGCCGATGTAGTGCAGGGGCCACCAGGGGAGCCGGTGCTGCAGATGGATGAGCAGTCCCATGGCCGCGCCGCCGATGGCGGTGAAGAGCAGGCGCGGCTTGATGGTCTCCCAGCCGATGGGGTTGACCAGCTTGTCCTCGAGGAACCGGTAGGCGATGCTGGGCACGCCGAACTGCCGCAGGTTGATGCCGCCGTACGTGTAGCTGAGGTGCATGGTCATCCAGGTCGCCCCCGCCATGCTGACGACGATGGCCACGAGGATCGCCCAGAACAGGCGCCGCGGATGCCGGCACGCCGGCAGGCCTCCCGTGTGGGCGAGCTTGAGCCCGTTGGCCGTGGAAGCCATGACGGTGGTGCGCATCTCCCCCGCCCACGAATAGCTGAGGCTCAGGCTGGCCAGGCCCTTCCAGCCGATGAGGTCCGTCCCCAGGGTATAGACCGCGAAAGGCTGGGGTACCATGGTGGAGGCCGTGAAGCCCACGCCTCCCTGGGCGATCACCCGGGTGACGGCCACGAAGATCGTGAGGACTGCCATGAGGAAGACGATGGCGGCCAACGGCGGCATCCCGCTCATCAGCAGCCAGACGAAGTAGTAGGCGGCGCACGCGGTCCAGAGCCAGACGGCGGCCCGGTAGGAGAGGATCTCCTCGGCGTCGGCCGCGTCCCTCCGCCAGCGGACGGCTGCGCCCAGGACGCGCGCCAGGTGCCGGCGGGCCGTCCACAGGATGGCGGCCACCAGCACGATGATCGCCCCCATGCCCTGATGGGACAGGGCGGGAGAGGATGCGGTGAGCGACTCGTGCCGGCCCGGGAGCTCGTAGCCCACGACGTGGAAGACGCCGGTCTGGCACATCCCCAGCACGTGGAAGAACCACACTGAGAAAGCGACGTGCAGGTTGAGGAAGTAGCTGAGGCCGATGATCGCGAAGTTGACGAAGATGCGCAGCCGGACGCTGTTGCGGAACAGCGGGATCGGGTCGAAATAGGTCTCGATCTCCGGGATGAAGAAGTAGTAGTGGTGCAGTCCGCGGAGCATCTGCAATGCGAAGGGGATCGCGAAGCCGGCCCACAGGAGCCGGTTCCTGAAGAGGGGCGGCACCACGTGGTCGTCGGCGCCGCGAAGCATCTCGAGAGGAAGCTGGGTCAGGGGAAAGACGAGGCGCTCCTGCTCCACCCAGGGGCGGCGCAGGATGACCATGGTGCAGACCATGAGGACGAAGACGGCGAGCATGGCGCTGCCCCACGCCAGCATGGGCACGGCCCACTCGCTCCACGGTATCCCCTGAC
The DNA here is from genome assembly GCA_022827165.1 of Candidatus Latescibacterota bacterium. The sequence goes on from JAJDTN010000364.1 coordinate 3,210, forward strand.
CCGCCGGGAGGCCCTCGTAGAAATAGCGCGCCACGTCGGGGTCCCGCGGAGCCAGCCAGCTCGGAATGAGTGGATGGACGAGATCGACCCAGCCGTTCTCAGGGGTGGCGTAGTAGAAGGGCCGGGTGAGTATGTGGAACAGGTTGGTCACCAGGCCCCAGGTGGGGATCGCGCAGGCCACGACCATCATGGCGAAGACCACGATGAGCTCGACGCTGCTCAGTCCCCAGCCCGTGCGGAGACGCTTCAGGACCGGGTTGATCAGCCCCACGAGCACGAGGAACAGCATCATGGCGCCGGCGGTGATGTAGTCCGAGGTCAGGCCCGCGTTCTGCAGCAGCAGGACGCTGTACGGACAGGCGAGGTTGATCGCCAGGGCCAGCAGCGCCCCGAGGGCGATGGCGCGGAATGTCACATCGTGATGTGGGCCCTCGGACATGTGGGATCAGTCTTCTGCGACCATCCGGGCGGATATGGGCATCCGATGCGGCCTCGGGTATGGGGCGGGTCAAGGTATTCGGGACAGGCCGCAGCGACAACGGGCGGGAAGCCCCCTCCCGGTCCCGGTTTCCTGAGATTCGCTGCCCTCGAAGCCGCGGGGGCTTCAAGTGGAGGTTTTCACCTCTCCCGCGGCCCCCTATCTTGGGACGGCCAGCGGAACAACAGCCCCTCAGCCCCGCGCCAGTATGCGGTGGGAGGCACCATGACCACGATCCGGCTCCTCGCGGCCCTCGGGCTCATCCTGGCGGCCCTGACGCGCACCATGGCACAGACCGACCAGCTCATCCAGGAGATCATCCGCACCACCGCCCCGCTGGAGCAGCCGCGTGGCGAGCGCCTGCCCCTCTACCTCTGGCCGGCTCACAACCTGGGCACAGATGACGAGGCCGAGGTGGAGACGTTGCTGCGCCAGCTCGAGGCGCGCGGCATCGCCGCCATCGCCAACTGGCGCACGGACGACGCGGAGGCCCTGGAGCGGGCCCTGCGCCTGGGGGCCTTCCAGAAGCGCCTGGGACTGCCCATCACGGTCAACGCCACCTCCTGCACCTACTCCTTCTTCAACGGCGACGAGGCCACGGCGCACGTGGACAGCGACGGCCGGCCCTTCTTCGATCCCTCCTTCGGCCCCCAGCACATGGGTTGTCCCTTCGCCATCGACTCCCGAACCACCGAGATGCGCCGCCGCATCGCCGAGCCCGTGGCAGCCTATGGCGAGGCCGGCCTCGACATCCACATGATCTTCGCCGACTGGGAGATCGACGGCCCCATCGAGTGGAACGAGGCCTGGGAACACTCGCGCCGCTGCATGCGCTGCCGGGCCCGCATCCCCCGGATTGACGACTTCGACGCCTTCCAGGGGGCCCTCCGCCGGCAGCGCAGCTACCTGCAGCGGCACATGCTCGCCGAGCCCGTGCTGGCGCGGTTCCCCCGCGCCCTGGTGGGCAACTACGCCGTCTATCCCCACAACGGCTACCGGTACTGGTTCGACTACTTCGAGAAGCACACTCCGGGCACGCCCCATCAGGTGGAGGGCGGCGCCCGCTACCGCCAGTGGTACCCCGAGTTCGACGACGCGGGCTACACCTTCGCCATGCCGGTGGTCTACACCTGGCAGGACATCTACGGCTGGTATGACTTCGACGTGCCCGACTACCGGTGGTTCTACAACATGCTGCTCGTGGGCAGCAACGCCGGGCAGTCGACGCCGGCCCACGTCCCGCTGATCACCTTCGTCCATTGGCACACGGTGATCCTCTCCGATCCGCCGCCGGATCACCCCCAGTTCAGTGAGGAGAAGTACCGCGAGCTGCTCTGGCATCTGCTGCTGCGCGGCCACGACGCGCTGTTCATGTGGAGTCCGCGGGACCAGGCCCTCAAGGAGAGCCAGCTCGCCCACAGGGTGTACGCGGAATCCCACGAGTACCGCGATTTCCTCGCCCACGGAACGCCCGTCTCCTTCACCGTCCCGAAGCAACCGGGCCCGGTGGTGTCGGCCCTGCGCCGGGATGACCGCTTGCTGGTGAGGCGCACCGACTTCACCGATACGGACGCCGTGGTGGAACTGGAGGTCGATGGCCGGATCCTCCAGGTGCCGCGGCTCGAAGGAAGCTGTCAGGTCATGACGCTGGACTGAGCGGCCCTCCCGGTCCGTCCGGATCATCTCCCCCTCGGGAGCGTCCCAGGACTCGCAGGGTTGGATACACGGAGGCGGTGGCTGGGATAGCCCTCGTTCTCCGGCCCCTCGTTGTCGCGCGTCCCGTCCGAAGGCCTGCCACTCGTCCGTCCTCCTCCGCATCTCGAGGAAGGGCTCGTAGTCCCACCCCAGGGCATCGATCCTGGTGTGGCATACGCCGTTGCAGGCCTGGTTGATCATGTCCCGCCGGCGAAAGCGGGGCGTCTGCCGGATGCGCACCTCCGGAATGGAGATCTCCTGACGCTGCGGCACGACCTCCCCCAGCGTATCCGGCCACAGCCAGCGGACCCCGAGAACCTCCCGCGCGAAGAGGTTTCCCCGCGAACAGCGTCCCCCCCTGAGGGGGAGCCCATCCGGACGGGCATCGTCGCTTACGAACGCCACCGCGCCGGGGAAGGTCCGAAGGCGCACCTCCTCGAGCCGCAGCTCTTCCGGACTGATGCCGAGGTCGCGGGTGCGCTCCGTGTCACCCACGAGGATGAGGGCGGACTCCGCCTTCGGGGCGACATCGCTCCCGCAGAAGGGGCAGGCGGGCGCCGCTCATCTTCTCGATCCACATCCTCAGGGACTCGGCGGCATCCCGGGCCGACGCCGTTGGCTCGTCGGCCACCACCAGGATCGATGCCGGCGGCGGAACCCGGTCCTGTCGTCAGCGGCATCACGGAGAGTGCCAGGATGGAGACTCGATTCAACATGGACGACCTCGCTGATCTCTGCGGCGCGGCCGGAAGAGGTGGTCCTCCCGTGCTCAGAGGAGACCCGGCCAGAGATGCCGGACCAACTGCCCCAGCCCGTAGCTCGCGCCGTTGGCGAGGAAGGAAGCGACTATGGCCCTCGCCAGCGGGATCCGCCCTGCCGCGAGCCAGAAGGTGACGCTCTCGATGCAGGCGATGAGCAACTCGGCGATGGCGACACCGGACCAGAAGATGTGAGGCTGGTCCATGACGAAGAAGATCGCCTGTCGTCCGTACTCCTCCCTGAGGCTCTCCGGCGCCAGCAGGAGGCTGAGGGAGGCCACGTAGAATCTGGGCCAGAGGAACCAGAGCACCGGGTGGGTCATGCACGTGCCCCACGCCCCGGCCGCGGCCGCCCGGCGGACGGTTACCCGGGGATGGGCCCGGTAGCTCCGGGCCATCCAGACGAAGACCGGCACCTCGATGGTCAGCGTGAAGGCGAACGACCTGAGCCAGCTCAGCTGCCGGGGCGACAGGTCGAATGGGAGGAGATCGAGAGGCCCCATTGAGAACGCAACTCCACCGGTCGGTCCGGGAGTCGCGGCCAGGCACCGAGGTCAACGGGCCGCGGATCCCCCGAGCGGTCAACCGCTCACGTAGATCCGTACCTCGAAGCCCTCCATCATGGTGATGATCCCGTCCTCGATCGTCGTCAGGTCGGACGAGACCGGCGTCAACGGGCGCAGGTCCCCGGCATCCAGCCAGTCCAGCCCCTGGATGATGAGGTCCGCGGGGGTCCCGTCCTCGTTGATGAGCACGAGCATCGTCCGCTCGCCATGGCGCCGGGCCACGGCGGTCCCGCCGAGCAGCCACGGATAGCGGTTGGGTTCGTTGACGGCCCGCACGCTGTGAATGGTGGCCGATGTCAGGAACGGGTGGAGTTGCGAAAGCTCGGACACGACAGGCAGGAGGTTTGCCATGAGGGCCTCCCGGTCCCCCTCATACGCTGAGCCCCACCAGAAGATGCCGGTGGCGCCGTAGGCGATGGACTGCCAGGCCATGAAGCGCATCTGCTCCAGGGTCGGCAGGAGGTGCGGACCCTCGCGGTCGGGCAGCGAGCTCCACGAGAAGGCCTGCTGCACGATCCACAAGTCGCACCGCGGCGCCGTCTTGTGGAAGCGGTCGGTGTACAGCCCCATGTACTGCATGGGACGGCGGTCGCTGGCGGGGATCGGGTAGTAGTCGAATCCGACGATGTCCAGGGACGGCGCGCAGCGGGCCAGGGAAGCTTGGCTGCTCTGACAAGCCTCGTTGATCCACAGGCGGCGGCCGGGGTCGTGCTCGCGGATCAGGGCGGCGCCCCGGGTCAGCCCGCGGACCAGCGCGTCCATCCGCGCGATCCTCTCTTCAGCGACCTCCTTGTGGGGACCCCAGAAACGCGGCGGCTGGGCGCGCTCCAGGCGCCAGGCCCACCAGATCGCCTCGTCCGGGGCTTCCCATACCTCCAGCGCCGGGTGGTCCTTGAGGCTGTTGACGAACTCGACGAGTTGGGAGCCGTCGTCATCGTCGGCCAGGATCATGGGGGCGTGGACCGTGGCGGACATCCCCCACTTCCAGTTCTCGTCGAGGTGCTCGCGGTTCCCCGCCTTGACGAGGTTGATGCCCGCCTCCTTCCAGCGGCGCCACTCGTCGTCGTTCCGGGGGCGCTCGTACATCCCCAGGGCGAAGAGGGGCTGCCCGTCCCGGGAGACGACCGAACGCCCGGGCCCGCGGGCGTTGTGGTCGTCCCCGTAGGCGACGCCCAGCGGAAGAAGGATCGCCGCGGCCCACACCGCGGCGACCGCTCGGGGACAACTATTCTGCGTCAGCATTTCTCACCTCCATGAGTGAAGCCATGACCTATTGCTGCAGGCGGACCAGGATCCCCTCCACGGCCCGGCAGATCTCCCGTACGCGGCCCCAGTCCGGGGACTCGCGGTAGAGCAGGAAGGTGGAGGAGGAGCGCAACTCCTCGAGGAGTGCCTCGGCTTCGGGATCTCCGGTCGCGGCCGCCCGCTCCGCGAGCATGGTGAAGGCGGTGAAGTCCTCGGTGCCGTCGCGCACGGCCTGCCAGCGCCGGTTGCTGGTGAAGTGGACCCCGTCGTCGCCGATGGTGACGTATTCGGGCTCCTCCTCGGGGCGGGTCCTCCACAGGGTCGACCCCATGCGCAGGCTCCAGAAGCCCCAGCCCTCCACCCCGAGGCGGAAGGTCTCCCAGCCCGACCCCCGGTAGAACCCCAGCGGGTCGAGTACGATGGCGTTGCCCTCGGCGACGAACCACCAGACCGGACTCCCCTCCCGCTTCCGCATGGCGGGCATGGCCTCGTCGAAGAGGCGCTTGAGGACCTTCATCGCCGGCTGCCAGACGTGGGTCACCTCGGCCATCCTCTCTACCTGCTCGGCCGTGGTGGTGCCGGCGTAGTTGCTGTAGACCCGCCATCGCGGATCGCTGTCGACGAACCGGCGCGCCTTGTCGATGTAGGTCTGCACCGACCCCTCGCCGGTGAGCCCCGGCTCGTCCTGGGGGTAAACGGACCACCGGTCGGCGCCGATCCCGAGGGAATCCAGCCGCGGGAAGACGGCGTCGGCATAGGTCCCGTAAGCCGCGAGCCACTGATCCTCGGTCGGCTTCATCCCCTTGGGCCAGGAGATGTGGTAGTTCTGGAAGAGCAGGTGCTTCAGGGGACCGACCGTCTCCCACATGCGGTCGAAGGTCGACCAGTCCACCGGCTTGATCAGCCGGGTCCCGGTGCTGTCGACATGGATATAGGGCAGGTTCAGCACCGCCGCGTTGACCCCCGAGCGCTTCAGGTGGACCGCCAGCCGCCGCATCCGTTCGGGGCCCTGGTGCAGGGGGTAGGTCCATGGATGGAAGACGTAGGGCCGCTCCCAGGCGTGCTCCGGCAGGGCCACCTCGGAGACCCGCAGGCGCACCGTCAGCGTATCCCGGTAGGGCGCCGGCTCCAGGGTCGTGAGAGGCCACTTGAGGGTGTATTCCCCGGAGGCCAGCCCGTAGGTGCTCACCTCCAGCCACAGGTCCTCCACCTCCCCGGGAGCCACCGACAGGAGCTTCTCCGGGCCCAGCTCCGGCAACAGCTCCGGCACCCGCTCGTCGGTCTCCGTGCCCAGCACCCGGTAGGCGTGCTTCGACGCCAGGGAGACCACCTGCGAGAACCGGACGACCTCGTCCGCCTCCAGCGCCAGCTCGACGCTGGTGTCGGCCGCGGCGATCGAGCCCGGCTCCAGCCGCACCACCAGGCCCGCCGGCGACGTGTTCAGCACGTGGACGGCCCGGCTCTCGACCTCGTTGCCGTATCCCCACACCTCGACCACGGGAGAGCCGAGGTCGGCCGGCAGCTCGTCGAGCGGGTTGACCAGGTCCCAGGGGTTGGGATCCTCCCAGACGGCCAGGTCCGTGTTGGACCGCTCCGCCGCCTGGCGTCCCCCGAGGGCGGTCAGCCCCGCCGTCCGCCGCGTCGCCTTCAGCAGCAGCCGGACCTGGTCGGCCAGGGCCTCGTGCTCCCGCCAGGTGAAGGACTCCACTCCTTTCGCCCGGGTCTTCAGGACGGCCAGGTCCCCCTGGAGCCCGGCGGCCAGGTGCAGGACGAAGCGCGCCGCCCGGGGATGTCCGCCGGCCAGCGCCGCGGCCACCTTCCGGGCCTGCCCCACCGCCGACTCGACCTGCCGGATTACCGGCCCGAGCAGATCCTCCTTCACCTCCACCGCCCGGGCCTGGCGGCGCTTCACGACGCCCGCCTCGTCCAGCAGCCGCACCTCCACCTGGTAGCGTCCGATCTGGCGTACGGGATAGCGCAGCGCCGGCGAATCTCCGACCCGGAGCGTGTGCACGCGGCTCCAGCGCACCCCGGAAGGGCTGATCACCGAGACCTCCGCATGATCGCCCGGCCCGGTGCCGGCCGCATCGAGATCGAGAAGGTTGTACCCGTAGTGCGGCGGAGGGAAGGAGCTCACCAGCACCCCTTCCTCCCCGGCGGGGCGGGCCTCGGCCGGCGCCGGGCGCGCCGGCGGCAGGTCGTCCCCGCCCCACATGTGGCCGGCGGCGATGGCGCCGCCCTCGAAGGGGAACTCCCACGCCGTCAGGTGCCTCTCGCCCGAGACAACCTCCAGGCGGCCGTCGCCGTCCAGATCCGCCACCATCGGCGCGTGGATGCCCCCGTCCTCCTGGGCCACGGCGGCCAGGATCTCCCCCGCGGGATCGACCACGTACAGCCCGGTGCGCCGCTCGTCCGGCGAGTGGCCCCGCACGCCGACCACGACCTCCTGCACCCCGTCGCCGTCGAGGTCGGCCACGGCCGGCGGGAAGAAGATCCCCCTGCCGCCGAGCTGGGTGCCCCAGAGGGTTTCCCCGGAGAGGCTCATGCGCGCCACCAGGGTCGACTTGCCGGTGACGATCAGATCGTTGAGGCCGTCGCCCTCCAGGTCTCCCGCGATCAACCCCAGGTATCCGTAGTAACTCGGCTGCGGCTCGACCCAGGCCACGGCGCCCGTCGGCCCATCCAGCCGCACCACCAGGTTGCGCACGCAGTCGAGGAAGTAGACCTCGGTGCGGCCGTCGCCGTCGCCGTCCATGACCAGCGGCCGGTTGC
>JAJDTN010000353.1 GCA_022827165.1 Candidatus Latescibacterota bacterium
CGAGTTCGTCGTCTTCGACGAGGAGGGTGCGGCGGTGCGCCGCGTCGCCGTGCCCACAACCCCCTACGGCGAGGGGGGTGACCGCGTTGTCGAGTACGAGGCCTCTCCGGGCAGCATCCTCCCCCTGTACCTGCATCCCGAACAGAACCTGGCCCTCACCGATCCCGACTCCCCCGAGATCAGGATCCCCCTTCCCATCACCCGTGGACTCGCCTGGACCACGGACGGCTGCTCCGCCATCGACGATCAGATCCGGGCGGTGAAGAGACAGTTCGACGGCGATGTCACCACCGCCCATTTCCGCCGGTTCACCCCGGGGACCAGCATCTTCGCGGGCGGCGGCCGCATCGTCGCCGGGGTCACCGGCGAGGGTTGGAAGAACGCCGTGGTCCTGAACTTCGGCGCCGCCGTGCCCGTCAACCGGATCCGGTTCTTCCCGCGCCTGAGCCGCGTCGAGGACCGGCTGCTGATCGAGGAGCTGCAGGAGCCGAGCCCCCCCCTCGAGGAGTTCGGCGAGAGCAGCTTCGCCGCCAACTTCGTCGAGGGCTACGAGATTCGCGTGGCCGACGACAGCCAGCGCTTCGCCAACAGCCCCTGCGACGCCGTCGGCTTCTCCCGCGGCCTGCGCTGGATCCGGACCGGCGACGCCAGTCTCGAGGTCCTGGAGTCCAGGCCCGAGAACCTCGAGCGTGTCGTCGACCTGACCTTCCCCACCCGGTCGGTGCGCTACATGACCTTCAAGACCTTCCCCCTGCGCAACTGGGAGGTGGCGGAGTTCCAGGTCTTCGGCGAGGGCTACGTGGAGCACACCTCCTTCCGGACGCAGATACTCGACTTCGGCCAGGACTCGGGGAGCGCCGTCAACTGGGGCAAGATCCGCTGGAGCGGCGAGGCCCCCGAGGGCACGCGCGTCGAGATCCGCACGCGCACGGGACACACACCGGACCCCAACTTCTACGTCGCCGAGAGCGTCAACGGCGACATCCGCAGGATTACCACCGAGGAGTACTTCGCCATCGACGCCACGGGTCGTCTCGACCCCCGGCCCGACGTGGACAACTGGAGCTTCTGGTCGCCGCCGTACACCTTCGAGGCGGGCCTGCGCGACTCCTCGGCCGCCGCCGAGAGCTGGGAGGACGGCACCTCACTGCTCTCCCCGGGGCCGAGCCGGTACCTGCAGATCGACATCCAGCTGTACAGCACCTTCACCCGGGCGGCGCGCCTGGACCAGTTGTGGCTCCAGTTCAGCGAGTCCCCCCTGGCGCGGGAGGTCCTGGGCGAGATCTGGCCCACGGAGGTGACCTCCTTCGATCCCACCCCCTTCACCTACGTGGTGCGGCCCGACTTCGAAGCCTCGGACCTCGGCTTCAACCGCCTGGAGATCCTCACCCACAGTCCCGTCGATCCCGATCGCCTCTCCCTCTCCGTCGACGGCGCGCCGGTCGACTTCGATCTCCATCCCCCCGACCTGCGGGAAGACCGGCTCATCCTGTCCTTCGACGAGCTCAAGGGACGCTCCGACCGCCTGAAGCCGATCGAGGCGACCTTCGAGGTTCCGGTCCTGCGCTATGGAGCCGAGTTCCGCGGCTGGGTCTTCCACAGCGACGACCCGGACCGCATCCGCCAGCAGGTGCGTCCCGGCAACGCGACCTTCCGGTTCGGCGGCAACGTGCTGGCCGTGGCCACGCCCCTGGAGGGCGGTCTCCTCGGCGATCTGACCGCCTCGAGCCGGGCCATCTCCCCCAACGGGGACGGCGTGAACGACGAGCTCCTGCTCACCTACGAGCTTCGCCAGTTGACCGTGCAGCGGCCCGTGCAGCTGCGCATCTACGATCTGGGGGGCCGCCTGGTCCGCGTCCTGGAGCCCCGCTCCGGGGCCAGCGGCCTCGGCAGCCAGAGCTGGAACGGAAGGGACGGCGCAGGTGAGTTGGTGGCGCCCGGAACCTACCTCTACGAAGTAGCCCTCAGCGCCGAGGAAACCGAACGCCGGGTCGGCGTGGTGTCCGTGGTGTACTGAAGGTGCGAAGGGGCGCTGGCAGGCCCGTCCAGAAATCTTGATTTTCTGCCGGCCCGTTGGTAAGTTGGTGCCCTGCATTGGAGTCTCCTATCCCCCCAAGAGCGGCCTGTGGCCGCATTTCGTAATCAGGAGGATCCCGCCATGAAACGCTTTGTCCTTTGTGCGTCGCTGGTCGTCGCCGTATCCGCCGGTGCCCACAATCCGCCGGGAGAGCTGTTCTTCGCCGCTCAGTTCCCCGACAACCTCGTGCCCCAGATGGACGGCGATCTGTCCGACTGGGACATCGTGCCCATCGATGGCCCGTACTGGGTCGGCAACGACCGGCTCTACTCCCCCGTGGCCGACATCCAGCCGGTGGGCCGGGGCGAGATCGACGCCAGCGATATCAACATCCGCAACATCATCGGCTGGAACGACAACCTCAACAAGCTCTACTTCGCCACCTCCGTGTTCGACAACGTCCACAACCTGGACCGCGAGAACCCCTCGGCCTTCTGGCAGGACGACGCCTGGGAGGTGGAGGTCAATCCCGACCACACGCCCACGGAGGAGCACAACCTCGAGGGCGAGCCAGCCAACAATTTCAGCTACAAGTGGGCCGTGCCCCCTGTGGAAGGCGCCTACCAGTTCTACCGTCCCAACCGGGCCATCCCCTGGTTCGTCGACGGTTCCCAGTGGATCGAGTTCGGCTGGGACTTCGACGGCGACCAGTTCGGCGAGAGCACCTACTACTACGAACTGGCCATCACCCCCATCCTGAGCATGCCCAGGGGTGACGATGTCGACGAGAGCAGCGTCGTCGTCCACGACCTCTCGGAGGAAGAGGTCATCCACATCTCCGTGACCGTAGGCGACTTCGATGAGCCTTGCACCGAGTGCGCCCTGGAGAGCTACCAGGGCTTCTGGACGATGTCGCCCGAGAGCTGCTGCACCGCCACCAACGACGTCGTCATGGCCCAGGTGGAGCCCTCCATCGCCGCCCTGACCGCCGTCGAGGACATCAGCTGGGGCCAGATCAAGGCCGCCCACTGAACAAGCACCGCTTGCGCCGCCGCATCCGCGGCGGCGACTCCTCCCCCGGGCGCCTGCTCCAGGCGCCCGGGGGCTTTTTCTTTGCCCTGGCGACAATCCCCTCCCTGCTGTCGTGCGCCGACCCGCTCCCGGACCGGGCAACGGAGGGAGGCCCGCTGTTCGTCGACGTGGCCGACGATGCGGGGCTGCACCGGCCCCACGTGGGCGGCACGGCGGAGAAGGGCTACATCGTGGAGGCCAAGGGTGGAGGCGTCGCCGTCCTCGACGCCGAGGGCGACGGCGATCTCGATCTCTACTGGGTGAACGGGGCGACGCTGGAAGATCCCCTGGGGGCGGGAAACGCCCTCTACCGCAACGACGGCAAGGAGGGGTTCCGCGATGTGGCCGCCTCCGCGGGCGTCGTGGGCCGCGGTTGGGGCATGGGGGCCCTCGCCGCCGACTTCGACAACGACGGTGACTCCGACCTCCACGTCACCTGCCTCACCCACAATCTGCTGTTCCGCAACGACAGCGGCCGCTTCGCGGAGTGGGGGTCCCGGGCCGGTGTGGACCTGCCCCTTTGGAGCACGGGAGCAGCGGCCGGCGACTACGACCTGGACGGGGATCTCGACCTCTACGTGGCCAACTACGTGGACTTCGACCCCGACAGCGTCGCCCACCTCGGCACCCGCTGGAAGGGTGTTCCCGCCTTCATCGGCCCCCTGGGCCTGCGCGCCCTCCCCGACCGCCTCTACCGCAACGAGGGCGACCGGTTCACCGACGTGAGCGCTCCCTCCGGCGTCACCGGCGTGGACCCGGGCTACGGGCTGGGCGTGCTCTTCGCGGACCTCGACGTCGACGGCGATGCCGACCTCTACGTGGCCAACGATTCGTCGCCCAACTTCCTCTTCAGCAACGATTCGCGTGGCCGGTTCAGCGAGACGGGCCTGGGGGCGCGCGCAAGCCACGGCGCCATGGGCAACGCCCAGGCCGGCATGGGGGTCGCCGCCGGCGACTTCGACGGCGACGGACTCCCCGACCTGCTGGTGACCAACTTCGACGACGACTACAACACCCTCTACCAGAACCGGGGCGGCGCCACCTTCGAGGATGTCAGCTTTGCCGCCGGCCTGGGGCGCGAGGGCCTCCCCTTCGTCGGTTTCGGGGCCGCCTTCCTCGACTACGACCGCGACGCCGACCTCGATCTCTTCGTCGCCAACGGCCACGTCTACCCCCAGATCGACACGTCGGGCACGAACTCGACGTACGCCCAGGCCGATCACCTCTTCGCCAACGTCTCGGGCCGCTTCGAGCGGGTCCTCCACGACGGTTCGGACCCCTTCGGCCCGCCTCGAGTCAGCCGCGGCGCGGCGGCCCTCGACTTCGACGACGACGGCGACCTCGACCTGTTCGTAGCCCACCTCGACGACAGGCCCGCCCTCTACCGCAACGACGCGCCGGGAGGCAACTGGCTGGGACTCCGGCTGGTGGGTGTGCGCAGCAACCGGGAGGGGATCGGGGCCCGGGTGGCCGTCCACGCCGGAGGCCAGCGGCAGGTTCGTGAGAGCCGGCGCGGCAGCAGCTTCCTCGGCAGCGAGGACCCACGCCTCCACTTCGGGCTGGGCGGTGCCGCCCTCGTCGACAGCCTGACCGTCCACTGGCCCGGGGGCGGCGTGCAGGTCCTCACCGCCGTCCCGCCGAATCAGTACCTGGTTGTGACACAAGCGGCTTCCGCCAGCCGTTGACAGGTCGAACCCCTCCCCGTAACGTGGTCGCAACGCCAGGGAGGATCCGATGCTTGCCGAGACCGTCCACCGCCGACTGCCTACCTGCCTCCAGGGCCTGCGGGCTGCCACGGCGGTCCCAGCCCTCGCCCTGG
>JAJDTN010000206.1 GCA_022827165.1 Candidatus Latescibacterota bacterium
CCTCGCCGCCCGCGACCACGGCCTGCGGATCCACCTCGACGGGGCGCGTCTGTTCAACGCCGCCGTCGCCCTCGGCGTCGACGCCAAGGAGCTGACCGCCCACGTCGACTCGGTGACGTTCTGCGTCTCCAAGGGCCTGAGCGCACCCGTCGGCTCCGTGCTCTGCGGCTCCCGCGCCTTCATCGAAGAGGCCTACCGCGCCCGCAAGCGCCTCGGGGGCGCCATGCGCCAGGCCGGCATCATGGCCGCCGCCGGCATCGTCGCCCTCGAGACCATGGTCGGCCGCCTCGCCGAGGACCACGAGACGGCGCGCGCCCTGGCCGAGGGCCTCAACGCCATCGAAGGCGTCACCGCGGTGCGGGCCCCGCGGCCGACGAACATCCTCATGGTCGACGTGGGCGGCCTCGGCTGGTCGACGGCCGACCTCATCGACCGGTGGAAGGCGCTCGGCATCAAGTGCAATCCGCGCCCCCCCACCCGGGTGCGGCTGGTGACCAACCGCCACGTCACCCTCGACGACGTGGACTACGTCCTCGACACCACCCGCCAGATGCTGCGCAGCGAGGCCGTCGCCGTCCGGTGACCGCCCGGGCGGCGCTTCTGGCGGCCGCTTTCGCCACCGCCTGCGACGGCTCTTCCGGGCCCTCCACCGGCGCCGCCAACCGGCTGGCCGGCGAGACCAGCCCCTACCTCCTGCTCCACGCCGGCAACCCCGTCGACTGGTACCCCTGGGGGCCGGAGGCGCTGGCCCTCGCCCGGCGCGAGGACCGGCCGATCTTCCTCTCCGTGGGCTACTCCACCTGCTACTGGTGCCACGTCATGGAGCGCGAGGTGTTCTCCGACCCGGAGATCGCCGCCGTGATGAACGCGGGGTTCGTCAACATCAAGGTCGACCGCGAGGAGCGCCCCGACCTGGACGCGGTCTACATGACGGCGACGCAGATCCTGGCCCGGCACGGAGGCTGGCCCAACTCGGTCTTCCTCACCCCTGCGCTGGAGCCGTTCTTCGCCGGCACCTACTTCCCGCCGCGCGACCTCCCGGGGCGCCCGGGCTTCCCGCGGGTCCTGGAGGAGCTGCGCACCGCCTGGGACGAACGCCGGCCGGAGGTGGAGCAGGTGGCCTCGGAAGTGGCCGAGCGCATCCGCCAGGCCCAGGCGATGGCGGGGGAACCGCGCGAGCCCGGGGCCGGCGTCGCGGCGGTGGCGGTGGAGCGCCTCAAGGCCCTCTACGACAGCGACAACGGCGGCTTCGGCGGAGCCCCCAAGTTCCCGCCCACCATGCGCCTGGAGCTGCTGCGGCAAGTCGACGCCGAGGAAGGGGACGCCGAGGCGGGGCGCATCCTCCGCCACTCCCTGGAGGCGATGGCCATGGGCGGGATCCACGACCACGTGGGCGGCGGCTTCCACCGCTACGCCACCGACGCCCGCTGGCGCGTGCCCCACTTCGAGAAGATGCTCTACAACCAGGCCCAGATGCTGCGCCTCTACGCCCGCGCCTACCGGTCCACCGGGGACGAGCGCTGGCGGCGGGTGGCCGAGGGGATCCTGCGCTACGTCCGCCGCGAGATGACCTCGGAGGACGGGGCCTACCTCTCGGCCCTGGACGCCGAGTCCGAGCACGTGGAGGGGAAGTACTACACGTGGACGGAGGAGGAGGTCCGCGAGGCCCTGGGGTCCGCGGCGGCCGATACCCTGCTCGCCGTGTACGGCCTGGCCCCGGTGCCGGAGGGTGAAGGCGGCGCCCTCTACCAGCGCACCGGCATCGATTCGGCGGCGGCGGCCCTCGGCGTCGGGGAGGCGGCGTTGCTCACCTCCCTGGAGGCCTCGCTCCGGCGCCTGCACCAGGCCCGCCGGTCGCGCACCTATCCGCTGCTCGACGACAAGGTGATCACCGCCTGGAACGGCATGATGATCGCCGCCGCCGCCGAGGCGGGAGCCGTCCTCGGCGACGAGGCCGCCATCGCCGAGGCCGAAGCGGCGGCCCGGTTCGTGCTCCGGTACCTGCGCGACGGCGATCGACTGTACCGCGTCCATCGCGCCGGCTCCTCCCGCTACGACGGATACCTGGAGGACCATGCCCACCTCGCCGACGGCCTGCTGGCCCTGCACCGGGCCGGCGGCCAGCCGCGTTGGCTGGCCGAAGCGCGGTCGGTGGCCGACGCCATGATCGCGCGCTTCCGCGACGCCGACGGCGGCGGCGGGTTCTTCTTCACCACCGGGGGGCGGGACCTGATCGCCCGCAGCAAGATCGCCTACGACGGCGCCCTGCCGTCGGCCAACGCCGTGGCCGCGCGGGTGCTTCTGGAGCTGGGGGAGGCGACCCGGCAGGAGCGTTACACGGAGGCGGCGGTGGAGTGCATGCGGGCCTTCGGCGGCAGCGTCGCCTCGGCGCCGGCGGGACATGCGCACATGGTCACGGCCATGCGGGCCTGGCTGCGCTCCGGGGCGGTGGAACCCTCCCTCGCGGAGGTATCCGCCGCGCCGGCGGATTCCGTCGTCAAGGTGGCTTTCGCCCTCGACCGGGCACGGCTGGCCCCGGGGGAACCGGCCCTTCTCACGGTGAGTCTGGAAATCGCCGAGGGCTGGCACGTCAACGCCAACCCGGCCGCGGCCGGTCTCGTGCCGACCACGGTGACGGTCAACCCCGGCCGCCTGGCCCTGCGCCAGGTCGACGTCGAGTACCCGCCCTCCCGGGCGCTGCCCTTCCCCTCCCTGGCCGAGACCCTGGAGGTCTGGGAAGGCCGGGTGGAGGTGGTGTCGCGGCTGGCGGCCGAGGAGGACGCACCGGCGGCCAACGGCGCCCTCCGCGCCGCCGTCCGCTACCAGGCCTGCGACGACGAGGTCTGCCTGCTTCCGGTGGAAGTGGTGGGCCGGGTCGCGGTGGCCATAGGGGACTAGGCCCGGGCTGCGGACCCCCCGGGTTCTGCCTACCTTACCGACCTTGAACGGAGCGGATACCCCATGAAAACCCTGACCCGCTGTGCCACCCTCTGCTGGCTCGCCGCCGCCCCCGCGTGGTCCGGCTCTCCCTTCCCCTTCGAGCACCTGGACCAGCTGACCGGGCACCTGCGCTCCGGCGGCCCTCCCATCGACGGCATCCCGGCGGTGACCAACCCGGACTTCGCGCCGGCCTCCCAGATCGAGTACGTCCGCGACACGGACCTGGTCATCGGCGTCGTCCGCGGCGGCGAGGTGAAAGCCTATCCCGAGAACCTGGGCTGGTGGCACGAGATCATCAACGACCGGATCGGCGACGGATACATCTCCGTGACCTTGTGCCCGCTCACCGGGACGCCCCAGGTCTTCGACGCCACCGCCGAGGACGGCAGCCAGATCGAGTTCGGCGTCTCGGGGCTGCTGATCAACTCCAACCTGGTGATGTACGACCGCCGGGACGACACCACCCTCTACCCGCAGATGATCTACACCGGCATCAACGGCGACTACAAGGGCGAGCAGCTGGAGCTGCTGCCCGCCATCGAGACGACCTTCGAGATGTGGAAGCGCATGTACCCCGACAGCGACGTGGCCCTCTGGGGCACCGGCCTCGACCGCTATTCCGCGACCCAGCAGAGCCGCTACTCCAAGCCGGCCCTCTTCGGCGACTATCCGTACGGCGACTACCGCACCAATCACAACTTCATCATCTTCCCCCCGACCACCCACACCCCGGACCTCTCCGTCTACCTGTCGAAGGAGATCGTCCTGGGCATCTGCCTCGGAGACGAGCTGCGGGCCTATGCCTTCCGCGACATGGGGCCCGAGGCGGTGATCAACGACGACCTCGGCGGAGAGCCCCTCCTGGTGGTCTTTCACGAAGACTCCCAGACGGCCCTGCCCTACAGCCGTGAGATCGACGGACGGACCCTCACCTTCTACCAGGTCGACCCCTCCGGCCCGCTGCCGGAGTTCCGCGACGCGGAGACGGGCACGACCTGGGATCTCCTCGGGCGCGCCGTCGCGGGTCCCCATGAGGGCCAACAGCTCACGCAACTGCCGGCCTACAACTCCATGTGGTTCGCCTGGAGCACCTACTGGCCGGAGAGCACGGTCTGGCAGACCGGGGACGGGATCATCGACGAGCCGGAGGACACGGCGGTCCTGGAGCCCGAGGGCGAGGCCGTCCCCAAGAGCTTCGACCTGGGCCAGAACTACCCCAACCCCTTCAACCCGGGGACGCGCATCCGCTTCGCCCTGCCGGCCGACGGCGAGGCCTCCCTCACGGTCTACAACGCCTTCGGCCAGCGGGTGCGCTCCCTGGCCGACGGCCGCCACCGCGCCGGCCGCTACGTGGTCGACTGGGACGGCACCGACGAGTCCGGCCGCGCCGTGGCCAGCGGCGTCTACCACTACCGCCTGGAGATGCCCGACCGCGGCCTGTCCGAGCAGCGGACGATGACCCTCGCCCGCTGAGGATGCGCCCGCCATGGTCTCCCTGATCCACCGGTACACCCGCTGGCTGCACGGCCGCTGGCCCGCCGGCACGGTGGAGAAGCTGCCGGAGGTCGACGCCCGCTACCGCAGCAACGTCCCCGGCCTCTACATCGTCGGGGACCTGACCGGCATCCCGCTACTGAAATTCTCCTCCAACAGCGGCGCCCTGGCCGTCGCCGACATCGTCGACGACGAGGACTTCCAGCGGCAGCGCCAGGCCGCCGGCGGCGAAGAGGTACGCGACGTGGTCATCGTCGGCGCCGGGGTTTCCGGGATGGCCGCGGCCCTGGCCGCGCGCGAGGCCGGACTCGATTACGAGATCCTCGAGGCCACGGAGCCCTTCTCCACCGTGGTCAACTTCCCCAAGGGCAAGCCGATCTACACCTATCCGCGGGAGATGACGCCGGCGGGGGACCTGCAGTTCGCCGCCGAGGTCAAGGAGCCGCTGGTGGCCGAGCTGCGGGAGCAGACCCTCGAGCGCGGGATCGAGCCCCGCATCGCCCGGGTGGAGCGGGTCGAGCGGTTGGGCGGCCACTTCACGGTGGTCATCCCCGACGGCGAGGACCTGCAAGCCCTCCGGGTGGTCGTCGCCATCGGCCGCTCCGGGAACTTCCGCCAACTCGGCGTGCCCGGCGAGGACCTCGACAAGGTCTCCAACCGGCTGCACGATCCCAAGGACTACGCCGGCCAGGACGTCCTCGTCGTCGGCGGCGGCGACAGCGCCATGGAGACGGCCATCGCCGTGGCCACCGCCGGCGGACGCGTGACCCTCTCCTACCGCCGGCCCGAGTTCTCGCGGCCCAAGCCTGAGAACCTGGAACGCCTGGAGGCGCTCGCCGCCGACCCGATGGCGGACGTCTCGGTGGACACGCCCACCTCCGAACGCGTGACCACCTCGAGCGGCCCCTTCCTCGAGGAGGAGCGCCGCCCCGGATCGATCGACGTCAGGATGTCCTCCAAGGTCCTCGCCATCGAGGCGGGCGAGGTGGCGCTCGCCGACGCCGGCGGCGAAGAGGTGAAGCTGCCCAACGACGCGGTCTTCACCATGATCGGCCGCGAGGCGCCGCTGGAGTTCTTCCGGCGCTCGGGGGTGCGCATCCGCGGCGAGATGGGGCCCCGCGAGTGGACCGGCTTCGGCCTGTTCATGGCCTTCTGCATGTTCCTCTACAACTGGAAGGCCGGCGGCCCTCTGACCCGCTGGTTCCAGGAGTCCGGCTGGTTCCCCTTCAACGTGCCGTCCCTGCTGGCCGCCGCCGA